>JBMSAO010000058.1:0-35532 GCA_049414425.1 Desulfurococcaceae archaeon
CTATTAGAGAGTACTGCGTTTTACTAGTCGAAATAATAACCATATCCAGCGCTGTTGTAGCGTAGAGCGCTATGAGGCCGAGACACCTCAGCTTCAAGTACTCAACAGAGTACTCTAGTACTAGGCCCCTAGTACCCGAGACCAGAGCTACTAGTGGCTCCGAGAACGAGTAGCTGAGAAGGCCGAGAACAGTAGTGTATACCCCGCCCACTAGGAGAACTCCTGCTAGAAAGCTCCTAGCCAAGTCTAGCCTGCTGGCACCAAGGCTCTGCGAGACTACTATTAGAACTGGAGTAGTAAAAAGGACAATAGCTGACTGGAGAAGCATGAGAACGTACATTGAGATACCAAGCCCCGCTAAGGCCCCTGCTCCTAGTCCACTAATAAAGTAAGTGTCTATGAGCGAGTAGAGGCTACTAACAAGCTCGACGAGGACTAGTGGTAGACTAGTCTTTAAGACCTCTCTGAGCTCGCTGTCGACGCTGAGCTGAAGTAGCCTCTTCAAATTAGAGCACACCGGCTACTTATAGAGAGGCGTGAAGTTATTAACTTCGCAGAGAGGTAAATAACGCACGGTGAGCGGCTTGAAGGCGTACGTCTCAGTCGATCTCGAGGGGCTACCAGGCGTAGTTTCAGGCACTATGCTGTCTCCCTGGAGTAGCCAGTTCTCGAGGGCCTCTAAGGTGATGACAAGAGTAGTCAATGCAGCGGCCGATGAGCTCTTCAAGTCGGGGTTTAGTGAAGTCGTAGTAGCTGATAGTCACGGCTTAATGACTAATATAGACTACACTGAGCTAGACGGCAGAGTAGCCGTTTTACAGGGGTACCCGAGGCCCTACAGCATGATCACTATGCTGGACAGCGGCTTCTCAGCAGTGTTCTACGTGGGCTACCACACAGCCGCTGGCACTGTGCACGGCGTCTTCGACCACACTTACAGCGGCAGGGCGTTCGCGGAGATCAGGATTAACGGAGTGAGAGTGAGCGAGTACTTAGTAAACTCTCTCTGCGCGGGGGAGCTCGGAGTCCCCGTTGCCTATCTAGCCGGCGACGAGTACTTGAAGGCAGAGGTAGAGAAGTACACGCCATGGGTTGTCTTCACGCCGCTAAAGCGGGGAGTCTCTAGGTACGCCGCTCTATTCTACGGGATGGACAGAGTGCTCGAGGCTCTGAGGCGCGACGTTAATCTAGCCGCTGAGAGAGTTAAGCGGGGTGAGGTGAAGACGCTAGTGTGGAGTAAGCCGCTGAGAGTTGAGCTAGTTCTAAGAGACTCACTAGTAGCTGATGTTCTCGAGGAGAAGTTCAAGAGACTAGACGCGTACACGCTGTACTTCGAGGCGGAGAGCACGAGAGACGCTCTCGCGACGATAGAGCTCGTAGCCATGGCGGCGTACGGAGTTGACAGTTTTAAAGCCGCACTGAAATAGCTCCTCTCTACACTAAAGCCGCGCGGGGTCAGTCCAGGTCAGCTTCTTCACGAATCCGCCGAGGTGCATTTCATCACTACGAGTAGATATTACTAGACCCCCTATTAGCCACTTAGTAGCCTAAGACCTCGTCCCAGAGATCTCTCGCGGGCGTCTTGGGTTTCAACTTCTCACTTCTAATTTTGAAGAACTCTACTGCCACATCCGGGAATAAGCAGTACGTTAAGACGTCTTCCTCCTTGGTGTAGTAGCCTAGTTTCACGACCTCCTCCCGGCACTGCTCGTAAGCCGGGTCTAGTAGGTCAGCCGGCCTCGTGTTAATAGGCTCTTCGTTCTTCAGCGCTATTTTCAGCACTTCTTCTTTAATAGGAGTCGGGGACCTGCCGTAGTAGCCTTTAACGTAGTTATACGTCTCCTTAGCGATCACGCCATACCTCCCGTAGAGGACGTTGAGAACTGCCTGAACGCCTACTATTTGAGACGCCGGTGTCACTAGTGGAGGCCACCCCAAGTCTTCTCTAACGCGCTTAACCTCTTCGAGTACTAGTGGGAGTTTATCCTCTGCTCCAACCTGCTTGAGCTGAGCGAGGAAGTTGGATATCATGCCGCCTGGGATCTGGTGTTCTAGCACGCTGGGATCCGGCATGAACACTCTTATGTCCAGTAAGTCCTTGTACTTGGTGAAGAGGATTCTGTGCAAGTACTCGCTGATCTCCTTTACGACCTTCATGTCTACTCTGGGCTTCTTGTCGGGTGGTAGGGCGTAGTACATTACCTGTATACTGGGGTGACTTGTGCCGAATGCCAGTGGGCTAATAGCCGTGTCTATGATGTCGGCGCCGGCCTCTACTGCTTTAATGTAGTTCGCGACTGCCAGCCCGCCTGTAGTGTGCGAGTGCACGTCTACGGGGGCCTTGAAGTTCTCTTTAATAGCCTTTACTAGCTCGTAGCAGGTGTAGGGGTCTAGTATCCCCGCCATGTCCTTAATAGTAATGAAGTCTACTTCGAGCGCTAAGAGCTCCTCTGCGAGCTTTAAGTAGTAGTCTAGAGTGTGTACTGGGCTCACCGTGTACGTTATAGTGCCCTGTACAATTGCGCCGAGTGACTTGGCTTTCTTAATAGACGTCCTCATGTTCCTCACGTCGTTCAGCGCGTCGAAGACCCTGAAGATGTCTATACCGTTTTTGTACGCGTGCTCAACAAACTTCTCGACGACGTCGTCTGGGTAGTGGCGGTAGCCAACTAGATTCTGCCCGCGCAGGAGCATCATGAGCTTAGTCTTCCTAACTCTCTCTCTAATTATTCCGAGCCTCTCCCAGGGGTCTTCTCTCAAATACCTAATCATAACGTCGAAAGTAGCGCCACCCCACATTTCAATAGCGTAAAAGCCCGCCTCGTTAATCTTGTCCAGTATCGGGATCATGTCTTCAGTCCTAAGCCTAGTAGCTATGAGTGATTGGTGAGCATCACGCAGAGTCAAGTCTACTATCTCTACCAAGATAGGGCACCTTTAATTTTAGGAGATAAAAATAGGGGTTTAAAACTAGCACGGAATTTACGAGAGCGTCACGCCAGCTAGAACTGTGCCCGGCGGCATGTAGCGGCCAGACCATATACGCGAGTCCTTGACGATTGCCCCTCTCCCTATGTACACGTTGTTGCCTATAACACTGTCCTCCACAACCGCCTCTTCATCTACAATTACGTGTCTCCCCACAATACTCCTCACTACTCGCGCTCTCCTGCCAACGCGACATCTGTCCATGATCACAGACCTCTCTACAACTGACTCCTCTGATATCACCGTGTAGTGGTCTATTACGGAGTCTGCTATCTCCGCACGATCTCCTATACTACAGTGCCTTCCAATTAACACATCACCCCTAATTACTACTAGCCCTGCTCTCATTCTCTCAACTAGATTTCTCTGAAACTCGCGTGAGAGAGCTCTTCTACCCATAGCTCTTAGGCCATTGTAGACAAAGTCCACTCCTAGCCTCTCTGGAGTGCTATTCCTCAGAAAGTAGAACACCGCCTCCAGGTACGCCTCGGGAGTCCCCACATCAAACCACGCGAAGTCCTCCGGGTACCCGCAGACTCTGTACTCGCTCCTTATCATCGCGGGGATTACGTCCTTGCCGAAGTCCACGCGGCCTTCTCTGTAGAGTCTAGCCCCCTCCTCGCCCTCAAAGAACTCGAGAAACCTCCTAGTATTCAGTACGTAAATACCTGTATTCACTAGGTCTGATGGCGCCTCTTCGAGCCTCTTAGGCTTCTCGACAAAGTACTCTATAATGTTATCTCTACTCGGCTTCGCGACTCCATACCTAGTGATCTCCTCGAAGCTCTTAGCCTTCTTCAACACTATAAGCATGTCGCAGTTTCTAGTCGAGTAGTAGTACCACACACTCGAGAGGTCTAGGTGACTAAACACAGTGTCACACTGAGTTACGAGAACGTCGCCCTTGATGTTGTAGTACTGCAGTATTGCGAGAACGGCTTCTGCATTGCCACGCGAGAGAATATTGGGCATGTACCTAATTCTAAGCTGATCTCCACTCAGATTAAACCTGTGCGCCAGTGCCTCGCCCAGGCCGAAGTGCTCAAAGACCTGCACGTAATTCACGTAGCCACTAACGCCGAGGTACACTTCGCGAATACCGCTTATAATTAGTGTTTCAAGAATGAACTCTAGTAGTGGTCTATTGAGAAACCTGATCATAGACTTAGAAGTGTCCACTGTTAGCGGGTAGAGCCTCGCGCCGACGCCGCCTATGGGTATAATCGCCGTTGATATAGGCGTAATAGAGCCCGCCACGCTGGCCACCAAACTAGTCATCTCAGTGCGCGAGAGGCTCTACTTAATTCTCAGTACTGGAGCTCCTCTAGTCCTCGCCGCTTTCAAGTCTCTCAGAGCCGCGTTTACATCTTCTAGCCTGTAGACCTGCACGTGTGCGTCAATACCGTACTTGGCGTAGAACTCTATAAACTCCTTTACGTCACTCCTCGTGACGTTA
Source organism: Desulfurococcaceae archaeon (assembly GCA_049414425.1). Classification (GTDB taxonomy): domain Archaea; phylum Thermoproteota; class Thermoprotei_A; order Sulfolobales; family Desulfurococcaceae; genus UBA285. The sequence goes on from JBMSAO010000058.1 coordinate 4,445, forward strand.
GCCACGCTCTTAACTTCCCTCTCCATCCAGAGGTGCTCAGCGTAGTCGAGTACTACTGGTGTCTGCTTTCTAATAGCGTTGATTACTAGTCTACCCCCTCTCTCGAGCAACTCCAGCGCTCTCCTCACAGTCTCCCCCACGGGCGTGAAGTCTATAACCGCGTTTACTCTGCGGGGAGGAGTCTCGGAGGGGTAGCCCACCCAGTCAGCTCCTAGCTTCTCGGCGAGCTCTGCGTGTTCCCGGCTACGAGTAAAGACGTACACTTCTACTGAGGGGTGTAGCTTCTTAATAACCTGTATTACTATATGTGCTGAGGAGCCGAAGCCGAAGAGGCCTACGCGGTAGCCATCACGTATATTAGCGAGTTTATAAGCTCTCCACCCAATACTCCCAGCGCACATTAGTGGAGCCAGCTTCTCCGCTTCAATACTACCCGGCAACTTGTAGGTGTAGTCAGCATAAGCCACTGTGTACTCGGCGTAGCCCCCATCGAGGTCGCAGCCCGTGGCTTTAAAGTTCACGCAGAGGTTTTCGTAACCCCTCACACAGTGCTCACAGACTCCACAACTCCACGCTATCCACGCAGCTCCGACACGATCACCAGTGGCAACTCCACTAACACCGCCACCTAGCTCGACAACTCTCCCCACGACTTGGTGCCCGGGTATAACTGGGAGTTTACACTTCACTCTACCCTCAATTATGTCAATATCTGTGTAGCAGACGCCGCACGCCTCAACAGCTATAAGCACCTGTCTACTCCCGGGCGCAGGCGTAGGTACATCTGTCACCACCACTGGGTTTTCTTTTAGAGGCAACTCGGGGTACCTCCTAGGTGAGCCCTCCACGTAGATCTCTGCGAGCTCTCTCACGACACCAGCCTTCACAGAGTAGACACCTCTGATATCAACCAACGTATAGAGATATTATAAAGAAGTTGAGAGCGCCGCGAGGAGAGCTGAAGAGGCTACCCAGCCGTCCCCGCTCAAGTCCTTACCTCTCCCAGTTCACCTCTCTTAGACCTCTCTGCACACCCCCTCAATAAAAGTCTCAACACACCCGCTCCGAGGGATCCCGAGCTCTCCGACACGTTAACTTCTCTTTTTTTAACTTTGACCTGGTGTTTAGTACGATACTGAACAATGGTCTTGGTGACGTCACATAGGCAGTGAGGACTGCTCAAAGCACTTAAGGCTACTAGAGAGCTTAGCTTACTGGCTCATAGAGAAGGGACTTGGAGTAGAAGAGTCTTTGAGACTAGCCTACTTAATCCTACTGGGCTTGTTGCTCGCATTGATTATAAGTCCCTGGTTTCTACTACATTCTACTGGCCTTCCTACAGGGCACTTAGTACTCAGAGCGCTAGAGTACTACGCTGTGATCTTAATATTAGTGTGCTGTTTAGCCGTGACTGAGTGGCTGAGGAGTAGAGCCCACCGCGCTAGAGAATCTAGTGAAGAGGAGTGGTTGAGTAGTGTTCTCAGCGAGGTTGGAAAGCCTGCTAGAACTAGAGGGCTGAGCATTAGAGTAGTAGACGAGGCCTCTCCGCGCGCTTTTCTCCTACTCGACGATATCGCGGTTAGTAGGGGCTTGCTCCGCGCTCTCAGTAGAGAAGAGGTAAAAGCCGTTATAGCTCACGAGCTCGGCCACAAGCACTTAACAGTACTTAGAGCACTGAGGGGGGTCCTCGCTTTTGCGGTGCTCTTTAACGCGTCAATTACAGTAGCACTCTTAACGAAAATTCAAATGCATCTCGAAGTGCTAAGTGTAACTGTGTTCACTGCGAGCATTATACTCAGTGTCACTGTAATTATCAGCCTTAGTAGATTAGAAGAGCACTTGGCAGATATTTACGCTGTTGAAATAACGGGGAGCACTCTACTCGCCAGCGCCCTGAGGAAGCTAGTAGAAGTGCAGACCTCCGAGTCCTCGAGGAGAGTTTTGAGACCACTAGTAGTAAATGGCGTAGCGTACCCCTCAATTAAAAACAGAGTTAGAGTTATCACAGAGTACTATAGGGAGCTCTCGCGCAGTAGAAACTCTCTAGAGCCGCGATGATCGGGTTTCTAACTGCACTTTTAACTGCTAGTCAAGAGCTCGTCTAGATACCTCTACGTGCCTATACTTAAAAACTCGCAGAGGTATTTTGGAGCTGGATTGGGGTAGTTAGTCTTGATATTTCTCAGTCCGGGGGGTACAGGCGTCACTATTGGAGTCGAGCACAGTGATCCCGTGAGCTTCGAGAGAGCCCTCCTCTCCACTTTCTCGAGGAGATATCTCCCCGCGTCTCAGCGCGCTGAGTGTCTCGGTGGTATTGAGGCGCGTATTGTGTGGATTAGTAGTGCTGGTTTTAGTATTGAGTCTACTGTTTACAGCGACGAGCCTGGCGTACCGGACTACTACGCCGTGCGCGGTGGGCTACCAGAAGCCTACGTAAACGAGTCACCCGTGTTCTTCCTACTCCAGGTCTACGCGAGGAGTCTCGCTAAGAGGGGCTATTTGCTACTAACAGACTCTGTAGCTATTAGTGATGGAGAGAGGGCAGTACTGCTACTAGGCTACCCTCACACGGGTAAGAGCACTATTTCCTCTATTGCACTCACTCACGGCTACAGCATTCTCTCCACCGAGAACACTATTATAAAAGCCACTAGTGAGTACATAGAGGTTCACGGCGGCACGAGAGTGCTGGTCTTTGATCCTCGAGTGAGAGAGCTGTACGGTGTAAAAGTTGAGTCTCACGAGAAGACCAGACACGGCTACGAGGTAGTGGACCTAGACAGGGTAGATAGGCCGAAGTTGCCACAGCGAGTAGTAGCAGTGTACTTGATATACACGTCATTCACTACTACCGGCTCCTCATATACGCCAGTCAAGGGGAGGAAAATAGCGAAAACTATGTGGTACTTCGCGACGGGGCCGCTTAAGGGAATAGACTACTACGAGCCATTACCACTAGACACTCCTATTAGAGGAAGCGTCGCGGGGACTCTCAGAGGGCTCATAGACACCTTTGTGAAGAACTACGCGGAGAACTTCTATGAGGTTTTCGGCTCACCACTAGAAGTCTTTAAGGCTGTTACCGAGAGGAGCCGTCTAGCCAAACGCGCTCCTATCACGTAGCGAGATCTCTCGTAGACTCTTCACGTATTTTTCTCGCGACTCGCTAGTAGTACTGCCCTTTTTATAGTGTATTCTAGCGATAGTGTCTAGGGTGAGTGGTCTTGAAGCCCAGAGTACTAGCACTACTAGTACTGCTAGTTCTCACAGCTCCTCTAATACTCGCCCGCACTACTAGTGCTCAGGACTACACGTGGACTCAAGGCTACTTAGGCCCCAACTTGTACTTTAAAATTAGAGCACCTCTCGAAGCGAGAATTAACAGTACTGTAGTAGTAGAGCTGGCACTACAAGTCTACGAGAGTAGCTTGTCAGTTGTAAAAGTCGCTGCATGGATTTACAACTGTGGCGTAGACGAGCACTACACTCTACTGAGGAGTGAGCTTCTCGGAGCAGGCGCTCAGCGAGTATTCAACTTAACTGTAGCTCCACGTGAGGAGGGCTACTTAAAGCTAGCTCTCGAGGTCGAGTACTACTCTACGAGTAGCGCCCGGTATCACTATAGCTACGTGTCGGCGACGATTACAGCGATCAGGGCTACTACTTACCAGGAGCTATACGAGAGGCACACAGAGCTCCTCAGAGAGCACAGCGAGCTCTCTCGAGAATACTCTGCTCTGAGAGAGCGCTACGAGCATCTCTACGAGAACTACACGCTGTTACTGAATCTATACGAGAACCTGACTAGTGCGTACAGTAATTTAAGCGAGAACTTCCACTCGTTGTACTCAGAGATCACTCAGCTCCTGAAGAGCACTAACACCTCAGTTACACAGGTTAAAACACATACTCAACAAGCATCAGCACCCAGCCCCGCTCTCATAGCAGCTGTTCTAGTGGGGTTAATGGCTATTATAACCAAGCCGTGGAGGATACTGGGGTCTAGAAAGAAGTACTGGTGGTTTATTAATATCTCTGAGTAGAGCGGGCTGCTAGTGCAGCTTCTCCTTTGCGTAGTCCAGTAGTTTTCTCGCGACTTCGTGCTTTACGAGTAGCCCCTTCTCGAGAACTCTTCTACTCTTATCCACTACTAGGGCGTCAAGGAATAATTTAGCAAAGCCTGCACGCTCAGAGAGCACGTTATTTGCTACTAGTAAGTCGAAATTATAGTCGGAAATCTTCTCAAGGGCTTTTTCTAGTAGCTTCTCTCCACTAGCAGTCTCCGCCGCGAAGCCTACGAGTACTCTAGGCCTCTTCGAAACGGACTTCAAGACTTTGGGGGTACTTGTGAGCTCTAGTACTAGTCTAGGAGTACTCCTACTAGGGATCTTCTCAGTGCTGGAAGCTACTGGCTTGTAGTCAGCAGGAGCAGCCGCGAAGACCGCTATACTATACTCGTACTTCTCAGTGAGGCTCTCTACAGCGCGAGCCATGTCCTCAGTTGTCTCGACAGAGTACTTGTTAACCATGTAGGGGGCTTCAACGCTTATTGGGGCGTGAACGAGGTCTACTACGGCGCCTCTGCACGCCGCTTCTCTCGCTACTAGTACACCCATTAGCCCACTGCTCGGGTTAGTGATGACTCTTACGGGGTCTATGTGCTCTCTAGTAGGACCCGCTGTGACGAGTACTCTGTGCCCCGCGAGGTCTCGGCCGCGATTTACAATAGCGTCTACGCAGTGAGCGAGGTCTTCTAGCGGGGGGTACTTGGCCTTATCCTCCTCTACTAGTGGGGGTATGATGGAGACGCCCTGCTCTTCTAGTATCTCTACAGTCCTCTTGTACTGCGGTGTGTTGAAGAGCCTTATATTCATAGCGGGGACGACGACTACTCTCTTACCGGATCCAATCATGGTCACTGCTACTAGTGGTAAGAGCTCGTCTAGAACACCATACGCGATTTTACTCATAGTGTTGAGAGTAGCCGGGGCTACCACCATCGCGTCGCCCCACTTAGCGAGGTCTATGTGCTCAGTCTCACCTGTCATCTCAATGTAGGGCTTGCTGCCAGTAGCCCAGTAGAAGAGGTCTGGTCCAATGAGCCTCGTAGAGAAGCGAGTCATTACTACTCTCACAGTAGCCCCCATTCTTATAAGCCTTCTAGCCAAGTCCACAGACTTGTACACCGAGCTGGAGCCCGTCACCCCCAGTACAATATTCTTCCTAGCGAGTGGCTGGTGCACTAGCCCGGCGATCTCCTCTCTCAGACTCATAGCTCTCAATCAGCCCTCACGTGTAGACTAAGAACTCAAGTAGATATAAAACTAGACCTCTTCGGAGTGCTCGGTTCATTGATAAGTAGGTTAAGAGGACAGAGCAGAACCCGTACTCGCTTATAGTACGCGACTCTATGGGGCTGGAAGACTAGTACTCGACCGTGAAGGTAGGGTTTACTAGTGCCGAGTTCTTCGAGGAGGTCGTTGATGGGCGTAGAGAGCTAAACTAGCACTCGAGGGGCGCCTAGAAGTTGATGCTTATCTATATAACGCGCCGCACTCTAATCTATAACTACTATGGTGTCTCATTGTGAGCAGTGAGCCTAGTGTTGATGTTATCTACGAAAACGCTTTGAGGAGACTTGCAAGTCGAGCTCCTGGCCACCGCGTGAGGCACGCCACTACGAGTGATCTTGACAGCGTAATAGACATTAATATGAACGAGCTGCCAGAGCACTACCCCAGGAGCTTCTTCAAGGAGCTCCTCGAGAAGTACGGCAGGGCTTTCTACGTAGCTGAGAGCCCTACTGGAAGCGTTGTTGGCTATATTATGACGCGAGTAGAGATTAAACCCGGGTTCTTTAAGCACTTTCTCGTCAGGAGCGGCCACGTTGTTAGTATTGCGGTGAGAAGAGAGCACAGGAGACTGGGGCTTGGATACGCGTTAATGGCTTTTGCTATGAAGAGCATGCACGAAGACTACAAGTGTAGTGAAGCGTACCTGGAGGTGAGAGTCTCAAATAAACCCGCAATATCACTCTACGAGAAGCTCGGCTACAGAGTAGTTAAAGTTGAGAAAGGCTACTACCTAGATGGAGAAGACGCGTATGTAATGGCTAGGAGGTTGCCGTAAACAGACCTCCTTGAGAGTTCCCTGCCGACTCAGCTAAGGAGTAACTAGTTAAGGAGAGGCCGAGGACTAGGTTTAAAAGATATTTCTTAAAGAGACTTCTCTACACTTACGTTGCTGATGGCTTCCAGAGCAGGCCTAGTATTGATCCCACTAGTGTGAGTATAAAGCCTATGTAGAGGCCTCCAGCTACTTCTAGTAGACTCAGTATTCCAAATACTAATCCCATAATAGAGCCCGCTCTCACGTTACGCGTCTTACCAGTGTAGGTGAGAGCCGCCCCTTCACTTCTTAGTGAGGTAGTCAAAGAGGCTTTTCCTACCAGCCTGAATCTTTTTTAGCTGGGTTTCGCTGACACCAAAGTACTCTAAAATCCTCAGTGCGGAGGGGATTATTTGCCTGTCAATGTAGTACTCAACGTCCACGATGCGCGGATCTCTCACTAATATGTAAGGCTCAGCTCTCTCCGAGATTTTGCCAGAGCCCTTGACGATAATATATCCTACCTTGTCGCCGACTTCGACTTTGTACCCGAGTCGCATTAGCTTTTTAGCAACTAGTACGTGAGGAGCCTCTGCTTCGTACTCCTCTATGGGCTTAGTTAGGGTCTTCCATATCACTAGCTTTTCTAAGGGGATCTTGCCTTGCGTGAGGTCGCTAACAACTCTACGCACGTACTCAACAGCCTCCTCCACGCTCCCTTTTTTCAGCAATATTTCGACTACTCCCTCCTGAACTTCTTTAGCGATGTCTGCCCAGTCCCCTCTAACAGCCTCAAAGCCTACAATGTCTATTCTGCCATCTTCCAATAGCCCGGCGTATCTCTTCTTAGCCTCGCTAAAGAACACTCTCACGTACACTTTATCTACTTTTATATCGAAGCCGAGGTTTTGCTCGACAAAGCCAATTAGTGCTTTAGTCTTCTCGGGGTCATGCGTGACGAACAGCGAATCTGTATCTCCGTATATCACCTTCAAGCCTAATTGAGAGGCTTTTTCAATAACACCCTTTATCAGCTGTCTCCCCCACGCTGTAACGGCTTCAGCGCATTCACGACAATACCACCGAGCCTGGACCCAGCCCATGTAGCCGTAAGTCGCGTTTGCCAGTATTTTAACAGCTCTCTGCCTCTCATCTAGTAGTACGTATTCCGGCGAGCCCGGCGGGTATTTCTTCATTTCTTCTCTAATTTTCCTTCTCAATTCTAGTAGTCTACTAAGTACGTTTTTGAAGAATCCTTCAGGTTCCTTCTTAAAACAGTGATTTACCTCGGGTGCAATATAGTGTGTCTCCTCGCTACAGACTTCTCCTCTCTCAATTGTATCCGGACCTATATTATGCTTGATCATTATATTAGGGTACATGCTCGTGAAGTCTAATACAACTATATTACTGTGTACACCGGGAATAGGCTTTAAGACAATAGCTCCTCTGTACGGCTCGCTCTCTTTCTCAATTCTGTTAGGTATAAGCTCACCTCTACGCGAAGCCTCGTACATTAAGAACCACTCGAGCCTATAACCCACACTAGCAGGTCCCACTTGATCTAGTGGAAGCCTCGTGACGTATGAGAGCTGCATTGCAAAAGGCAGGAACTTTTCTCCAAGTTTAAGCGTAGAGGTAACGTCGTCTAAATTATACTTCAGTACGAGTTCTCTGCCCTCAGGGTCTTTCCAGTATTTAGGGATGTCGGTGTAGTCTATTAGAACTCTCTCAGATCTCTTCATTACACCGAGATATTCCGCTACTACATCAAGGCTCTTCAGTTTAATTTCGGGGATCTCTTCGGCGTAATTCAGTAAGTCGACGTGTAGTCTACCCGGAATAGAGATGTGGCCATATGTGCTCGTAGATAGTGTAGTGCCCTTTCTCCTGCTCACGTCTGGTTTCACGCCGAGGTAGTTTGACCTCTCGAGTAAGTATGGCCAGTCGAAATTGTTACTGTTATAGCCGAGTACTATATCGGGGTCGTAGCTTAAAACGTAGTTAGTGAATTCCTGTATAGCACTCTTATCTACGAGGCTCTCTGATGTGAATTGTTGTACATCCCCATTGCTCGTAGCTACTCCTATAACTATTACTGGGTCTCTTTGTGGTTTAGGCGAGCCGTGCTCAGTATACACTTCAATATCCATAGCCATTACTCTCAAGTCTCGTGGAGGTGTAGAGTCTTCTAGAGACCTGATCTCTCCGACTACCTCGTACTCCTCTTGAACTCGAAAACTCTGAGTAGGTCTAAGCTCGCTTACTTCAGCAGTATGCCAGCCACAGGGCCTCAGACCTTTGTCGAGTATATAGCGCATGCTAAATCTGATATCGGCTTCCACGACATCGAGTACGCCGGGTATCTGCTTGACTTTCTCTCTGTACTTCCGCACGTACTCTGGTATGAGAGTAGTTATCTTGAGTGCATTAACGGATTTACCGAGAAACTTCCTGTCAACAAGCTCCACGTTTAGTATTGGTGAAGACGGCTCTACAATAGCCTTTACTCTGCTTACTATGTTCTGAGCACTGGAATGGTCACTCAGTACGGTGTAAAAGTACGGTCTAAAAGTCCTATCACGTAGAACAACTCTCTCACCGTCGCGCGTAATAGCCCATATAATGATGTGAGGTTCACCACCCACAATCTCGTAAGTTACGTCTAAAACGTAAAACTCTACTTCCATATTCACGCACTTTACACATCTCCAGAGTTTAATTATGATTTAAAGCCTGAAAAATACTGGGTATGCTACTGGGGCGTGTAATTGAAGCTTATTGAAGAGGACTTGAAGCGAGGAGTTCTAAAACTCCAGTGTGAGACCATAGATGACTTGTGGGTGCTCTACAATGTAATTAGAGAAGGCGACATTGTCTACGCTAAGACGACGCGAGAAGTAAAAATTGGTGAGAGTGGAAGTACTAGAATTCCCGTAGTACTCGGAGTAGTAGTGAAAAAAGTTGAATTTCAGCAGTTTGCAGATAAATTAAGAGTGAGTGGTGTTATTATTGATGGCCCGGAGAAACTCGGCGTTAGAGGTAAACACCACACTATAGCTATTGGTGTAGGAGACACTATAACAATAATTAAGAGTAAGTGGGAAAATCACGAACTCGAGTACATTAAGAGATTTAGTACACGTAAACCTAGAGTTCTAATTGTGTGCGTGGACTACGAAGAGGTCTGTGTAGCGCTGCTCTTAGAGCAGGGTTTTAAGTATTTACTAGACTACACTAATACTCTGCCCAGCAAGGCTTACAGCGTAGACTATGAAAGCCACTTAGAGGCGTTTACTAGGCACATAGTGAAGAGCGTTTTGGAGACTTCTAGTAGAGAGCGCGTCGAGGTAATAGTTGTTGCGGGTCCTGGAGAGTTTAAAGAGAGAGTAGCCAGGGCTCTTAGAGAAGTAATTGAAATACCCGTCTATACAGATTCCACGTCTAGTGGTGGTTGTTCTGGTGTACAAGAAGTTCTCAATAGAGATGTCGTGAAAAAAGTAGTTGGTGACTTTCAGCTCATTAAAGCACGCGAAGCCCTTAACCTCTTTAAGGAGCTCTTGATTAAGGACCCCGAAATGGTGGCTTATGGACTCGACGACGTGCTCACAGCGTGTCAACTAGGTGCCGTAAAGGCGTTAGTAATAGTCGACGACTTCTTGAAATCGAGTAGCGATGAAGAGTTTACAAAAGCACAAACTCTACTAAGAACAGCTTACGAAACGAGGTCAGAGATAGTCATCATTCCCGGAAGTTGCGATCTAGGTGGTGAAGTGCGGGGGTTTGGCGGTGTAATCGCTATTTTGAGGTTTAAAGTGTCAAGGTAAGTGTTGACTGCTAGTGTAGGCCGTGCAGTCTGTAGAGAATGTTCTTTTCTCGGAAGAGGCGTTCCAGCGCTTCTTCAAAGCTCTCACTAGGCAGGAGGACTACTTTGGCGAAAATACCTGTCCTCCCCACCTCGTCTCTTCTCGTTAAGACTTTAACTCGCTCTATAACTACTTCTATATCCACGCCAAGAACTCTCGCCACGTAGTCCTCCCACCCTATAACTGGTAACTCTTCATGACCCCTCTCCGTGGGCTTAACTAATACAAGGTTCTTGTTAACACCCGGTACGCGCTTATTTTCTAGGAGTTCACTGTACTCTAAATACCCGCCGAACTTGTAAAACTCTAGTTCTTGGGGTTTAAAGTCAAATAGCGGAAAGCTCACAGTAACACGCTCAAGGTCGTCGAGCACGATAACGCCTTTGGGCGTAGAGGTGGGTGTGGCTACTACTATGTAGCGATTACGCGGCTTGTAGCCACTCTTCTCTAGCAAATACTCTACAAGGTACGCGGGGGCTCTGACCGGTATTACTATATCTATATCGCTTTCTGCGCGCACGTCTCCTCGAGCGATACTGCCATGGAGCCACACTCTAATACCATTACTCGCAAAAATTCTCATAATTTCGAGTGCTCGTGATCTGAGCTCCTTTAAGAGTTGCCAGCGGCGCTCATCATAAATGACTTCTCTAAACTCGGGAATTCTCCTAACTCTAGTTCTACGCATATTGGCGCTAAACACCGCTAAAATTTAATTCCACTAAACTCAATTCAGTTCTCCCAAGGCCCGTGGACGCGGCTCCGCGTGAGTGTGTAAGAGCACACCCCAGAGCCGCTCCACGCGAGCTCAACCCCGGTGACCCATGAACGCCTGTGTCCGGGGTTAGGTTGCTCCCTTCCGGGCCTGGCCTGGTTCCCCCGGCTAAGGTGGTCTACCCTCCTCCTCCGAGGGGGGCCCCACCTCCACAGGCCCCATGGGGCGGGGTTCATTGCTGTGCGTGGGGGATGGCGTGTGCTCTTACACACTTACGCGGTTATCTGCTCCAGCAACAGCTGGGGCCTACCCGCGTCCACGGGCCTACTATGACTATGCAGGCGTCCTCTTATATAGTTCTTCTATTTATAGTGTTTTCAGCCCCGAACCTGTGAGTACTAGTAGTACTCTGCTCTTGCTCGGTATCTTCGCAGAGATCTTTTCGTAGGCGGCATACACAACAGCGGATGTAGGCTCTACGGTAAAGCCCCACTCCCAGAGAGCTTTATGTGCTCGTGCTATTTCGCTATTGCCAATTAAGACTACTTCTCCGCCTGTTCTCTTAATAGCGTCTACTATTTCGGCTACTCTAGGCGGATTAGAGACCATGATGCCATCAGCCAGAGTAGAGGGTTCTCCTGGTAGCGACTCCCCACACATAGCTGTGTAAACTGGCTGTGCACCGTATCCTTGAACGGCTATTACTCTGGGTACTCTATTAGTAAGACCCAGATCTCTTAGCTTCTCAAAACCATACACTACGCCGAGGAGGAGTCCTCCGGACCCAACTGGCACAATTACGTAATCCGGCACACCTATATCCTCGTAGATTTCGTAAGCAATAGTCGCGTGTCCTACAATGTAAAGAGGATTCCACAAGTGCGCTACGTAGTAAGTACCAGGCTCGTTAATGTACTCGTATACGAATTTACTAGCACCTATTCGACCCTCTGTCTCAATGACGACTCCGCCTAACTGCCTAACAGCTCTCTTCTTGCCTTCAGGGGCTTCTCTCGGCATTATAATCACCGAGTTCAAACCGTAGAGTCTAGAGTAGAGGGCTACAGATATGCCGGTATTACCGCTAGTGTCGACAACGCTCTTTCTAAACCCCATTTTAAACCCGTAGTAAACAGCGAGAGCTGTACCACGATCTTTAAAGCTACCACCGGGATTTAGGTACTCTAATTTAAATAGCAGTTCATGAGCTCCAGTGCTCTCGACTACAAGAGGTGTTAAGCCTTCGCCTCGATACTTCTCGGGTTTAAATGGAATAAATCCTCTATACCGCTCCCACATATTCTTCGACTCGGTGATCTCCCCAGAAACAGAGTATTCTAAACTTAGTGGACTACTGCACACTGGGCACTTCCAGTAGTACTCTAAAGACAAGTCGCCTCTAAAGCCACATCGCGGACACTTCCAGGCGGGCAAAGCACCACCATATTAACACTTCTAGTTTATCTTATTGAATGAAAAATTTAAATTCTAAAGAGCACTATATATCTAGTTTAAGTGGTGTCTTTATGAAGCCGCGTTCAAGAATAATATTGGGAGTATTAGTAGTAGTACTTCTATGTCTACTACTAGCACCCCTAAATAGAATAGGAGCGGAGCAGGAGAAGATATATGTGGCTTTTATATGGCACTACCACCAGCCATGGTACTACAGTCCAGACGAGACACACTTTATTCTGCCGTGGGTGAGAATGCACAGTGTTGGAAACTACTACAAAATGGCTTACATACTATCAAAACACCCCGGTGTTAAATCAACATTCACGTTCTCCGGCTCTCTCCTAGAGCAAGTTATAGACTACGTGGAAAACGGAAAAATGGACCTAAGAGAGATAATCTCGTGGAAAATTGTAAATGGCACTGTAACAGTGAGAGACGTATTTGACATGTTAAGAATACCAGGCGGGTTCTTTGATATAAATTGGGCTAGAATAGTCAACCGATCACCTAGGTACAGAGAGCTACGTGATAGAGCTCAAGCACTATTTTCCACCTGCTCGCGAGTTGCTACAACGGAAGAAGAGCTGATTAATTGTGTTGTAACGGGCTTTACTGGAGGCAACCTATTAAGTCAAGAAGTAATTGACTTATCAGTAATGTTTAACTTGCTCTGGATAGATCCACTAGTAGCTAGAGAGCAGTACCCAGAGATCTACAGTTTAATGACAAAAGCCTACGCAGAGTCTTATCCTAACTTCAATAGAGATCACCTTCGCCAAGTATTAAGCGTTCACAGAGATATAATGTCCAGATTAATACCGATCTACAGGGAGCTAGCGAGTAGAAAACAAGTAGAGATCATACCAGTACCGTATAGTCATCCACTAGCCCCACTACTAGTAGATGCCGGCCTCGACGAGGACCTCGAAATACACGTTAAACTCGCAGTGACTCTATTCGAGAATTATTTCAATTTCACGCCGGCAGGAGCTTGGCCAGCTGAGCAAGCAGTAAACGAGTATGTAGTTAGAGCCTTTAAGAGAGCAGGTGTGAACTGGACCGTCACGGATCAGTCGATACTCGCGGCCACAGGGGTAGATGCAAGTAACATTAACAATCTAGGGGCTCTCTGGTATATTGATTTTCCAGAAGGCAGGATATTCATCGTGTTCAGGGAAACAACGCTTAGCAATTTAATAAGCTTCTGGTATAGTGGCTGGGACCAGGATCAGGCGGTAAACGACCTCGTGAGCAGAATTTTAGCTTACAGAGCGCAGGCTCAAGGTCCTAGACTCGTCATTATTGCACTTGACGGCGAGAACCCGTGGGAGCACTATCCAGAATTCGGCACAATTTTCCTCACTAAACTGTACTCTAAGCTGGCGGAGCTACAGGGTCAGGGTGTAATAGAGACAATAACGCCGTGGGAGTTTATACAGAGATTTTCCAACACGGCTAAGGCGTTACCACTAAGAAACTACGAGTACCTCGACTTAGCAGGGAGAGATATATCTAATATTCCACCTGACAGCTACAGAGACGCGTACTCAGAGTTACCTAGGAGAACTTTCAGTGCGAGGCTACCAGAGGGCTCTTGGGGCGTGGACTTAGCGATATGGATTGGACATAGACAAGAAAACGTAGCGTGGATGTGGATGATTAAAGCAAGAGAAGACGTTATGAGAGCTCTTGGCGTGAGCAGCTTCTCAGAACTCTATACTAAGCATTACAGTGTAGCAGAGTACCTGTTAAAAGCCCAAGCTAGTGACTGGTGGTGGTGGTATGGAGGTGATGGCGGCGGGTCTCCAGCACCTTTCGACCCGCTCTACAAGGCCTATTTAAAGAGGGCCTACGAACTAGCTGGAATACAGGTGCCTCAATACCTACTCCTCACGGCGTATCCAGACGGCACACCTATAGGAACACTCAACCCAGTTCCACCATCACTAGTTGAGAGCCCACCAGTAATAGATGGCCAAGTAGAGAATTTGTGGGAAGCACTTGTAAATGAAAATAGAGCTCTGGGAATCACTGTTGGAAGAGTAGTTCCAACTGTATATGTCGCGGTGAGTGCTTCTCACTTATACTTCGCAGTGAATATTAAGGCAAATGATCTAAGGGACGTTATCGTAGCGGTGTACTTCGCGACTCCCAACGCCTCTCTCTCACCATACAAGCCCGACTATGCACTATACCCGAGGTACAATAGCGTTGACTTAGGAATATACTTGATGAGAGAGGTACTAGTAGACTTCACCGCGCGTAAAGCCTATATAGGCTTAGCTACTAGCGGCACGTGGCGCCAGCTCGGCGCAGTTGACGTGTTCGTAACGGGTATTCCAGGTTCTTACTCGGCAGAGTTCTCAGTAAAGATAAGTGATTTGAAGTTAGCTACCGGCGAACTTGCCTATATAGCCGTAGTAGTCTACTTGAATAACACAGTGTCCGAGTGGTCTTCGAGGCTTGGACTAGCCTATCAACTATTCATACCTAGACCAGTAGGAGTAATTGGAGAAGTTATATTCGAAATGAGCGATCCCGTCGGCGATGACAATGGTCCAGGTGACTTCAAGTACCCCGGAGCAGCTGTATTTGTGCCTGGAGTATTTGACTTAACAAAATTCACAGTACTAGATGCAGGAGATAGAGTGGTCTTTGTATTCACGTTTAGAGAGCTCGGCGGAAACCCGTGGGGCGGTCCTAACGGCTGGAGTATGCAACAAGTACACTTTTACATCTTAACAACTCTTAAAACATCAGGGCGTCAAGACACCTTCGGATTAAATGTCACTATAGCATATGGATGGCACATGGCTCTCTTAGTGGCTCCGGGCTGGGATACTGATCCACTGCCTACCGGGCAGAGAACAGCTCTCTACTACTTCGATAAAGAGAGACCGCTAGTACAAGACGGCTTTCTCAGAGCGTACGCTGATCACGCGACGAAGTCTATTATAGTTGAAATTGCGAAAGAAGTCCTTTACGATGTAGAGAACATTAAAGACTGGGTATACGTAGTAGTGGTAACTAGTCACGATGGATACGGACCTAGCAGAATAAGGCCGTTTGTCATTGGTGGAGGAGAGTGGAATGTAGAAGTACCAAGCACACCAGAGTACGCCAGGGCCTCACTGAAAGGCATTATTCCACGCGTACTCGACTTGTTAGCGCCTACAGCAGAAGCCCAGTACACCATGCTCAAGAGCTTTAATATAGAAACTGGCGAGCCAGCTAAACTTGTGGGCGTTAGTCGCTACGGACTATACACGCCCACGCCCCCCCCCACCCCCACACCCACACCTACACCCACACCCACACCGACTCCAACGCCAACTCCCACCACACCCACTCCTACACAAACAGACTCACCAAGACTACCACTTGAGAGAATAGAAGTAATAGCTTTAGTAGTAGCAGTCATTGTAGTAGCTGGTATAGCGGGTCTCTTACTGAAGAAGAGAAAGTAAAGGGTCGCTAGGAAGAATAGAAGAGAAGATTTTTATTTTATTTTTTAGCTTGATGCCTCAGTGGGGCTCAATATTTAACTCTCAATGGGAATAATTTTATATAAGCGGAGAAGGGCCCTTGTATGGCTAGAGTAGAGTTGAGAAATGTTACTAAGAAGTTCGGTAAAGTCTTAGCAGTTGATCGCGCGAGTCTTGTAGTAGATGATAAGGAGTTCTTCTCTCTACTAGGTCCTTCGGGTTGCGGCAAGACTACTCTTCTCAGAATTATAGCTGGATTAGAATTTCCAGACGAGGGTGACGTTTTAATCGACGATAGAGTAGTAACACGCTTGCCGCCTAAAGACAGAGATGTAGCAATGGTTTTTCAGAACTACGCGCTCTATCCACACATGACAGCATTTGATAACATAGCGTTTCCGCTAGCTGTGAGACGTAGAGAACTTAATTTATCAAAAGATGAGATTAGAAAGAGAGTTGTCGAGGTCGCGAGGCTACTCAACATAGAGGAGTTGCTTAAGAGATATCCTTCGCAATTGAGTGGTGGAGAGCAGCAACGAGTGGCTTTAGCAAGAGCTCTCGTGAGGAGGCCTAAGGTCTGGCTTCTAGATGAGCCCCTCAGTAATCTCGACGCTAAGTTGAGAATAATAATGAGAAGTGAGCTCAAAAAATTGCAGAAAACTCTCGGTATAACCACAATTTATGTTACGCATGATCAAGTGGAGGCTATGAGTATGGCTGACAGGATAGCAGTTATGAATAAAGGCAGGGTTCTACAAGTCGGCACGCCAGATGAGCTATACAACAAGCCAGCAGACACATTTGTAGCTACTTTTATAGGAGCACCCCCAATGAACCTTATTCCCTGCGTACTTGAAGAGAGTCCGCGAGAGTACACATACAAAGTGCCTCCCGAGTACTCTAATAGCATAATTGGTGAGGGAGAAGTATCAACCCGCTATAAACTCCATTGTTCTGGTGTATTTGAAATACCAGTAGCACCTAAATACGCTGATCTACTCGTAAAGAGCGGTAGAGAGTTTCTCATGGGAGTAAGGCCAGAGCACATTGAACTAACTATGACTAAGCCGGAGCTGACAATAGGCACTATAGCATCTAAAGTCGAAGTAGTAGAGCCTCTAGGCTCAGAGGTTATTGTCACCGTATTAGTGGGAGAGAACCCTGTGAGGATCAGAGCTCACCCAGACTTAAAGCTCGCACCCGGCGGGGAGGTCTACTTAAAGTTAGATTTAAGGAAAGCACTCATATTCGACAAGAAAACCGGAAAACTAGTAGTGTAATGAAGTCTGTCTACATCAATTAGCCCTCTATATCTCCAAGAACTCTTAGTCTTTTTAACTCTATTCAAACTTCCTTCAATTGCCCCTCTCCGGTGACTCAACGAGTACTATAAGCCCTCCTTTCTTTTAACTATACCTCTACGAACCAAGTTACGGGGTTTACTGCATGAGCTTAGAACACGCAAATATGAGAGCAGTTAGCTCACGTGGCGCAATTCTCGGTGAAGAAGCTATTGAGAGCATAGTTGATTCTGTAGTACTCTATTTCAAGCTCTACGCTGAAACGTTGGGTAGTGATGCGTATAGGGACTTCATTAAAATATTCAACGCGTATCTCGAGGAAGTCTCGCCTATTAGCTACATACCAGGACTTGCCCGTGAGATTAGTGAAGCTATTAGTATTAGTCTGTGGGACACCAAAATAGACCCTGAGTTTTTAAGAAGACTCCTACTTGACATTTACAGAGTCGTGAAGAGTAGAGAGGGTATTAGTGATCTCAGAAGAGATCTACGCGGGCTCGTTAACGCCATTGAAGGAGAGAGATCTCTACTAGAACTTGTCGAGAAAATAGAGAACCCTGAGCACTTAGCAAGCATAGCTGTTCTGGTACTCATCATTAGCACAAATCCGTAATGCCAGTAATTTAGAGTACAACTCGTAATAGCTAATAGCGCTACTTAATAACATTGCATAGCGGACTCGACTTCGCAGTGCAGATTAAATAGTCTATTACTTTAAGTGTAGAATAGTGCTGGGTAAAGGGGCATTGCATGTCTAGGTGCTTAATAATAGCGAGATTTCAACCGCTTCACTATGGTCACATGCACGTTATTGAGCACTGCTTCTCGCTCTACGACGAGCTCGTCATTGTTATTGGAATGGCTAGTCAAAGCCACACGCCAGAAAACCCGTTCACAACCGGGGAGAGAATTGAAATGATTCGTAGAGCTATTAAGTGGAGAGGACTCGACTTATCGAGAATTATAACAGTCACACTGCCCACATTAGAGGTGAGCAGGTCAGCTGTTCACTATGTAAAGCTCTATAGTCCAGATTTTGATGCTGTTGTCACGCTTAACCCTATTATTCGGAGGCTCTTTCTCGAAGAGGGGTATAGGGTTGTTGAGCCGCCGGCATTTAACCGGGAGCTACTCAGAGGTAGTGTAATAAGGAGGCTAATGGCTAGTGGAAGCAGTGAGTGGAAGAAGTACGTGCCGCCACTAGTCGTCGAGTACATTGAGGAGATAGGTGGTGTTGAGAGAGTAAAAGAGCTGTACCGCGAGAAGATTCCAGGGTATTACGTGACAGTCTAGGTGGAGAGCCTTGCACGAGCTTCCCGTTTTTAAGTGTGATGTGTGTGGAGTGTGCTGTAAACTCTCACCGATATCATTACTACCCCACGAGGAAGTTATATTGAGAGAGCTCAGCAGAGTAATTGGAGTAGATGTAAAAATAACACCTGGATATACGGTTTACGACGCGATTAGTGGTGTTAACATAGCGTTTAGTTTTATACTTCAACTCAATGAGAACTCAGCATGCCCGTTCCTAGTTGGCAATAAATGCTCTATACACTACATCTACAAGCCATATATCTGCAGGTCTTTTCCATACATACCGCGCCGCGTGAAGTACAGTATTGACGATGTAAACAAGTATATTACAGCGACAGCTGATTACGGACTGAGCCTAGCCTGTCATATTATCAGGAGGGATAGGGAGACCTTAGAGAACTACGGTAGATACGGTGTTCTACTACACTATTCAAGAGACGAGTACTTAGCATCTATAGAGGCCGAGAACATAAGGCTACTCTCACTATACTTGCTCTCAGTTCTGTGGAGAGAGGGGTTAGTCGACATAAAGCCCAGTGTACACGGTGCGCGTGCGGAGAACCTCTACGAGTTTCTGAGGAAATATTTTCCGGAACTACCCTCAAGACTAAACATGGATAGAGTCTTGGTTAAGGTGGCAAAGTGGAGCAAAAACTACTAGACTCTAAAACGATTTTCAAACTCAGAACTCTCGAGGAACTCAGTAAGCGCGACAGAGTAGAGCTAAGCGAGCTCGCCGAGGAACTCGGAATCACGCTCACAGACACTATGACCATTATAGACGACTTAAAGAGCAACTATTTAGTAAGAGCAGATGGCTCTACTGTAGTGTGGCTTCCAGGGGATAATCCATCTAGAATAAAACCGTGGGGCTGGAAATACGTCTATAAGTCTATTGTCGGCTCAACTATGCATGTCGCAAAACAGCTAGAAGAGTGGAGCATTGTTGTCTCTGAATACCAGTTACATAGTTATGGAAGGCACGGTAAGGAGTGGATAAGTGATCTGGGAGGTGTCTGGATTACATTCAAACTCCCACTGGAAGAGCGAGCAGCTCAGTACCTACCAGTAGCCGTGCCAGTTATTTTATGTGAATTTCTAAGAGAGAGGTTTGGAGTTGATGCTAGGATTAAGTGGCCTAATGACGTGGTGTTTAATGGCAGAAAACTTGCAGGTATTGTAATTGAAGGAGAGCACTTCAAAAACAAACTCAACGTTTATATTGGTATAGGCGTGAATGTTAACAATGATCCGAAGGTAGAAAGAGCGACTAGTTTGAAAAATATCACAGGTAAACTGACACCCAGAAACAAAATAATATCGTATTTATCAGGCGTTATGAGCAGAATTCACAAGTACTTAGAAGACCACAGTAAGCTACAAGCCCGCTACTTAGAGCTGCTTGAAACGCTCGGAAGGCGCGTAGCTGTGCTTATACTAGGTAATGGTGTAGTAATAGGCAAAGTAGCTGGTGTCACAGAGACAGGGGATATTGTAGTAGACACGGGCACGGAGAAACTCAGGCTATCAAGCATAGAGGTATACGAGCTAAAATACCTATAAGCTGTGAGTGCTCGAAGAGGCATACCCTCGGGTTCTGTGTTGTTTATCGACGATGTAACTACTCGCATAAACGAGTATCTCACACGTATTTCTGGCAGTTCGGATGTGAGAGTCGTATACGAGAGAATTGAAGAGCACGGAGAACCGGAGCTGGGTCCAGACATACATAGCATTAACTTGCCAAGACCACTCATAAATGTGCTTGAAAGGCGCGGCATTAAAAGACTTTATAAATTCCAATTTGAGGCCTACAAGAAAATTCTCAGCGGCGAGAACGTAGTAATAGCAGCAGGCACGGGAACAGGTAAGACTGAGGCGTTCTTCATACCTCTTGCTAAGAGTATTCTGGAGAGTACTGGGGGGAGTTATCCTCGGGCGATCATTACATATCCGACTAAAGCCTTAGCTAGAGATCAGGTTAAGAGGCTCTCAGAGTACCTCATTTACAGAGCACTTAGTATTGGCATATACGACGGTGACACGCCCCTGCCTCAGCGCAGAAAACTGGCACTCTCAATCCCCTCAATTATTGTGTCAAACCCAGATATGTTGCACGTGGGCTTAGTCTACAGCCCTTACATTAGGAAGTTTATTGAAAACGCGCAGACCCTGGTTTTTGATGAGCTTCATGTATATGATGGTGTTCTCGGAGCTCACCTTCACCACTTAACTCACAGAATTAAAATGTTTAAGAAGTCAAAACTGCAGTTCGTAGCCTCCTCAGCCACAATTGCTAATCCCAAGGAGTTCGCTGAGTCTATTT
This sequence comes from Desulfurococcaceae archaeon, assembly GCA_049414425.1. Classification (GTDB taxonomy): domain Archaea; phylum Thermoproteota; class Thermoprotei_A; order Sulfolobales; family Desulfurococcaceae; genus UBA285. The sequence goes on from JBMSAO010000058.1 coordinate 25,018, forward strand.
TTGAAGAGGACTTCTCGGTTGTGAGAGGGGGTTTAATGAGGAGAGGTACGGCAGTTCACATTCTCGTCTCAGCGGGGCCTCTTAGTAGGTGGACCGTGGTTTCGTACATAGCGTCTTTCTTGACGCAGAGCAATTTAAAATTCATTGTGTTCGTAGACAGCCAGCAACTAGCAGAAGTGCTTGCGAGAACTATTGAGAGGAGATATGGGATCAAAGTAAGTGTGCACAGAGCAGGCCTCTCGCAGGATTTGAGGAAGAGCGTAGAGGAGCAGCTTAGACAGGGACAAATACAGGGAGTAATTTCAACTCCCACGCTGGAGCTGGGAATAGATATAGGCACTATAGACGCGGTTGTAATGGCTTCACCAGCACCCTCCTACGTCAAGTACTTACAGAGAGCTGGTAGAGCCGGGAGGAGAGGTAAAGGATACGTTATCACCGTGCTCGGAGATGACCCAATAGACTCCTACTACGCCAGACGCCCATCAGAATTCTTTAACCAGGGATTAACACCGAGCGTTATAGAGCCCCTAAACGAGGAGGTGTTGAAAACACACTTAGTGGCATTTCTCCTTCAAGTTGGACGTGCACGCATTAGCGAGCTCCCCAGTGAGTGGAAACGCATTATTGACGACCTAGTAGTAGAGCGCTTAATTAGCGTGTACGGCCCCTATATAGTAGTAAACTACCCGAAGGCTAGGAGACACTTCTCGGAGAGATCAAGTATAAGGTCTCAGGGTCCTCAAGTCGAGATAATTAATGAAGAAGAGAGAGTCATAGCGACGCGTGAGCTTCCAGTAGCCGTTCTCGAACTATACCCTGGTGCTATATACTTTTACTCGAAAATACCCTACAAAGTAGTTGATATAGACTTAGAGAAGAGGTTAGCAAGAGTCGAGAAAACTGGTAGCGACAGCGAGCTGTACACAAGACCGTTCTACGCAGTAGATATTGTAGACTACGAAGTTCTAGAGGAGAGGACATCAGAGCTAGGCTTTAAATTAAACTACAGCAAAGTTCTACTAGAACTAGTGGTTGACAAGTATATTGTTAAAGACGTATATAGCGGCGAGACTATTGCCACCATTGAATTGACTAGTCCAGTAACTTACAGATACGTTACGAGAGCAGCGTTAATTAAGCTACCCGAATTCGAGGAGCTCGGCATTTGGGGGTGTGCAGAGGCGTTTCACGCTGTAGAGCACGCGATTATATCTAGTAGCAGGGTCATAGTGGGTGCGGGGTTGACTGATCTCGGCGGTATTAGCTACCCAAGCGGTGACATAGTTATCTACGACGCTGTTATAGGTGGTAGCGGTCTCTCAAAGCTCTTGTATGAGAGGTTAGAAGACGCACTTAGAGTCGCATATGAAATCATTACTAAGTGCAACTGCGAGGATGGGTGTCCACGTTGTATATACAGCCCCTATTGCGGTAACAATAACAGAGTTCTCTCTCGTAAAAAAGCCGCGTATGTGCTTAACAATATATTATCCCGGAGAAAGTTACTCGAAGAACCTCCACTAGCGAGTAGGTACGGAGACCCCATTGTGTAGGAATACGCGATTTAAATACTTAACCGTCCTCACCACTACTTAGTACTCTGCTTTGAACGTGCGAGGTGAGTGGTGGGAACGTGGTTATACTAGTAACTGGTGGTGCTGGTTTTATTGGGAGTCATTTAGTTGACAAGCTAGTAGAACTGGGATCTAGTGTAAGGGTTATTGACAATCTGAGTTCGGGAAGTCTTGATAACATTAGACACCACTTAGAAAAGAAGAGCATCGAGTTCATAAATGCGGACATTAAGAACTACGAGGAGTTGAAGAAGGCTATGAGTGATGTAGTAGCAGTGTTTCACTTCGCGGCTAATCCGGAAGTACGTTTAAGCACTACTCACCCAGAAGTGCACTTTAAAGAAAACATAGTTGCTTCATTCAATGTACTAGAGGCATCTAGGCAAAGAGACGTTAGAGAAGTAATATTCGCGTCTTCTAGCGCGGTCTATGGCGAAGTAAGAGACTTGCCTGTACCCGAAGAGGCGTCACTAAGACCCATATCTGTTTATGGAGCTAGTAAAGCTTCTTGTGAAAATCTACTCCACGCTTACAGCGCACTATATGGTATAAGAGCAGTTATTCTGCGCTATGCTAACATAATTGGTCCCAGACTAAGACACGGAGTCATATATGACTTGCTAGTTAAACTCTCAAAGAACAAGAGCGAGTTAGAAGTCTTAGGTGACGGCGAGCAGGCTAGAAGCTACCTGCACGTTAAAGACGCAGTAGAAGCCACATTAGCGGCGTGGAGGTCAACTAGAGATCGCTATTTAGTCTTAAACGTCAGTAATACAGACTGGATTACAGTTAAAGATGTCGTGGACATCATCCTGGAAGAGACGGGTTTAAGTGGAGTGAGAGTAGTATACAGGCCTATTCTACACGGCGTGGGCTGGCCAGGGGATATTAAAAAGATAGTTTTAGACATCAAGAAGCTCGTGTTGCTTGGCTGGAAGCCAAGCGTGAACTCAAGAGAGGCAGTAGCGAGCACTGTGAGGTGTTTAATTCGCGAGTTAAATCTCAAATTCACATAGCAGTTAGCGACCCTATGCTATAGTAAAATTAAAATACTTCGAGGTAGGTAATACTGAGTGCGGCGAAAGCGGTGTTAACTATTGTGAATTCTATTAACCCAAGCGAAGTTAAAGTCGCTATTCTAGCCGGGGGTGTGGGTTCTCGTTTTCACCCGTATACAGAGTTAATACCAAAGCCAATGATACCACTCGGTAAACTAGAAAAGCCTGTTCTCGAGCTAATACTATCCTGGCTCAGAAGGCAGGGCTTTAAGAACTATGTGTTCCTAATTGGCTACAAGTGGAGGTATGTTTATAACTACTTTAATGACGGCTCTAGATTTAATGTTAAAATAGAGTACTCTCTCGACGAGGAGGAGGGCTACAAGAACACAGGTGGCGCGCTGTTAAAAGCTTATAGGAAGGGGCTACTTCAAGGCACTATAGTGTTCTGGTATGGTGATATACTAGCTACAATAAACGTGAAAGACCTATTAGAGTATCACTTTAAGAACAAGGCAGATACAACGCTCGTATTAGCAGACAAATACGTGGTTCCAGTTGGTGTTGCTAAATTAGATAGCGAGAACAGAATTATCGATTTTGCCGAGAAGCCTCTAATATCACTGTACGTTACAATAGGCGTGGGAGTTCTTAACACAGCTATTTTCGAGGAGAATATTGAGAAAGAGCTAGGTAGAGACTTCGACTTCATGGAAGACTTCATTCCGTGGAGTATTAAGAGAGGCTATCGCGTATACGGCTACTTATATAGTGGTAGGTGGCTTGATGTAGGGAGCCTTGAGAGATATAAAAAAGTGAATATGAGAGATATAGAGGTCTTTGAGGAGTAGTTTTCAATTAGCTAGGAGCCAAAAGCGCGGTCACCAGCATCTCCTAGTCCAGGCACGATGTAGCCTTTACTATTTACTTCTGGGTCTACGGCTACAGTGTACATTTTCAGGTCTATATTCAGCTCTTCGCAGTCACTTTTAAGTCTATTAATAGCTAGTGGCGTCGTTATAATTGACGCTACGTAGTACCTCTTAGCCTTACCCCGCTTAATTAATTCGCGCAGGACACTAGCCAGCGTTGATCCCGTGGCGACCATCACATCACTAATAACGATAATGTTGTCACTAGTTATCCGCGGGGTCTTAATATAGGAGATTTCAACTTCAAACTCCCAATTACGCATACCCTTCTCCTCTACTCTCCTCGCGGCCACAACGCCCTGTTTTGCGAGGTAAAAGATCTTGATGAGTCCCTCTGTGAGCGGCCACGCTGCCCTGAGAACAGTAATAATGATCACGTTTTCTAGATCTCTAATCTTGACACCTCTTGTTCTGACACCTAGAGGTGTTTCTATCTCTATAGGCTCTGTTTCGAAGTCTTCAATTATCTCGAGTCCTATTATCCTCCCGAGTCTTACAAGGCCTTTTCTAAAGTCAATTTGTGAAGTGTTCTTATTTCTCAGCATTGTTAAGATGCTTTGAGAGTACTTTCTATTAACAATCCTCAGCTCGAACAATAGAGCCCCGTGTAGACTATTAATATCTTACACTTTTAACAGCTTGGTCTTCGTGTAGCTAGACTACGCGTTAGAGAGATCTACTCAGCTCAGAGCACGCGAGGCAATCTGCAGGGCGCTCATTGATACTTTAAGTACGAAGAGCAGTTGGTTACTCGAAGTAGGAAGAAATTTGCTCTCCAGAGTAACCCCTAAAGATTTAAAAGCCTATGTAACCGAGATTGACAACCGGGTTAGATGCGGTGAGCGAGCTAGCTAAGGAGGCCACGTATAGATCACGAGGACTCTACAGGCACGCTTGTCCAAATTGTGGTGGAACTATAAGTGACTTTAGATTAATCTTTAAGGCTCCGTGTGAAGAGTGCCTGCCAGATCACTTATTTCGAGATATTGCAGCTAAAGCGTTGAATACTAGTAGAGTTGAGAGATTAAAGCTCTATGCTCAGCACGTAAAGAGGCTTCAGAAGTTAGCTGAGCTTGTGAGAGAAGAGGAGGAGTTAAAGGAGTTTGAAGAGTTCTTTAAGCGTGCAACAGGCTTTTCAATGTGGAGCGCGCAGAAATCGTGGGCGAGGAGGCTACTTAGAGGAGAGTCCTTTAGCATAATTGCCCCGACAGGTATGGGTAAAACAGTGTTTTCACTAGTAGCGGCTCTCTACATGGTGACGCGTAGTAGTGGGAGCACGCGTAGTGAAGAGAAGAGTAGCGGTGTGAAAGTCTGCTTGGCGTTTCCCACAACACCACTACTATTACAGTCGTGGAGAAAACTCGTGGATTTTGCCAAGAATATTGGTCGTGAAGTGTGCAGTGAAGAGAACTGGAATAGTGAACACTGCTTAAAAGTAGCATATATTCACGGAAAGATGAGTAAGAAGACTAAAGAGTTCATGATGAGCAAAATAAGATCCAAAGACTTCGAAGTACTCCTCACTACTAGTGCTTTTATGCACAGACGCCACCAGGACATGCCGAAAGGGGAATTAACGCTAATAATAATGGATGATGTGGACTCAGTTCTCAAGAGTAGCTCAGCGGCTAGAAGACTACTCGAAATTATAGGGCTAAGTGAACAGGATATTGGTCATGGATTAGATTTAATTAAACTCAGAGCTAGAATTGCCTCGCTACCAGCTAGTGAAGTGGAAAAGCTCAAAGCTAAACTTAATGAACTAGAGGAAAAAATCAACAATGCAATAGAAAAAATAAAGACTATTCTAATAGTTAACAGCGCTACGGGCAGGCCTCGTGGAATATACCCTAAGCTCTTTAGAGTCTTCCTAGGCTTCGAGGCGGGCTCTAAGCCAGAAGCTATCAGAAATATTGTTGATACGTACGTAATACCTGAGCCCGGGCGTAGCGTCGAAGACGTCGTCATGGAGCTTGCTTTAAAGCTGAGAGATGGGTTCTTAGTCTTCGTGCCAGTGGATAAGGGAGTTGAATACGCGGAGTATCTAGCTGCGAGGCTGAGAGAGGCCGGGTTGAAGGCTGAGGCTTTTCACGCCAGAAAATCGACCGAGTTAATAGACGCGTTTGCGCGGGGAGAGTGCGACTGCTTAGTTGGAGTCGCGACATACTATGGTACAATGGTTAGAGGTATTGACCTACCCACCCGTGTTAAGTACGTAATATTTGCTGGTGTTCCTCGACACAAATTTAGCTCTAGAATTGAGACTACGTCGCCACTAGACATTCTGAGAATGCTAACTGTTATCCGTGATGTCGTCGAAGAGGCTAAGAGGGAAGAGATAGATCTGCTCATAGGTAGACTCTCTAGGAGATTGAGATTAATGTCTCAAGGAGCACTCATGAAGCTACGAGAAGAGTTCTCCCGAGCTATTTCAACAGGTCAGTACGACGAGGCCAGTGTATTCTTAAGAGACCTTATTAGAGCAGCAGAAATTCTGCGTAAAAAACTAGCCGAGAAGGAGATATGGGATAAATTGAGTAAAATAGGCGAGATATCTATTGTTAAGGAGGGTGAGAGCACATACATACTCATTCCAGACGTGGCGACGTATATACAAGCTAGTGGTAGGTGCTCGCGCCTGTACCCTGGAGGGATTACGAAAGGTCTTTCTACACTAGTTGTAGATGACGTGAGGTTACTACGAGGACTTAGTTCACGTATGAGGTGGATTTTCGAAGACTTTAAAATCTATGAGTTGAGAGAAATAGACCTAGATGGCCTCATCGAAGAGATCTCAAGGGAGAGAGTACGAGTAGCCGAGATATTATCCGGAAAAGTTGCCCCCGAAAAGGGACTAGATCTAGTCAAAACAGTACTCTTTATTGTAGAGTCGCCTAACAAAGCCCGCACAATAGCCAACTTCTTTGGAAAGCCCAGTGTTAGAGTATTTGGTGATATAAAAGCCTATGAAGTAACTGTCGGCAAGTATATAGTTACAATTATTGCAACTGGAGGTCACGTTTATGACTTAATAGTTGATGGGAGACCGGGTGAAGCCGAGAACGTATATCACTTATATGGCGTTGTAAGGAGTCCTGATGGACGCTACATTCCAATATACACTGACATAAAGAAGTGCATCAATGGACACCAGTTTACAGATGAAATTAACGAGTCAGGTGTGTGCCCCAAGTGTGGAGTTAAAGTTGAAATCTCGCGTAAACTAAGAGTTATAGAAGTGTTGCGTAGATTGGTTAGTGAGGCGGATGTAGTACTCATAGGCACGGACCCCGATGCGGAGGGTGAGAAAATTGGTTGGGATATTAGAGTCCTCTTGGAGCCCTACGCCGAGAAGGTATACAGAGTAGAGTTCCACGAGGTTACTAGAAGGGCCATTCTCATCGCTCTCAGTAAGCCAGGCGATTTTGACTTTAGGCGTGTAGAAGCGCAAATTGTTAGGCGCGTAGAAGACAGGTGGCTTGGATTCGCGCTGTCTGAAATAGTGCAGAAACTAGTATGGCCTGCTTACTGTGCTTACTATCTACTGATCCGTGGAAAGAAGAGAATTGAGGAGTGTTGTAGGCCTAATCGCAATCTCAGTGCTGGTAGAGTGCAGACGCCTGTTTTAGGCTTTATTGTAAGTGAGTTTGACAAGAGCAGAGATATCAGTAATTCCAAGTACATAATACGTATTGATCTCGGCAGGGCAGGTGAAATTGAAGACCTCGTTTTAAGCTACGAGGAGGCTAGAGAAGCGGGCATAATTGACGAGACTGGCAAGATAAGACGCGACTTAATAGAGGTCGAGGTCGAAGTCCTGGGCGAGGGTGTGAAGGAAATTCAGCCTCCTCCCCCGTTTACGACAGATGCGCTTTTAGAGGAGGCGTCGCGCAGACTAGGATTTTCGACCAGTAAGACAATGGACTTGGCACAAGACCTCTTCGAATGGGGTTTAATAACGTACCACAGAACAGATAGTACTAGAGTCAGTGAAGTGGGAATCGAGGTAGCTAGGCAGTATCTTGAGTACAAGTACGGCGAAAACTATAAATCGCTCTTTAGACAAAGAACTTGGGGGGCTGGCGGGGCTCACGAGGCTATTAGACCCACGAGGCCTATTGAGCCGGACAGGCTAAGTGAGCTTATAAGAGAAGGCGCCATTATAGTGCCCGGTAGATTCACGAGAGATCACGAAAGGCTCTACGAGTTAATATTTAGGAGATTTATTGCTAGTCAAATGATCCCGGCTAAAGTGCCCGCGCAGAAACTGAGAATTAAAATTAACAACTTCACGCGTGAAGTAGAAATACTCTGTGAGCTCATTGAAAAGGGGTATTTAGAGTACTACATGAACATAGAGCTGAAGAAGAGAATTGCGGCTCCCCATGGAGGCAAAGTACTCGGCTATGTTGATATTGACAAGTCGAGGCGCGTGCAGTATCCCCTACCGAGATTTCACGATGTAGTTAGGTGGATGAAGGAATGGGGAATAGGTAGGCCGAGTACTTACGCCAAGATAATCGATACTCTAATAGATAGAAACTACGTAGAGGTAACTGGTAGGAGTCATGCCCTACTCGTGACAGAGAGAGGTAAATTTGCCTATGAGTTCTTAAAGAGAGCTTTCGAAGACAAAGTTAGTGTAAGTGTTACGCGGGGACTTGAAGAGGCTATGAATGATATTGAGGAGGGTAAAGCCGACTACCAGGAGATTCTAAGTAAAATACACAAAGATATAGAGTATATTCAGAGCGAGAAAGTCAGGCAGAATATAATTAACATTATTATTGAAATGCTAAGTGAAAAGTACACTAAGCTATCTAGTAGAAAGCACGGCTTAGAAATACTAGATCGAGACGAGCTTATTAATAATATTAAGCAGTGCATTATTAGAAATTCAGAGCTGGTTTTCTAGTCTAGAATCTAAAATTTTCTCGCGGGGATGGAGGGGGTAGTGGTGATTGAGGAAAAAGTAGTACCAATAAAGACTCAGAGTCTCGCTGATTTAGTTAGGTTAACGGCCTCTACTATAATGCCAACACACGGAGTTACATACTTGATAAAGTTTAAGTACAAAAATAAAGTAGTACTCGGCTTGTTAGGTGTATTTAGAGACTACTACAAGTACTACGGTATTCCAATATTCTATTATTACTCTTTTGACGAGTCTCAAAATCCGGAAGTGTTGAGTGCTAATTATATTGTTCTATATAGTGGCGAGGAGAGATTTGAGTTTTCAAAACACCCTAAACCAGGAATTGCTATTCCCATTATATCATTAGTAGAGAAACCCGCGTTTATACCAGATGAAATAGAGTAGACAGGTCTACGTGAAAAACTACCTGTTTTTATTGGCTAACGTGGTCTCACAATGATCCTCGTATCTCCGACTTGCCAGTATTCTACTTCTATATTGACAGTGATTTTACCCCTGAGATCCTCATCTAAGAGGTCTTTACTTATCTCAAAGACGTCGAAAGTTTCAATGTCCATTACCTGAAACCTATCGCCTAGATCTGCTATTACCTGGCCCACTCTCTTCTCAATAATAGGCACTTCTACTTGGGTGTCTACTGGCACCACGAGGACTTTCTTTGACTTCGTTAAGAGCCCAACAGCGGTAATATTGGCTTTCGCGCTTCCATGCTTACCAGTCTTAGCCCTAGAGATCTCTACTACTCTACACGGCTCTCCATCAATTATTACGAAGCTACCTACTCTGAGGTTTCCAGCAACTTCGTAAGTCTTACTCAAAGCAGTCACCTTAGTGTTATTTTTGAGAACTAGGGAACTTATATCTATTTTTAGCAGTGAGAGCGAGTTTATGGTCTAATTGAGTTACGAGCTACTCGACTTTAACGACTATGAACTTATTGTAATCTACGAGGACTTTAAAGTACCCTCTCAATTTATTGTTGACCTCCTCGTCTCCTGTGTCTACTAATAAGTGTGGTAGTTCCCTAATTTTACTCTCAGTACTAACTATAATTATGTTGTTTTTATCTACGTGTCTTAGAACTGAGGGGGATATTTGCTGATTTCCCCTGCCGAAAATAAATCCCTGTCTCCCAGTAGGTGACACAATTACCTTCACTCTCTTAAACCTCTCGATCACACCGAGCAGGTCTCTCTCTGAGGCGTCGCGAATCAGTAGCTTTCTATTGAGAATAACATCTACTCCTAGTAGTGTGCAGTTCAAGTCGAGTTTTCTACATACACTCTTAACCGTAGAGCCCGGACCCAAGATGTAGGGGACCTCAGGCTCCATAGTTTCAACTAAGTACTCGGCGATAGCGTCTTTTGAGTACTCATCACTAATACTAGTGTAGAGAGTTTTTGAAGACTGTACTAAGCGCTCGTGTACTGGTGTCACTAGGTAGCAATATATTTTCAACTCTAGTTCATCTCTTCTAAAGGCCTCTTCATCTACGTCTACAACCTCTCTTTCAGTAAACACAACTTCGTTGTTTAAGTAGTGATTTAGTAGTTCTGCAGCCGCGCGTGGATTTATAGCGAAGACAGCACTATACATTTTAACACCACTCGGCACACCTATTACTGGTATTTTTGTACTCACAGCTGTGCAGATGTCTCTGGCAGTTCCATCACCACCCACAAATACTAGTAGGTCTACTTCTTTGGACATTTCACGTGCTATTCTAATTGTGTCTTCCCTAGTAGTCGGCGTAGTGATTTCGCCTATAACTTTGAGTAGCTTATTTGCGTGAATACTGGCTTTAACGTAGTCTTCTCCCATAATACTAGGTGCTGATATAATGTAGAAATCTGGGCTTTTAATACTATTGAGGAACTCCAACGCTCTGAGCGGAGCTACTGGTTTAGCCCCGCGTCTTAAAGCCTCTAAGTAGGCGGCTCCATCTGTCCCTTTAAGTCCTACAGCTCCACCCATACCCGCTATTGGATTTGCTATGAAACCCACGCGCTTAGCGGACATTTGCTGAGGCTACCTAGCCTGTACTAGAGGTCACAGGCTGGATATCTTGATCA
>JBMSAO010000059.1:0-9793 GCA_049414425.1 Desulfurococcaceae archaeon
CCACCTCCTCCTCATTGCGCGACACTATGCCAGACTTGATCATTCTCGCCAAGTAGCTGTAGGTCATAGCGTAGACGTGTCTGAGCCTCCACTCGAGTGTGGGGTCTTCTCTGAGCATTTTGAGCGAGGCGTTGTGCTGCGTGAGATTGTAAGTGCTCATGATGGCTGCGTGTGAGAGGTAGTGAAAACTCCTAATCATAGAGGCGACGTCTCTGAGAACAGGCTCCTTCGCGACTCTCTCCTCTCCACTCCTGCCGGGCTCCCCCTCGAAGTCAACTATTACAAAGTCCCTCACACCGTCACCAGTGTAAATCATTTGAGCCAAGTGCAGGTCTTGGTGCGTTCTCGCCTTATTGAGCTCTAATGCGAGCTCTAGTCTACTAATAGCGTCTTCGACCACGCTGAGAGCCTCGCCCTCGAGGATTCTGCGCCAGTACTCGAGCTCGCCCCTCTGAGAAGCACTGTCAATCACGGCGATGTACTCGTCTACTCTCTTGAGCGCCGTACTGTACATTCTCTCTACTCTCCGAGACCACGCCTCCACGTCACTACTAGTAACCGGCTCGGCCCCGAAGAACGAGTCTTCGGGGTTCTCGTTCAGAGCCCTGTGTAGCTCACCTATAATAACTCCCAGTTTCGAGGCCAAGCCGACGAGGCCGCGACTACTCCGACCCCCAGAGGACAAGTACTCTACCAGCGCCTTGTAGAAGGGGTATCCGCCGTCAACGTCGCCCTCTACTCTCTCCATTAAGATGCCAGTAGCCCACTTGCTGTAGTAGAGAAAGCCGTAGACTCGCGGAATATTCCTGTAGCCCCGCCTAGTGAGCTGTTCTAGCATTTTGACTTCCACGTTCACTTCGGGGAGTAGTCTGTAGCTCTTTAACACGAAGACACCTCTACTAGTAGTGTACTCGGCGACGGCGTTCGTGGACTCTAGCGTGAGTGGTTTCGCGGAGTGCACTACCAGCTCTCTCAGCCCCCTCAGATCACTAGTACTCTTAAACCACCCGCGCCTAAGCCCGGAGAACTCGCTCAGATAAGCTGTAGTGTACTCGGCCTCTACAAAGCACTCGGAACCACTACAGAAACACCGGCTCTCCAGTCCTCTCGGAGCGCTCTCCACGCGTAGTAGTGGCAAGTAGAAGTAGAGGCCTCGCGACTCGAGTACGAGTGCGAGTAGTCTACCAGTATCCTCGTAGTCGACTACTGTAACTCCGGCTCTCGCGCCTTTCCACGGCCACCACCTAGACTTCTCAACGTACTCTACTAGACCACTCACAAGGCCCAACTCTCACACCCACTAGTCTCTACTCGTAGTAAGTCTGTGCTAGCAACACCTTCTCCCGGTCTAGTACTCTCGTGGAGACGTAAATTAATACTACTGAGAGCGCGGAGAGAGTGATCACGGAGCCCGCCACTAGTGAGTAGTCCCCGTACACGTAGGCCTGTATAGCCAGCACGCTGTGAGCGTATGGCACTAGGAGTAGGGGGCCCAGGACGCCTCTAGGTAGCTTGTAGAAGTCGACTACCCAGCCAGATATGAAGAGAGCCACCCCCAGCGTTGATATCAGCGTCGCAACACTACTAGCACTCCTAACGCCCTTAGTCCTCGAGATAAAGGGAAGCGATATCGAGATCGTCGCTAGAATTGTGAGAAACGAGACTACAGCGTGTAGTGCTATGAGGCCCGGGTCTACTACTCCGAGGATGAAGCCCCCTAGGAGCGAGGCCAGCACAATAGTGTATGTGTACAGCCCTAGGAGGTCTGAGAGCGCGGCTAGTAGCCCCACGATAGAAGCCGCGATAGTCTTCACTAGGAGGAATTCTGTGAGGCCTAGAGGCGACGCTAAGAGCATCTCCATAGTCTTCCGCTCGCGCTCACCTATAACTCCGTCAATAATGTAAGTAGATGCCGGGGTCACTATGAAGGAGATTGAGAGTATTAGTATCCTGGCTATGAAGGGCCTCCACACGTCCTCTACTCTAGCGGGCTCTCCGTGAACGCCAATATACACGGGGGCTTCTACTTGAACGGGGTCTCTCACGGCCCTAGCGTTTACAGTAATATTCGCTATTTCTGCTAACTTCGCTATTTTGCTCTCAGAGAGCATAGCCGAGAACGCTGAGACCACAGACTTCACTCTGCTCTCAGCCATGTCGATTTGCTCGCCGCTAATACCGGCTCGCTTAATTATCCTGACAAAGGCCACTATCTCAAAACTCGTCGCGTTACGGCTAAATCCCTCGGGAATAACTACTACTAAGTCTACTCGGGGGTCTCGCAGAGCAGTCGTCAGGTCACTCGACTCCACGACTACGTACACAGGTGCTAAGTAGCTGTGGAGCATTTGAGCGAGAGTCTTTGAGTAGTCTCCCGCGTCGAGGTCAACTACGCAGATAACGAGAGGCCTCTGCACTGCTAGTAGCACTGTGACGAGGCCTATAGCTATGAGGGCGAGTGGCGGGACTACAACTGTGATCACGACGGCCTTTACGTCGCGCGTGTACTCTCTGAGCTCTTTCCAGAGAAAAGCACGGAGCCTACTAGTACTTGGCACTGAGCTCACCTATAGCTCTCACGAAGGCCTCTTCTAGATTAGACGCGTTGTACTTCTCGGCGAGCTCTCTCGGCGACCCCTCATCTACTATGACGCCTCTATATATCAAGCCCACGCGCGTGCAGAGGTACTCTATTTCCAGCATGTTGTGGCTACTCACAATAACAGTGGCCTCTGTCTCCTGGGCGTACTTCTTAATAGTGTTCCTCACAGCCACGCTCGCATAGACGTCTAGGCCGCTCGTCGGCTCATCGAGTAGCGCTACTCTCGGTCTCCTCATTAAGACTAGTGCTAAGAGCAGTCTCCTCCTCATGCCGTGGCTATACGTGCCTGTTAGGTCTCGTAGCCTCTCGCCGAGCCGGGAGAGCTCGGCGCCGTACTTAATAGCCTCCTCGCCCAGCCCGTATATTCTAGCGTAGAGCTTGAGGTGCTCGTAGCCTGTGAGCAGGCTGTAAGTGTTCGCGTCTTCGGGGAGGTAGCCGATGCACTCTCTAACCTCGTTGAACTCCCTGTAGGGGTCGCGGCCGCAGACTCTGACTACTCCGCGCGCCGGCTTCACGAGGCCCGCTAGTATTCTGAGCAGTGTTGTCTTGCCGCTGCCATTAGGGCCGACTAGCCCGTAGACCTCTCCCCTAGCGACTCGCAGCGTCACTCCTCCCAGCGCGACTATTGAGCCGTACTCCTTGTACACGCCCTCAGCGTAGACAGTAATACCCTCCAACGGAAACCCCGAGTAAAGTCTACTCAAAAGAGTTATATATGGTAATACCGCATCTGTATAAGCGTGAGAGGTGCTTATACACTTGTCTACTCTAACAGTAGCTGAGAAATTGAGGCTATTTCTAGAGAAATATGGTGACAAGGGCTTAATAGTCCTCAGAGCTGCTTTTGAAGTAGCGCAAGACCCCTACGTGGACCACAGGCACGGAGACTTCAGCTTTAAACACCTCGTTCTGAGATTACAGTCACAGGGGTTTAACTACAACCCAGTAAATCTCCTCAGAGTACTAGAGAGGGAGTACGGCGTTATAGAGAAGACTTACAGCTCCTCTAATCAGACGTGGTGGAGATTTGTAGACTTCGAGGCAGCGAGGAGCGTTCTGAGCGAGTACTACGGAGTGTCCTACGAGGACCCCAGGCTCAAGTACTTCTTAATAAAGTACAGGAGTCTCGAGCCTAGTACTCTACTCGAGACTCTGAGAAGACTTGCCTCTAAAGACCTGCTCACGAGTGGTGACAAGGAGGTCTTCAAGGAGATAGTCTTCAGCGTGCTGGACAAGGTCGTGGAGATCCTCCGCGAAATGGAGAAGTACGAAGACGTGTTTGCGAGCGAAATTGCCACTCTCAGAGAGATCTTGAACTTAGCTGACGTCGTGTCAAGTAAATTAGTCTCTAAGAGGAGTAGTTATAGTAGAGTCGAGGACGCTGCAAATGCTCATCTCAGAGCTAGCGTACTCAAAGATACTCCCAGCTCTTCGAGGAGTACTAGCCCATAGACTCGTCTCGGCCGGTCTCACTCAGAGGAGAGTAGCGGAGTACCTAGACGTCTCGCAGCCCATGGTTCACAAGCTACTGAGAAGGCCCCTCGAGGAGTACTACTCTGAGCTGGAGAGGCTGGGCATCCCCCGAGGACTTCTCGACTACTACGTAGAGATACTCGTGTACCTCGCGTCTCGCGGGGACTACGAGAGGTACACTTACATAGCCTTCAACATCTTAAACCACTTAGCGACGAGGACTGTGTGCTCGGTTTACAGCTACAAGTTCACTGAGCTCTGCGCGGGGGGTGTCCTGCGAGACTCCCACATAGACTACTACAAGAGCCTGCTACTGAGAGTAGTGAGTATTAGTGGGCTTGAGAGGATTATCCCGGAGGTCGGATCAAATCTCGCCTACGCCGTGCACACGCCTGCCTCGCTCAGCGACATAATTGGGCTAACGGGGGGCATAGTCAAGACTATTAGTGGAGTAGTGTTCTACGGGGAGCCGGTGTATGGTGGTAGTAGACACGTGGGCAGAGTCCTAGTAGAGGCCTCTAAGTTCAATCCCGAGGTGAGGCTCTGCTTTAACACCAAGTGCGCGAGTAGCCCCAGAGGAGTCCTCGAGGAGAGAGGCTACCACGTAGAGGTCACGGGGCCACACCTCAGCGAGGAGGACTTCTGGAGCGAGCTCGTTAACGCGCTCTCCAAGAGGCCCGATGGCGTGTGCGATCTCGGCGGGCTCGGGCTCGAGCCTGTAATGTATGTTTTCGCTAGGAGTTTCAGCGAGCTAGAGGAGATGTTGAGGCTAATTGTGGGTGCCACTCGTGGATAGCACTCGCCAGGTATGTATTATTGGAGGCGGCGCGGTGGGCTCGGTACTAGCGTACTTCCTGCACAGGAGCGGAGTGAGCACTATTCCAGTGTACTATGCGTCTCGCGAGAGTGTACTGGAAGTCGAGAGGCAGGGTGGAGTAGTAGCAGTAGACAGGAGAGCCGGCTCCGAGTACCTGGTTCCAGTCGAGCCTAGGCACTACTCTGAGCCCAGAGAGCGCTGCGTTTTCGTTCTGAACGCCGTTAAGGCGCTGGACGTGCCTCGAAGCCTAGAGCTCGCCGCGAGGCTGGTTCTAGAGAACAGTGTTCTAGTAATGCTTCAGAACGGCTTTGGCAGCTTAGAGCAGGCTGAGGAGAGGTTTCCCGGGCTGAAAGTAGCTGGCGGCGTAGTCTACTTCGCTGCTGAGAGAGTGGGCAGGGCTAGAGTAGTCTACCACGGCGGAGACTCCGTGGTGGTGGGCTGTAGAAGGAGTGCGTGTGAGGAGTTGAGAGTGCTCGAAGACATCTTCAGGAGGGGCGGACTGGACTTCAGAGTCGTAGATAACATAGACCACTACAGGTGGATTAAACTAGCAGTTAACGCTGTTATAAACCCCTTGACAGCCATTACGAGGTCTAGAAACAGCATAGTCCTCGAAGAAGAGGGTGTTAGACTAGCCGAGTTAATTGTGAGAGAAGTCTGCGAGGCGGCGAGGCTACACGGCTACGAGCTAGACACCGCCCGCCTACTAAAACACGTTCTCAGAGTAGTAGAGGCTTCTAGAGACAACTACTCGAGCATGGCTCAGGACATCGCGGCGGGGAGGGCTACTGAAGTAGACTACATTAACGGCTTTATTGCGCGGGAGCTCGGCGAGAAGAGTACCGTGAACACCGTGTTAACTCTACTAGTTAAGCTCTTGGAGAAGGCGAGCAAGCGGAGAAAGCTGAGGAGTGAGAGTGTGGAGGGAGAAAAAGCAGGTAGCATGTACTAGTGGGTGTTCTGGGGCTACTTAGCGGGCTTGGCGGCTCTCTCAAGCCACTTTCTGACTTCGTCTACTTCGCCGCTTGGGACTAGCTTCTCCTCGTAGCAGAACCACCAGTCGTAGCACTTGAACTTCTTGGGCCTCTCAGATGCCTCCTGCACAGTCTTGGCTGGTGGCACTATTAGCGAGTCTCCGATTAACTCGTTGTTAGGCCAGTTAGCCGGCACAGCTCTCTGGTGCTTGTCGCTGACTTGTAGCGCCTTAACCAGCCTCAGTATCTCGTCCATGTTTCTACCTACTTCCTGCGGGTAGTACAGAATAGCTCTCACAACGCCGTTGGGGTCTACGACTATGACGGCTCTCACAGTGTGAGTAGCTGACTGCACGTGTAGGAATCCGAGCTTCTTAGAGACCTCGCCGCCGGGGTCAGCTATTATTGCGAACGGGATTCTCACTCCCAGCGTCTTCTCAATCCACTCAACCCACTTAATGTGCGAGAATGTGCTGTCAACGCTGAGACCTAGTAGCTCCGTGTTTAGCTTCTTAAACTCCTCGTATCTCTTAGCGAAAGCCACGAACTCAGTAGTGCAGACTGGCGTGAAGTCGGCTGGGTGACTGAATATCACTAGCCACTTGCCCTTGTAGTCGTCTGGTAGCTTCTTTGGGCCGTGGTTAGTCATTACTTCCATTTCTGGGAATTTCTCGCCTATTAGAGGTATTAGTCCGGGCATCCATATCACCGAGAGTAACTTACAACCTCATAAGAGTTTATAAATTTATTATTTGAGAAACTAACAGTATGGTTCACGAGTCCACTTCATAGATCACTAGACTGCTCAGTAGGAACTAGCAGGTGAGATCGTTAAAAGAGCGCTAGAGCGCACTAGTCTAGTTGAGTTTTTAAATCGCGGTGAATCGGGATTAGTGTTCTCGTTAACGGGGTCTCCTCGCGTGTTTTTCCAATAACGTGTTTAAAGACCCTGCAGAAATCACACAGTAAGAGCGGTTTTCCACTAGCAATTTGATCTGCTAGTTTCTCAATAGTGCCTTTTAACTCGCTATTGTTCATTATTAGGTCAAGGTAGCGTGGCTTTCTCTTACCGTGAATTACGTAGCTTAGTAGTGGCTGTGGAATGTTCACAGCCCTAGCTGCCTGTAGCTGAGTGTACTTATACCTGTTCACGAGATCTAGTGCTACAGCCAGCCTAATAGAAGTAGAGTACTTCACAAATTCCTCACAATACGCTCTCGTCAGCACGCCGCATAATCACCATCTCTAGACTATAACAGTGATATTTTTGCACTAAGGCATTATTAAGTTTACTCTTCACACGCGAGCACGTGGAGATTAGCTATATTACTGGCGCTGAAGTACTCTATATTGGAGAGGTGTGTGAGTAGTGTCAGCGCTAGTAGTAGCTCTCTTAGTTATTGTCCTACTAGTAGGTGTGCCGCTACTAGCTATGGCTATTAAAGTAGTGAAGGAGTATGAGAGAATAGTTGTCTTCAGGCTGGGCAAGCTCAGAGGCGCTAAGGGCCCCGGCTTAGTGTTCATTATACCCTTCATTGACGCTTTTAGCAAAGTCGACTTGAGAGTAATAACAGTTGACGTGCCGAGACAAGAAGTTATAACTAGAGACAACGTGAGCGTGACAGTGGACGCGGCGATCTACTATAGAATAGTCGACTCAGTAGCGGCTGTTGTCCGAGTAGCTAACTACCACTACGCTGTGAGCCTGCTCGGCCAGACAACTCTGAGAGACGTGCTCGGACAAGCAGAGCTAGACGACCTCCTCCAGAGGAGAGACGAGCTCAATAAGAAGATATCAGCTCTACTAGACGAGATGACAATGCCGTGGGGTATCAAAATAGTCACTGTCACTATTAAGTCTGTTGAGCTACCTGATGAGATGAGGAGAGCTATGGCTAAACAGGCAGAGGCTGAGAGGTGGAGGAGAGCCCGCGTAATCGAGGCTGAGGGCGAGAGGCAGGCCTCTCTAATACTCGCCGAGGCGGCTCGAATATACGAAGAGCACCCAGTGGCCCTGAGACTCCGCGAGCTACAGACCCTCATTGAGGTGGCCAGAGAGAAGTCACTAGTAGTTGTCACCGAGACTGGAGGTGGTGTTGTAGGTAAGCTCATAGCCGCTGAGAGGGCTGTTCGAGAACAGGAGAAGAGGCTTGGTGAAGGGTAGTGACCGTTGTAAGAGCAGTCCTGATCTCGATTTTTCTGTTTGGTCTCTTCTACTCACTCCTATTCTCACTCTCCGCGGCGAGTTCTCCGGAGAAGAGCGCTTACAGGAGTGCTCTACTAGTCGAGATCGCTCCCCCCTGGGACACAATTGACAGCGGAGTAGCTGAGTGCGTTGTAGAAGCAGTAGAGGCGGCGGAGAGAGAGGGAGCGGTACTCATTATTAAAGTCGACTCGTATGGCGGCTATCTAGACGCCGCTTTCACAATTGGCGACAGGCTATACGACGCCAAAACCCCTATTGTCGCCTACGTGGAGAATAAGGCTCTGAGCGCGGGAACTCTAGTGCTACTACCATCTGATCTGATAGTAGCTAAGCAGGGTGCTGTTATAGGAGCTATGCAGCCAGTCGCCGTTAATCCCGTTACAGGTGAGATCACTTTTCTCAACGAGTCCAAGATTATTGAGCCAATTCTGAGAAAAGCAGAAGTGTACGCTGAGCGTGCGGGGAGGAATGTAAGTCTCATAAGAGAGTTCATAGTGAAGGCGCGAACTGAAAGAGCTGAAACGGCTCTTGAATACCGCGTAGTGGACAGAGTAGTCAGCGGGTTTGAGGAGCTCCTCGAAGTACTCAGAGACTACGACTTAACTAGGCTCAACGCTACCTACAGGCTAGAGATTAGTAGAGGCGGCGTCAGGAGCTTTGCGTGTAGCCTTAGATCAAGGCTCCTCTCGGTACTCTCAAACCCGTACCTAGCCAATGCACTAATATCTATAGGGGTCTTGGCGACGATCTTTGCTCTCGTTTCGGAGAGACTCACAATACTACCACTAACTATTACGCTAATACTGCTCGGGCTTCTGGGCACTGGCCTCAATCCAAATATAGTCTCGGCGTTTTTAGTAGTGCTGGGGGTTGCTCTACTAGCAGTTGAGCTCTTCATACTCCCCGGCTTCGGCGTTATGGGTATTAGCGGTATAGTACTACTAACACTCGGCTTCGCTCTACTCCCCCTGTACATACCGACCGGGGCACTGCCACCAGAAGAATACATATCCACCCTCAGAGTCTTCGTAATCGGATTTAGCGTGGTGCTGGGCTCTTTTTTCGGCTTTGTGCTGTTTAAGGTGATTGAGGTGAAGAGGCAGAGACCATACGAGTTCACTCCGAGAGGTAAGGTAGGCGTCGTTATAGAGGATGTAAAACCCGGCTCAATCGGCTTCGTGAAAGTCGAGGGCGAGATCTGGAGAGCCACTTCTGCAGAGGAGATCAGAGCAGGCGAGGAAGCAGTAGTCCTAGAAATGCGGAGTGACGGTGTACTAGTAATTAAGAAGAAGAGTTGAGGGAGGACTGCGGGATTGAAAAGGCTATTACGGC
The DNA here is from genome assembly GCA_049414425.1 of Desulfurococcaceae archaeon. Classification (GTDB taxonomy): domain Archaea; phylum Thermoproteota; class Thermoprotei_A; order Sulfolobales; family Desulfurococcaceae; genus UBA285. The sequence continues at coordinate 9,405 of JBMSAO010000059.1, forward strand.
TATAATCGAGGAGGCCAGGTACTCGAGCGCGAGAGTCCTCAGCGATGTGGACTTGGCCGTAGATAATAATGAAGTAGTCCTAGTCGCCGGGCACTCGAGGCCGGGCAAGACAATACCCCAGCACTTCGGAAACCTCGTCGACTGCACGTGCGGGCTTGAAGGGGTAGGGTTTCTCCGAGGCGGTTATTTGCCTCGGGTTTTCCGGGCTATTAGGGCTCCACGTAACTCCTAAACCCCTCATCTGCACTAAGATTTAAACACTAAAAATCATCACTCACAGCCAAGTACACGCAGATAAACTAATAAATAAAAACCAGCCGCACACAATCACCCACAACTAACCACAAGCAATTATAAATCGGTTACAGGAATTCGCGAAGTTTATAAGT
>JBMSAO010000060.1:0-19473 GCA_049414425.1 Desulfurococcaceae archaeon
ACAAGTCCTGGAATAATTACGTGGTGCCCTCTCTCAATAACCTCTTCAGCTCTGTACTTCCTCCTAATCTCCTCGTACTCCCCCACATCTACTATTATGCCATCTCTAATAGCAATAGCCCCTCTAGAAATAACGCGGTTAGACTCGTCAAGAGTTACAATATATCTACCTACAATGATCTTATCTACTTCCTCCACTAGACAGCACCATTTATACTGGTGATAAATGAGATAAGGGTGGGAAATTAAAAGCAACTAAGCGCTGGAGATTGCCTCGCGCTTTTACTACGAAGATCCTGATCTCATAAACATCGAGAACGCGCAAGGCGGTGAACTCGTTTAACTAGGCGACGTTCACGATCTACTGCGCATTCTACGTGTTGTGAAAACACAATTATATTAGAAATTAGGACAATTGACCTCGAAGCAGAGAAGAGTTATGTTGGGATTTAGTGTGTTTGTGTTTAAAGCGATTTTTGTATCCTATAGCGTTATTAGTACTAGTAGTCCGGTGGCTAGTACTGTAAAGACTAGGCTTAGTTTTGAGGCCACGTAGCAACCATCTCTTATTAGTCCTATTGGTGCTGAGAGCAGTATTACTCCCAAGTAGCCGTAGAGACCTACAAGCCAGCTGTTCCCGTGCACTATTATGGGTATTTGTGAGAGCATGGCGTAAGACGCCGAGGTCAGTAGCGCGAGCACTACTACATGCAAAATATATGTACGTGACTTTTATCTTATGAACTCCCGCGCGCTCATCAACTCCTCTACAAAAGTGTTCACAGCTGATAAGTAAACTGCGCTTGCATGACTGTACTTTAAGGGGTTTAAGAGAAGTGTTAGTATTTTAAGTGAAAATCTCGGTATTTTAACTCTACTCAGAACCTCGTAGCCCTCAAGGCCGTAGAAGAGCCCAAATTTCATCGCTTTTAGTATTTTTACCCGCGACTTCTTCAGCGATTCTATTAGAGCTAAGTCTAGAGGCCTTCCGAGTATAACTTCGGAGTATACTTCTCTAAAAGCCCTTATCACCTCTGACTCCAAGTTAAATAGTCCACTTACAAGTCTTCGCGTTAATAAGTGGAGCACCCCCAGCAGTAGTAGAGCTAGTAAGCCGGCTCGAGACGCAATTACTAGTACCGGCAGAGCTAGTAAGTAAAGCAAGTCTACTACTACGAGGACGCTGTTTGTGGGGTAATAGAGCCTTTTCACCACGTTGAGTGTGAGCAGGTAGCTAAGCACCCCGGTTAACTGAATAACCAGCATACTAATCTGAGCCGGTATACTCCAAATTGGCATAGCAACTAGTAGTGCTAGAGTCACTATTAGTGCCACAGTAGACTCGTATAGCGTCTCTATAATTCTCAGTGAACCCTCTACTCTGGCTCTTAGATTTGAGAGCTCTGCTCGCAGAACACTATTTACATATGTCCTTGTATCACCACTAGTAACTAGGATATCACTATAGCCTCTGAGAAATCCCGCTAGCTTTGTAGTTCTAAGCCCCCTGCTGAGTTCGTGTAGCGCCATGTGGGGATCTCCTAGAGACCTCTCGAGTACTACGTAGAGTCTCGCAACACTCGAGTAGCAATTAGCTATATTGACCTCGCCCGCGTAGATCGCCGCGAAGAGATTATATACTCGCAGTCCAGAAGCCTCAAAAGCCGAGAGAGTCGTGAGAAACTCGCTAAAGTTCTCATCAATACACTTGCTAAAAGTATTTCTCAGCAAGCTGACCACCTGCGTGTGCTGAGCTCTGCACGTACTTAGAGCAATACTCAGTGATCTTAGACGCCAAATCGTAGTAGTGGAATACTCCCCTCGAAACTAGTCTCTCAATAAACCCAACTCTGTCTACGAGTTCGCGGCGTAGAGATTCCTCGTCGTAGTATAGTTTCAGCCTCTCGGAGCTAGTCGCTATGTACTCTACTTCATCGAGCTCTCGCTTATTAGCATCATAAATATCTACGAGAGAGCCCTCAAGCGAGACTTCGGAAACTCTTACTATACACCTCTTGTTATTACGCGTGCCCATTAATACTATAACCCATATATTGTTTAGTAAGTTCTTCGGAATAGATATTGGAGGTGCTGTGAGTCTCTGTAAAACAGACTCTGTACTATCAGCGTGAATTGTGTTTAAGACTCCGTGTCCGAGGCGTGAAGCCTGTACGAGTAATCTCGCCTCCACACCTCTAACCTCCCCGATCACGATGTAATCCGGCCTACGCCTCATAGCGAACTTCAAGAGCGTGTAGCTATCTATTGGTGCGACTTGTTGAAACACCTCTACGCGCTCCGTGAAAACATCCCACAAGTCACTTGTAGCTATTAGTTCGGGAACGTCTTCTATGATAATAACTTTCTTGTTGGGTGGAATGAGTGTGAGTAGTGCTTGAAGCAGAGTAGTCTTACCAGCCCCCACAGGACCCGCTATAATGATCCACCCACGTCTCTCGAGAACAAGCCACAAGTAGGAGACTAGCTCTGCTGAGATTACTTCACTATTAATTAGTTTAGTAATAGTCCAGATCTCACCTGGTTTCTTCCTAATTACGAAGCTGGTACCGTGCGCCGAGACGCCATCACTGTACACTACGCTAATTCTAACAGACCCCTTCACGGAGCCTTCTACGAGGGGCTGCATTAAAGAGAGGTGTTTTTCCGCCCGCCTAGCAATAGTCATCGCGAGCCTGTCGACAAGACTAGGATTCACGAGTATATTACTCTTAATCCACCCGTACCACGAAAAGTCCCTGTGCAGAACATACACTCTCCCACTAACTCTACTCAACGAGATATCTTCTACTTTCTCGTCTAGTATAAATGGTAAGAGAGGGCCTAATCCCGTGTATATTTTAAGGTAGTTGTACTCACTAGGGTTCAGCAACTTCTCAGCACGTAGAAAACTAGAAGAGCTGTTATTAGAATCCTCTACGTGCTCTTGAAGACGCTGAACTATATTACGTATATCGTTCTCCGTAATTAGCGGCTCTTCAACTACGTAGTAGAGCCCGCTACTAGCAGTACCTATAGTTACATTGACTACTCCTAGTAAGTTATAGTGATCTAATATGTCGCTTAATACGACTTCCTCGTACTTATAGCCCTCAGTGTAAATACTCAGTACAGACTTGACAATATCACTAATAGCCGAGTCAGTATCAACCAAGCCGCGGTCTAAAACTCGGAGAAACCTGTGAATAGGGAAGAGGAGAGTAGAGAAAAAAGACTTTAAATTACTAAACCCAGTACTTCGCACCGCTAAACACCAGTATTTAGCCTATTACTCTAACTGGAATGGGCTCTGTTCTGCGCTCTCTATCGTATTGAATAACAACGTAGATCGGTCTCGTCGCAGTATCAATGTTCACGCTTATCGTCTTAGTCTCTCCAGGTGTCAATATTACGCTCTGATCGATATAAAGTGATTCGGCGTTCTCTAGTATGACTTCTATCTTCTCAATACTCGCCGCACTCATACCAATGTTTCTTACTGTTACTTCGAGTCTTCCCACGGGCTTTAAGTAGTAGGCATTTTCAATTACAAGCTCACCTGACTGAATAGAAACTGCTAGATACCTAGATACATAGGCGTATAGTAGTAGACCTCCTGCTATTGTGAGTGCTAGTAGTATTGCTGAGGCTACAATACCTGAAACTCCTTTCACAGCTGACACCCAGTGATAGTAGAGGGCTTTATAACGCGGAGTCGCTGTAAGGGTTTTTAAGGGGTTTTAGATAGAGTTCACCGATAGTATTCCTGGACTCGAGAACTAACCGTCTGCTTATAATCTAATGATACAGGTATATAGTTTCGGCGCTGAGAAGGTGCACCGCCTTGACTGCTATTGTAGAGGAGAAGTACACTAGTATTAGCCCAGCAGAGTTCTTCTATAGATACCGCGAAATAGCTGGCTTTGGCAACCCGGTTAAAGCATTCTATCAGACTGTTAAAGAACTCGTAGACAACGCTCTAGACGCTACAGATATGCACGGAATACTACCAGATATAAAGATCTCAATTGAGAGAGCAGATGAAATCCAAGAATTCTACAAAGTAGCTGTTGAAGATAACGGTATTGGAATACCACCAGACATAGTCCCCTACGCCTTTGGAAAAGTACTCTTTAGTAGTAAATACGTTATGAAGCAGTCTCGTGGAATGTACGGCTTAGGCGTTAAAATGGTTGTCCTCTACGCTCAAATGACTACGGGAAGACCTATAGAGATTATTACTAGCAGAGAGAACTACAGAATGGTATACCACTTCAAACTCAGAATAGACATCAATAAGAACGAGCCAATTATAGTTGAGAAAGGTGCTTGGAGAAAAACACGCAACTGGCATGGAACAATAGTCTCAGTGACTATTGAGGGTGATTGGAGTAGAGCTAAACAGAGAATACTCGAATACCTCTACAGAATACCGATAATCACACCATATGCTAATATAACCCTGGTTACTCCAGAAAACGAGGTAGTTCACTACTCCAGAGTAACAACCAGTATGCCTAAACCACCACGCGAAACTAAACCACATCCGCAGGGCATAGACTTGGAGATGTTTAAAATGCTCTTAAACAGCGGCAACAGCAACGCTCTAGAGGAATTTCTAGTTAACTGCTTCCAGAGCATAGGTTCCTCCACGGCAAAAACTCTACTAAACACGGCTGGGCTAGACCCCGCTAAGAAGCCTAGAGAATTAACAGAAGAGGAGTTACAGAGACTATTCAATGCTGTTAAAAACTACAATAAGTACAAACCTCCCTCCGCTACTTCTCTCTCACCACTCGTAAAAGAGATTCTGGAGACTGGATTAAAGAGGATATTTGAGCCGGAATTCGTCTACGCTGTGAGTAGAAGTCCGCAAGCCTATGAGGGACACCCCTTTATTGTAGAAGTCGGTATAAGTTATGGTGGTAAAACCCCCATGAGTCCTCAAGACCAGCCGATTATACTTAGATACGCTAATAAAGTACCCCTAATATATGACGAGAGTACTGATGTAATAACACAAGTCATAAGAGAGGACATAAACTGGGATCACTACTTAGTCTCCTTTCCAGCACCTCTAGCAGTAGTAGTTCACTTGTGTAGTACGAAGGTGCCGTTTAAAGGCGTTGGAAAAGAGAGTATTGCTGATGTTCAAGAAATTAGAAGAGAGGTAAAGCTAGCTATTATGGAGGCTTTACGCGAACTTAAACGCTACTTGATTAGAAGGATTAAGGAGAGAGAGGCGTTAAAGAAAGTCGAAGTACTAGCGAGATATCTGCCCGAGATCGCAAGATCTCTTGCCACAATTTTAGAGCACGACGCTAATAGGGGAAGCCTAGAAGAGGCTTTAACCTACAAGCTAATAGATTTAGTCTCTAATAAGTCGGGCGTGCCGAGTAATATTGTAGAGTCTATTGCTAACTCCGTGAAAATAGGTATTTAGACATGTCGGCCTCCGAGATAGACATAAAAATAAGGGCTAAGGCGTTAGAACTCATAAGAACTCACTTTAAAAAACTCGTAGATGAGTTACACCGAAACCAAAAATTGCATTTAGTGTTTCCAAAGAGAACCTTGTCGAACACTATTTACGATCAGAAGACGAAAATGCTACTCTTAGGCCCTGATGTCCAGCGGAGATCTTTTACTGACATTAACGAGGCTAAGAAGTTCATGCAAACACTACTCATGGCTTCAATAATATACGAGGCTCTTAGAAATAATGAATATCCAACAATTCGTGATCTCTATTACAGAGGCAAGCACACAATTACTTACACTAGTATCGACGGTAAGCCTGTGTCTGAGAACAGTTGGGATGAGCAGAGAGAGTCAGACAGCGTGATCAGGGATCTAGAAGTGTATCTTAATATTTTGCGCGAAGACCTCTTAATACTCAGCAAAGAGAAGGGTAAAGTCGTCGGGAATTTAGTCATAAAGAGCGGAAACGACATAATAGATCTCAGCAAAATGGGTCACGGAGCTTACGCAATCGAGCCCACGCCAGACCTCATAGAGTTTATAGACGTTGACGCCGAGTACGTCTTAGTTGTGGAGAAAGACGCTGTCTTTCAGCAGCTACACAGGTATGGCTTTTGGAAGAAGAATAAAGCAGTACTAATCACAAGTGCTGGACAGCCGGATAGAGCTACTAGAAGATTTGTGCGGAGGTTAAGCGAGGAGTTCAAATTACCTGTATATATACTCTGCGACAGCGATCCCTATGGTTTCTACATATACAGCGTGTTCAAAGTGGGAAGTATAACGCTATCGTATGAAAGTGAGAGACTAGCTACCCCCACGGCGAAGTTCATTGGTGTAACTTTGACGGATATTTTCGGCACCGAGGTTTTCAAGGAGATTCTCACGAAACCTGGTGTAAAGGAGACGCTGGAAGAAGTAGCTAAGGGAGCGTCGAGAATTAGGAGTAAAGAGCCTTACTTGAGTCCAGAGGAGAGGAAGAATTTCGTAATTAAAGCTAAGCTAAAAGACATTGAGAGGGCAGTTGAACTCGTGGGGTACAAGGTGGTGGAAGTCTGCATGGAATCTTCTGAGTATAGAAGTAAAATCAAGAAGAAAGAGGGCGTGAGTGGCTATCCTTGGTTTCTCACGCCAGAATGGGTTCGCGAAATGTGCGTATTCTTCTACACGCTGAGCAAACTTGAAATAGAGGCAATTACAGGTAAGGGGTTGAAATTCCTAGCAGAGACTTATATTCCGAGAAAAATCGAGACAGGTGACTGGATAAGTTAGTCAGCTGAGACAGGTCTCCGCACGACTACGGTTAGAGGGGCTCATCACTACACAAATAGTAGTTAAAATTCGGTATTAAAATTACTCTTCGAAGTAGTCTATGATTTTGTGAAAAGTGTTCTTATTACAGCGAGGACAGTAGTGATACAGTTTAGAGAACTCCCTCTTTAGAGGAAAGCTCACGTAGAGCTTCCACTCAGATCCACACTCTAAACACTGTAGTAGCCAGTAGCCCAAACTAAACACCTCTCGGTTCTGACTATGAAGAGTGCTCTCTATTATTTCCTGCTCGACTAGTATTAGAGCCCGCTACTTTTAAGAGCCTCCTCTCCATTAGCATTTTCAAGACCTTTTTAATTACTCTTCTCACAACACCGCGTTTATTAAGATCTCCTAGCACTCTAATAGCTGTCTTTCTAATACTATTTGTCCTTGTTACGTCAATTAGTATTTTGAGCTCTAAGTCGTTTAATTCACTTTTGAGATATCTTAGAGCTATTCTGGCAATGTCTACTGGTTTAAGTCCTAAATAGGGGTCTTCTGGTGGGAGCATATCTAATCTCTGCGTGACTTCAAACTCTATTATTGTGACGTACTCGTCGTCTCCAACTCCCTTGTATACTCTCTTCAGTTCTTCTATGAGTTCTTCTCTGGAGTCGTAGCCTTCGAGTTTAGCCTCGTAGTCACCTAACTCAGAGAGCTTTTTGTAGTAGACTCGAGTAATTTTCGCCTTAGCTACGGGTCTTCCACCAGCATGTATAGTGATCTCGTCGTATTTAGGCTTGACAATACCTCTTCTAATAGTAGCTCTCTTCTCGCCACTAAGTAGCTTTTCAATGTAAGTTCCTTTTAAAGTGAGGTGTCGTCCAATGAACTTAGTTCTCGACTTTTTAGACATCCTGCCAACTCACTGCTATACTTCTCTCACGCTATGAATATGGGCTGCCTTGATAGACTTGCAGGAAAATACTGCTCCACGCGCGGATACCCTTCACACTCTTTTTTCAAAACTTCAAGTAGTTCTTCGAGTTTCAATATTACTTGCTTATTACTAGCACGTATTCTCACGTTGAGTGTTTGTGTCTCTTGCTCTCTCTTACCAAGAACAACAATATAGGGTATCCAGAGAATTCCTGCTTCTCTAATTTTCTTCCCGAGCGTGATGTCTCTATCATCTACGTCTACTCTAAATTCCTCATTTATAAGGCGCTCTGCTACTCTATATGCGTACTCATTGTACTCTTTAGAGACAGGAATAATTCTCACTTGTACTGGTGAAAGCCAAGCCGGCAGAGTGGGGTTTTGACCTAGCTTTTCCATGTGGGTAGCGGTGTCTAGGACCATGTAGATGTATCTCTCGATACTACCAATAATCGCTGTGTGTATTATAATAGGGTACTGCTTGTCGCCTTTCTCATCTACATACGTGATGTTAAATCTCCTGCTATTACCGACATCTATCTGGAAAGTCGCGATTTCCCTAGGCCTGTTCATGTTGTCTATAATGTGGTATTCTACATTCAGAACCCAGTAGTATATTCCAGGCGGAATTACTGCTATTAGTGCTGGATATTCATCATTTTTGACAAATTCTATGAGGGCGTCTCTGTGATTATCGAAAAAGTCCCTCGTGACGTTGTAGAAAGCTACGTACTTCCTGCCAATTTTACGAGCTTCTCTGTGAATTCTCTCCTGGACTATTTTAGACACTTCTATGGCTTCTTTTAGGTCTTTTGTAAGTATGTGGAGGTCGGGCATATAGAACTTTCTGAGTCTAAAGCAGAGGCTGAGTTCTCCGCGCTGTTCAAGTCTGTAACTATCAGCCACCTCGAACACGCCAAAAGGAAGATCCTTGTAACTTATAATCCAGTCTCTCAACATGGCAAATTGCTGGTGGCACGCCGCATATCTCAGTACATACTTTTCGTTGTCTACTTCAACTTCGTAGAGTCTATCACCAAAAAGCACTGCGTGCTCGTACACAGGTCTTTCCTTTAAGTTAAACATATTAGTACCCATAACTCTGAACACTGGCACTCCAAGTGAGCGCGCTACTTGCCATGAGTACCTAGATACAGCTTCTACCATTACTGCTGCGTATGGAGAGTATCTCATGTGCCCGTGATCGCTCATCGGCTCCCATGCAATGCCGAATTTCTTACAGTAATAATTGACTCTGTTCTCTCCACCTTCAAACTCTTCACCATACACTTCCTTATCCACAAGGAGCTTTAACTCACTGTAATTTGCGTAGTCAAATCTGTCTGGAGTCCAGATCTCACCTGAGGGCGTCACGACATAGAATTCTTTCTCGATAACTCGCTTAGGGGGCTGGGCTCTCTTAGTAATTGTCCTGGAAAGCTCGCTTAGCGGGTGGCCATGGCACTCTAATTTAAAAGCCTTATACCAGCCAAAGGGGGCCTTATAGACTGGTACTCCAGCTCTTTCTCTCAGCACCGTGTAGAGTTTATTCAAGATCTCTACAGCCTTGTGTGGAGGTGCGAGTTGAGGTGACAAGTGAGCATATGGATATAACACTATACTCGCTGGTTTAACTTGCTTTGCAATGTTAAGTACTTCGAGAACAGCGTCTTCAACAGAGTCCTCAGAATCGCCTGCTTCAATAGTAACAAATAATACTAAGGTGTTTTCAAAGCTCCTCTCCGCGCTGTCCTCGTCGACCGGCTCAGGCTCTTCAACAGCTTTCTCTAGGACTTTATAGCCAAAACTACGTGCGTGCACACTTAGTATTCTCATTAAAACACCTTTTCTAGATATAGCTGTATATAGTCCTCCCGTATATTAAACGTTTTAAAAGTATATAGAAAGGGAGAGGGGAGGGTGAGTTTATTGCCTGAAAAGGGCTCTGAGAGTACATTCATGTCTGTGCGCGATATTCCAGGTGTTAACCCGGCTATAGCTGAGAAGCTGGAGGCCGCTGGCTATGTCTCAGCGTGGAGTATTGTCGTAGTGAGACCCGAGGAGCTAGCAGAGAAGACGGGCATTCCTGTCCCCGTTGCGAGTAAAATTATTGAGAACGCTAGAAAAATGCTTGGTATTAAATTTAAGACTGCTAAAGAGGTTAAAGCGGAGAGATTAAACGTCAAGAAGATAACTACTGGCAGTAAGGGCCTGGATGAGCTCTTAGGCGGGGGTATAGAGACTAAGACTATAACGGAGTTCTATGGAGAGTATGGTAGCGGTAAGACTCAGTTGTGTCACCAACTCAGTGTAAATGTCCAGCTACCATATGAGCGTGGGGGTTTACTCGGGAAGGCGGTATACATAGATACGGAGGGGACATTTAGGTGGGAGCGCATTGAGGCCATGGCGAGAGCTCTCGGATTAGACCCCGATACTGTAATGGACAACATCTACTACATAAGAGCCTATAATAGCGACCACCAAATATCAATAGTAGATGACTTATTCTCATTTGTACCTAAAAACAACGCTAAACTAGTAGTTATTGACAGTGCAACTAGCCACTTTAGAGCCGAGTATCCTGGTAGAGAGCATTTAGCTGAAAGACAGCAAAAACTAAACGCACACCTACACCAGCTAATGAGGCTCGCCGAGGCGTATAACATTGCCGTTATAGTTACAAACCAGGTAATGGCGAGACCAGATATATTCTACGGAGACCCCACAACTGCCGTTGGAGGCCACGTGCTGGCACACGTGCCGGGTGTAAGAGTGTACCTCAAGAAAGCTAAGAGTAATAAGAGAATAGCTAGAGTAGTTGACGCCCCCCACTTACCTGAAGGCGAAGCTGTCTTCGCGATAACAGAGGAGGGTGTTCGCGACGTAGAGGAGTAAAAGCGTAGTTTAAACAGCTTACTCGCGAGATTTGCTAACCAGTGGCTGATTAAAGTGAAGATACTCTGGAATCCGTGGAGATACGAGTACATAAAGACAACTATACAGCCCCAGGACAAGAAGGAGTGTCTGTTTTGTAGACTTCAAAGCCTAAGCGATGAAGAGGCCCTTATAGTCCACAGAGGTAAACACTCCTACGTCGTTTTAAACGCCTACCCATACAACACTGGACACGTCATGATCGCGCCGTATAAACACGCCGCCGAGCCCTCTGAGCTCGACGACCAAATATTACTCGAAATAGTTCAACTCGTTAAAAAAGCCACTATTGTGCTGAGGAGAGCTCTAATGGCAGAGGGATTTAATATAGGCTCAAACATCGGGAGAGCCGCGGGCGCTGGTATTCCAGATCACTTTCACGTCCACGTTGTTCCTAGATGGGTTGGAGACACCAACTTTATAGCAATAATTTCCGGTGTAAAGCCACTACCCATGGGGCTTAGAGAGGCTTACGAGTTAATTAAGAAAATCTGGGAGGATGCTCGTGGTCTCTAAAAACGACTTGACTCTCCTCGGTGAATACGAACTCTACGGGGAAAAGAGGTACAGAATATGTGTCAGCGGAACTAACATAGTAATTAATGTGGAGGCGCGCGACGAGAAAGAGGCTTTTTCGAGGGCTTTACAAATACTCGAACAGGTGGGATTAACAGATGAGGCTCTTCACGAGTTAAGAAGCATTGTTGGCGAGAAAGCCCTCTGTAAGTAGTCAGTCCGCGGTAATGTCTTCATCCTTTAAAGTCTAAGGGGGGCAAATTTCATCATTCATAACTCTACTTAATAGCTCAAATTCGTATAAATAAGTTCCGTGCTTATATCTTCTTGGACTTCAACTTACTTTTCTGTAGTGTGATTTCCCTATACTCTTCGACTAGTCTCTTAGCATAGCCCTTTACACTCTCAGAAGGCAGTTTTTTCAGTAATTCACGGGCAAATTTAGAAAAACACTTATTGCTATGAAACTCCAGAGTTAAGTCCTCAATAGTAATAATTACGCCTTGACCTCTAGGAAAACTCCTTCCACACACCACGCACTTATACTTCCGACTCTCTACACTCATGTAAGCCAGCCTCTTTCAGCTTAGAGTACAGTTTTGAGACTTCTAGAGTGTAAAGCCTCACAATGTATGGGAGCTTTTTACTATAGATCTCTACGAATTTCCTCTCGCGACTCTCCTTTACGCACATATCACTGCTAAATCCCAAAAACCCCCTATCTATGCGTAACCCCGATTTATACACAGTGAAGGAGCGTGGTATATATAATTGCCTAGGTTGCTTCCAGGCCCTGAAACTCGCTACGCGAACACCTTGAAATACACCCATGAGAAACAGGTATAGAACTATAAAGTAAATAAAGCGCTCCAAGAACTCATTACTAAGACTTCTCAGTAGGCTCTCTACGTGAGGACCTATAAACCCGTGATAGAGTGGAATTAGAAGTAGCGCGAAGAGTGGGAATACTAGATATATCATAGTGGATTTAAACTGATTCTTTAACTCGACGAGAACGAGCTGATCATAGGCCATTATACGATCAGCTGCGCTTTCCTTATACAGGATTGGGCCTGCTGAGGACTCACTTAACTTTACGCTTTTCCTAAAACTCCACGTGGCAAGAGACATGGAGATTACGAAATATAGTAAGAACACTAGGAGGAAGAACTGCGGAATTGTAGCAGCTACTAATGCGAAGAGCACGATTGTCAATACTTGGATTAATACTGTGAGTCTCTTGCTGAACATAGTGATTATTAACACCTCTAAATCTCACTCTAAGTCCTAAACTCTTAAAAATTGTAATGAAAAAGAATTAATAAGCTCGAGGAAGAATTGTAAGCACTGGTGATGAGTCGCCACTTAACAGACACGTGAAGAGGGTCCGTGTTACTGATTCAGGCGTAAATAGCTATGAGGAGCGATGGGAGTCTGAGCAGTGAAGAGTTTATCCCCAACCGAGCACAAGGAGAGCTAAATTTTACTTGCTTTATACTTTCACTCTACTAATAGGTTACTGGTAGAATTTTTGAGAGGAGAATCACTATAATTACTAGTAATACGCTAATAGCTATTAAGACGTGGGGTTTTATCGTGATCACCGCGTCCGTCTCCTCGTAGAATCTAATAAGACCGGCAGCCGAAAATATGCCTGGAGACTCTCTTCTACCTTTACGCTTACTCATAAATACTCACCACTACACTCTAATAGTCGTACTCGCCACTAATAACCCTTTACCAGGATAAGGATTTAATTCTGAGAAGTAGAGTTTGGCTGAAAGTATGGATTTAAGAGAGGCGCAAAGACTCATAAAGGAGAAGTACTATGAAAGAGACTCTACAAGAGGACTTTACGCCACATTCACGTGGTTTATTGAAGAAATAGGCGAGCTAGCTGACGCTATTATTAAAATGAACAGGGACTCTCTAGAGGAAGAGCTGGCTGATGTTTTTGCATGGCTCCTCAGTATTGCTAACTTACTAAACATAGACTTAGAAGAGGCCTTTAAGAAGAAGTACTCGAGGTAGCTCACTACTTCGACACTAAAGCTCTTTAATAGCTCTTATAATCTTCTTGCTCGATTCGGGGTTTTCCTCGACAATAGTGCCTGTGACAATTATGTCAGCACCGTGTTTAACAAGCTCTCGCGCTATTTCAGGAGATCTTATGCCGCCCCCCACAATAGTTATTAACCTACTGTGCTTCTTTACAGCTTGTGGAAATGTAGGGGAAACAGGTTCTCTAGCCCCACTACCAGCTTCTAGGTATATGTATTTGAGACCTAACATTTCAGCCGCCAGCGCGTAGGCTGTAATGATCTCTGGCTTATTTCGTGGGATCGGGTAAATTCTTCCAACGTGCGCAACAGCTGTATCGGCATCTATAACTAAGTAGGCCATTGGAAGTGGCTCTAGTTTGTATTTTGCAATAATAGGGGCTGCCTGGATATGAGCTTGTATTAAGTAGTACGGTTCAAGACTATTCATTAAGATCATAAAGAACACTGCATCTGCGTATGGGGTTAAACAATTGAGATTGCCTGGAAATACTATTACCGGTAAGCCGTGCTCTCTTAGAACTTTAGCTGCGAGTGAGGCCTCTTCCGGTGTTACCGCTAAGCTCCCACCAATCATGAAAGCATCTGTTCCCGCCTCAACTAGACTTCTAGCCACTTTATCTAAATCGCTAACATCAACCCTATCCGGGTCTACTAAGGTAAAATGTAGCTTCTCTCCTCTCTCAATTCTAGACACAATGTACTCGTGTACTCTCCCCAAATTCCCACGCTAAGTATTAGCTAGATTTTTCACTACTAGTACTACCCGTAGTGGGAAATTTTAAGTGAGCTTCTCCGCGCTCAAAGAGGTCTATAAATTTGGCGTAAACGTCAACTGTCTGGTATACTGCCGGTATATCGGCGAAATCTTCGTCATCGACTAGTCCACAGTTACCACACGATATTATTGCCTGGGCTCTACTACCTTTTTTCCTTATAGTAATGGAGAGAGCTGTGGCCGAGCAGTTAGGGCACTGGAATACCTTGGGTATTCTCACTACGCGCTTTAATATTACTTTTCTCCTCTTCCTCCGACGACCCATTGTAATCTCCGAATATGCACGGTAATTTTAGAATTAGATTTCCTTACCTATATAGTTTTCTGCGTAGTGTAGCTGAAAAACCGCTCTCGAGGATTTCCGTGACAATTACATAGAGCTCTTCGAGAGCAACATTAACAGTCTTAAATAGCCTCTTCTTCATAGCTATGAGTAATCCTACTTGATGTTTACAGTGAGTTCTAGTCTTAATGGAGACAGTTCTAATTAGAAAGTCCATGCAGCTACAATATGTATATGGAATTAAGAGGTAGTCTCGCTCCCTCCCGGTGTAAACCCACAGCGACCACGTATCTTTTAAACCACTTAGACTAGCTTTTAACTCGACAAATCTACCTCCATACACATCCGCTGAGTAGTAGTCTCCGCCCCTCTCTAAAATGCTGAGTAGAGTTGCCTTAGTTTCCTCCACACTCATGACGGGACTTCTCAATTAATGGGCCCGCGGGGATTTGAACCCCGGGTCACGGGGACTCCCGCTAGTAGACCCGAACCCCGCATCCTAGCCAGGCTAGACGACGGGCCCTCTAAATTTACCTTTCTGAGGAGGGGTTATAAAACTTCGAGGAAGATATTTCAGCGCGTTATTACTGGTGAGAGCTACTGTAGTATTTAACAAGCAACTCGATGTGCCCACATACGCTACTAAGCGCTTCTATGTTCCCGCCTTGTATACAGAGCCTAGTCATACTCTCGGGCACATTACTTATACCCTCTTGCGGCTTGATACTCGTGTGCCAGATAACTTTATAGTAAACTCTATTGCCACTACCGGGTTTAATGTATACAGGTACTCCGTGGACTTTAATGAAGACGCCGGTTCTCGGCACTCCTTTCCCTGCAATCACTTTTTCAAGCCAGGTCTCTACACAGAGCTCTCTCCACAAATTGGCGTGTCTTTTTAAATTCTCGCAGAGTTCTAGTAGCTTACTGCGCACGATACTGGGCTCTACTACGTAGTGTACTCTGATAAAGTTGTAGCTCACTTGACGTGGAGTTAAATTACATGATCTGAGTACATTAACGAGCCTAGAAGTATATCCTATTGGACAAAGAAAGTCGAGTTGAATGTGGAGACGCTCTCTTGCGACTTTCTGTCTCTCTGCGCTAGGCAACTCTGAATTCACTCTACTGTAAGTATCGCTTCACCCACTCCCAGTTACGCTCTACGTATTCTCTAATACTATTTACAAGCTCGGGCGCTAGAGCCCTGTAGCGTCCTTGCATCTTCAAGTACTCTTCAATAGGCTTTCTCTTTGAGGGGTCTAGTAGAGGCCTGCTGGGACCTGAAAGCACTAATTTCCCATTGTAGTACTCGTAGAGAATCCAGTAACCAGTCTCTACGGCTAGTTTTGTTGCTCTCACCGTGTATTTCGGGTCAAACCTCCAGCCCGGCGGGCACGGCGCGTGGATCTGAATATATCTGAAGCCGCTAATGCTCCTAGCTCTCTGGAGCTTACTATAGAGATCGTGAGGATAACCTATACTAGCTGTAGCCACATAGGGGACGTCATGGGCTATTAGTATTTTCGCGACGTCTTTCTTGTGTTCTTCTTTTCCAAGTACAGGTGTTGTAGTAGTCCACGCGCCTCTAGGTGTCGAGGAGCTTCTTTGGATACCTGTGTTCATATAGGCCTCGTTATCGTACATTATGTAGATCATGTCCTCGTTCCTCTCAGCCGCTCCACTTAGAGTAGCCATTCCAATATCAGATGTACCCCCGTCGCCAGCCCACGCGATGACCTGCACATCACTGATACCCCTCATTTTTAGCGCGTTAGAAACTCCAGAGGCAACTGACGCCGCCGCTGCGAATGGTACGTGGACGATACTAGCTCTCAGCGATTGACCAGGGTATATGCCGGCGACTACAGAGGTGCAACACGCTGGCACTACTAAGATCATTTTATCTCCGAATACAGCTGACAGTACTTTTAGCGCTATTGGAATAGGGCAGCCTTGACACGCCGCGTCACCTGGTAATACAACGTCGCGAGCGTTGTAGGGCAGAGGTGGTCTAATTCTAGCTGAACTCATAACATCACCTTCTAATTTTCACCCATTCAAAATACCCGCGTTCAAGACCGCTCTCTACTCTCTCTATGAGTGATTTAAGTAGGTTGTAAAAGTCTTCTGCCGCGACGTGAACGCCCGCAATTCCCGCAACAATATTCACCACTACTGGGAGTTTAAGTGTGTATTGAGCTAGGCCCGCTACGAGGTCCGTGAACATCGGGCCCCACGCGCCAAAACTAATAGCTCTGTCAGCTACGAAGACCGCCCTCACGCTCCTCAGAATATTCCACAAATCTTCATGTGGAAATGGCCTGTAATACCTGATCCTCACTACCCCCACAGGGTAGCCCTCTTCTCTTAGTGTGCTAACTGCCTCGATCAGGTCTCCTGTCCAGCTACCCATAGCAACTGCAATGTACTTGGCGTCGTTGCAGTAGTAGCACGAAATAAGCCCTCCGTATTCTCTACCGAACAGTTTACCGTACTCTCTGTCTACTCTCTTTATAACTTCCTTTGCACGCTCCATAGCGGCTTGAATACCGTAAAACATGTCTTCCGTGTCTTCAGGTAGAGTTAGTCCTCCTAGACCTCTAGGCTCTAATCCGTCAATTACATAGGGCTGTGTGCGCTCCCCTATCCACTCACCCACGAGGTCTTCGTCTGGAATCTCTACTGGCATAGCTGTGTGACTTAAAATAAAGCCCTCAATCCCAACCATAACTGGTAAGTATACTGCTGGGTCTTCACTGATCTTGAAGGCTTGGAGTGTCAAGTCAAAGGCCTCCTGGTTATCCATTGCATACGCCATAATCCACCCAGCGTCTCTCTGATCAACAAAGTCGCTGTGATCAGGCCAAATATTCCACGGCGCGTTAATGGTTCTCGAGACTACCGCCATAACCATGGGTATTCTCGCTCGCGAAGCCCAGTGCACTACTTCATGCATGTAAAGCAGCCCCTGACTACTAGTAGCTGTAAACACTCTAGCTCCACTCACAGCTGCCCCAAAACACGCCGCTAGAGCTGAGTGCTCTGATTCAACTCTAATCATAGACGCCTTGAGCTCTCCAGACTCAACCATCTCTGAGAGCTTCTCCACAATAGGTGACTGCGGAGTAATGGGATACGCTGCTATAACGTCTGGTCTCGCTAATTTAACTGCATACGCTATTGAGTAGTTTCCCGTTAACGCGATCTTCTTAGCCATACTAATCACCAGACTCCGGGGTCATTACAATAGCTCTATTTGGACATACACCTTCACATATACCACAGCCCTTACAGTGCTCATAGTCTATAGTGACTCCCAGCTCGGGTTCAACGCGAATGACGTTTACAGGGCAGTATATCTCGCACTGAAAACACCTAGTGCACTTCTCCAAGTTAACTACTGGTTTCAGCACTCTCCAGAGACCTGTTTTACCAGCAACTCCAATCACGGGTTTAGAGATAGGGAGCTTCGCGTTTTCTTGAGGACTCACAACTCTAACCACGAATTACCACCTCGCCTAGGTATGTGAGGTTTTCATAGGCTTTAATCGCCGCCTTACTGTTAAGCTCACCTATTTTAGGTCCAAAATACTCAATAATAGCCTTTTCAATACTCTCTAATAAAACAATAGGCAGAGCTTTTACGAGGGCGCCTAGCATCGCTGTGTTCACAACAGGCCAGCCCGCAACCACGAGATTCAGGTCTCTAGCTATTTCTGTAGCGTCTACAGCGTAGACGTGAATATCTTCCTCGGCATTTACGTGCTCCCTGCTGATGATCTCGTCAACTCTCTCACTACTACTATTCACTACGACTACGCCTCCTCTTCGCAACACCAGCCTCTTCAGTAAACCAAGCTGTATTAGCCTATGGTCAAACACAACCACCACGTCTGCCTTGCTGAACATGCCTCGCCTTAGTATAGGCTTATCGCTAATTCTAGCATAGGCCGTGACTGGCGCGCCTCGCCTCTCTGCTCCGAAAAAAGGAAACCCCTGACCGTGCTTGTTCTCGTATATAGCCGCTTGAACTAAAATGTGAGATGCTGTTACAGCTCCCTGCCCACCCCTACCATAGAATAAAATCTCGTAAAGCACTCTAGTAACACCTCCGAGAGCTGAGTTATTAACTTGGGGAGTAAAAATTGTTCCCCCACGCCGCAAAATTATTAACCTCTAACAGTAAAGAGGAGAACAGTAGAAGGGCCCGTCGCCTAGCCAGGACAGGGCGCCGGCCTTCTAAGCCGGAGGTCCCGGGTTCAAATCCCGGCGGGCCCGCGCCTTCTCTAAACACCTGTTTAAACTCAAGCCAGCTTCGAGGAGTTCTTATATGAGAGGAGGGGAGGAGAAAGGCGAGAACCCGAAGACAATAGCAGTAGCTTATTCACGAAGCTACTACACCGAGTGATATTGGACTATAAACCCACCAAGTAAAAGTCCGAATAAGCAACGCCAGTGCCGCTTTAGGAGCCCGGAAAAAGCTACTGGTAATAAACTCGACGCTAATGCCAGGTCTCAACGTAACTACTAGTGCTAGTAGTGATCCCAGCGCGAGTTCAGCAACTCTACGGTTAAAACCCCCTCTCCTCTTCTAAACCCCCCTTACTCACCACTCTACACAGTCAATTATAACAGAGGTATAGGTGTGAGTTAATAAACCCTTAACACAACTACGGCTCTCTCACGTAGAGATGTCACAGCGCCGAAGCAGTAATCATAAATTAGTAGTTTAAGTTGTACTTCACTAAGTTCTTTGGGTTTCTGTTACTGGAATCTTTTTATAATAGAGAATGAGGCGGTAAAGTGAGATGGAAACAAGTAGTAGTGCCACGATTACCACGAAGGCTAGATCTATGGCTGGATCTACTCTGAAGTACCGGTGGATAGGCCGAAGATATCCTTGTAGCACGAGGAATGGCAGTGGAGCATACAGACACAAACCTGGAGTTACCAGAGCAATAGACGCGCGCCTCGATAATTTAGGCTTGATAACAATAAATAGCCCATCCTCAAGTAGAAGGGTGCATCCCCAGAAAAAAATCGCGATGCTGACAATTAAAAGTCCCATATCAATTTCACCAGAAAAATAACCATAAATATAATTCAAAATCATAAACGTATATGCGGAACAGAAGTGGGAGATAACAACCCAACGAGGCCAACGAGGAACTCTAAACAGAAGCCGAGTTGACATAGACAGCCCCAGTCCCCCACAGTGTAGTTAAA
>JBMSAO010000061.1:0-2027 GCA_049414425.1 Desulfurococcaceae archaeon
GAAGTAGAGCTAATCTACGACTACTTTTTCCAGCACCTCCGCCTCTCCAAACTCCTAATTGTTTCCCAAAAATTTGGGAAACAACCAAGATCAGGGCTTGAGGGTAATATCTTCTGATTTAATGCTATACACTCTTAGAAAATTTTTACTCTTGTCACTCGTGGTTTTACAGTAACTATTTCGATAATATCATAGTCTAGCTCTATGTGTATTTTGTCGAATAGATTGCAAACCACGACTATATAGTAGTCAGAAGCATACTCGATAAAGCACACATTATTAGTAGATTTTTTAATTGCATTGTCTAAGTCTCCGATAAAATCTCCTATACACTGGTCAACTATTTCACACTTGTACTCTTTATTGAAAAACTCGCTTACAACTCTCTTTACTATCTCAATCTCACTCACATTAACTCCCTTAACACTTTTTCTGATTCTTTAACCTGCACATAGTGTAGTAATGTGTCTAAACGAGAGTGCTTTATCATTTTACTCACAATTGCAACGTTAATGTTATTCTTTAAGAGATGTGTGATAAACGCGTAGCGCAGACTGTGAGTGTTCCACTTGAAGTAGTAGTGCAACACGGCTCTCACTATGTCACGCAGTGCCCTGTCCTCAATGTCTAGTAGTTCTACGCAGAGCAATCTGTACTGTGCTAATTCGTGTGGAATAATCATTAGTCTCTCTTCATACTCCTTCTTCTTAGATACTCTAACGTAGATCTCCGTCTTGTTACTTCTAACCCACTCTTTAAATGCCCTGATAGCCTCGCTAATCCTAGACCCGTTTCTCAGCTGAATAAGACTTATGATAAAGTAGCACTTTGCCTTAGCGTTTTTTGCAGAGCTGATTTTACGCAACAACATTGAGTAAGCTACCTCGTAGTCTAGTCCTTTATCCCAACCCTTCACACCAAAGCTCACCACTTACACTTATGTCATAGAAGCGTAAAAAACTCGAAGACGGCTCAAGCCAAGAGTTTTACACTTATGTGCCTAAGTGGAGAAGTGTTGTTGCTAGTAGCAACCATGTGAGTCCATTATACAAAAAGAAAATACATTAAAAATATATTAGAATTAATCTGAGTCTGAATCATCGCACACGACTCTGCACTTGTGCAGTAGCTTCATATTCATGAATAAGCTGACTGAGACATCTGCTACTAGCAGTAAAAACGCTACAACTAAAAGCACTTGCAGTGTATTGTAGTCTAACATGTCTATCACCGCTAGAACGGTATAATGTGCCCGATGATGTCTATTATCGCGTGCAGTATCTTCATTGCGATATCAACGAGTCTAAGTAGAATATCTATCATTTTCCTCCCCAATCCAACTAGGAATTCTATATACGCTGGTAATTTCAGCGGATTAGTAACTAATATAGCTATAAGCATGAAGACAATGCTCAGCATGAATACTTGAATTAGCTGTGCTAGATACGATATCGCCAGTACCAGTAAGTAGACGCCATATTTCAAGAACTCGATCAGACTGTAGAATAATTTCTTAATGTATTCTAACCAGCCCCATATATCTGATAACGGCGGTGGTTGATCTCTCTCGGAGATCATCGCTATTGCTCTAATCGTAATGTAGTTGACTTTGACGCCGTCGAGATTCACGTACTTACTTGTGACAGCATCGCTACTGAACTCTATATCTACTCTACTGCCATTAACTAGATTTACCGTTACAACGATATAATCTACTTCGATGTACGAGTAGCTGAATCTCGTGTAGCCAGCAATAATTAAATCCGCACCACTGGGCTTACTACCTGTAAATAGCCAGACCACAACGCCGTTCTCGTTGATACCAACATGGATAAAATCGTACGTGTAATTGCCAACGTAAATTGTGCACTGAGTGAGACACCTTGGGTGCTCAAAGATGAAACTTGCTACTAGATCAACCGCGTCCACTGGGGTGCTCAGCAGTAGTAGTGCTACAATTATAATTGTTCCCCAAATTTTTGGGAAACTCGTAGGGAAACTCACAGCTTAATCCCCAAGTACCTGAG
>JBMSAO010000062.1:0-11075 GCA_049414425.1 Desulfurococcaceae archaeon
CGATTCTTCGCACTACATAGCCAAAAGAGTTGTTGATATTGCTAAGGAGTATAGTGCTTTAATCATTCTCGAGGATTTAAAAAAGCTCAAGGAGAAGACGAGCGACAGCAAGCTCTCATGGGATATTCAGATGTGGTGTTACAGAAGGATACAATCATACATAGAGTATAAGGCGTTGATAGAGGGTTTGAGAGTCATCTACGTAGACCCTAGGAAAAGCTCAAAGACAACACCAAACGGGAAGCCATTGAGATTCATAAACTACAGGTTCGTTGAACTAGGAGGTGTGGTAACATCTAGAGACGTTGTAGCATCTTGGAACCTAGCGTTGAGGGGCTTACAGCGGATGAGGGGCTCTTGGGTTACGTGGAGCCCTGATAGCCCCGCAGATGAGGGGGTGAAAACCAGACCTAATGCGGGGAACCCCGAGGCAAGAAGATATTTACAAATATTCGCAACTCATTATAAGTAATCGCCTCGGGGAAACCCTAGTGGTGGTGTGAGTGGGTGTGTCTGCGAGTGTGAGGGCTTTTATTAACGGAAAGATCTACGTGTCCTTCAGCCCGCTGAGAGTAGAGAGCGGGCTAGTAGTTCACGGCGAGAGAGTCCTCTACGTGGGCTCCTCCGAGAGGGCTCTAGAGGTCGCGAGGAGCCTCGGGGGAGAGGTCGTCGACTTGTCTGGTAGAGTTGTAGTGCCTGGTTTTGTGGACTCTCACTTACACGTAGACTCACTGGGCCTAGTACTCTCAACTCTCGACTTGCGCGGCGTGAGGAGTATTCGCGAGCTCAAAGAGAGGCTAAGAGAGTACGCGTCGAAGTCCCGCTTCACGTGGATTCTCGGTCACGGCTGGGATCAGGAGTTGTTTGAAGAGAAGAGGTGGCCCACGCGCTGGGATCTCGACGAGGCCGTCGGCGACAGGCCCGTTCTCTTAACGAGGATCTGCCTGCACGCGGGCGTCGTGAATACCCGCGCTCTCCTAGCCTCGAGAGTACTCGAGAGCGGGCTACCCGGTGTCGTGAGAAGTGAGAGCGGCGAGGCCACGGGGGTTCTGCTCGAAGAGGCGTTGAAGTACACTAGAGTGAAAGTGAGGAGTGAGCTGACACTCCGCGACTACGTTGAGCTCGTGAAGACTGCTCAGGAGCACTTGCTAGCACACGGCGTGACAACTGTGGGTGTGGCTGGGTGTGGTTTAAAGGCGTTTAGAGCTCTCGTGTACGCGTGGTCTCGCGGAGAGCTCAGAGTGCGCTTTAGAGTCTACTTGTACCACAGAGATGGAGAAGTAGACGTAGTAGAGCTCCTCGACAGGCTCGGCATTAGATCAGGCTTCGGGGACACCTATCTCAGAGTTATGGGTATAAAGCTCTTCGCGGACGGGGCCCTGGGGCCTAGAACAGCCTGGCTTAGTGAGCCCTACAGCGACGACCCCGCGACTACTGGTAAACCCCTACTAGGAGAGGAGGAGTTGAGGAGAATTACTAAGAGGGCTCACGACCTGGGACTGCAAGTAGCTATTCACGCAATTGGCGATAGAGCACTAGACGCCGTGTTAGAGGCTTTTAGTTACGTTAAGCCCGAGAAGCTCAGACACAGAATTGAGCACGCGTCACTAGTGCGAGACGACCAGCTCGAAGAGCTCAGAAAGCTGAAACCAGCTATTTCTGTTCAGCCGCGCTTCGTGATTTCGGACTGGTGGGCTAAGAGTAGAGTTGGAGATAAGAGAATTAAGTGGCTTTACAGGTTCAAGACGCTAATTAGTAGTGGACTAGTAGTGGGCTTCTCGACAGACGCGCCAGTAGAGCCTGTAAACCCCTGGGAGACAGTGTACGCGGCCGTTACTAGGGGTAAGTACGAGAACATACCCTACTACGAGGACACGGCTCACGAGGCGCTCACAGTCTTAGAGTCCCTACACGCCTACACAGCGGGGTCTGCGCAGGTACTCAGGTGTGAGAGTGAAGTGGGCTCACTAGAACCCGGAAAACTAGCAGACTTCGTAGTCCTAGACAGAGACCCCCTCAGCATTCCCAACAGGGAGATTAGAGAGATAAAAGTACTCGAGACTTATATCGGAGGAACCCGCGTCTACTCTGCAACGTGAATACGCGTAAAAACCTGCCCCCAGCTAAGACACTAGTGGAAATACCCCCTCTAAGGGGGGTGTCTTTATTGAGTAAAGAAGTGTTTTTGAAAATACGTGACGGGCTCGTCGAGGTTAACAGCAGACCCTACAGTGTGAGTGAGCTCTATGTGAGCGGCTTACTGAAGGGAGAAGTAGTTGTGAATAAGAGTAGTGGTATTTGGGGTGAAATCATAGTCGAGAACTCCTCGACTCTGACCTACGAGTATCCCGGTATACTAGTAGTCGGGGGGTGGAGTAGTAGCGGTGGTGTTAGAGTAGACGTGGTCGAGAAGAGGAAGAGCTTCGCAGTGAGGTATGCTTCTACTCAGCGCGAGGTCTCCGAAGTGAAGCTGGTTTTCGAGGACGCGGAGCTACAAGTAGTGGCGGCGTTTACTCCCAGGAGAATTACTCTGCAGTGCGAGGGGGGTATTGAGGTCTCAGAAGAGCCATTTAGGCTAATACTGCGGGCTAGAGCTCGTAAATAGATCTTTGAAGCCAGGAGAGCCTGTGACCGATCTATGATTGCCTGCGATTGGTTCTGAGTAGATGTGAGTATCTGTGTGAATTTATTGGCTTCTCTAGGTGTGTTTGCTCGTGGGTGATGAGTCCTGGGACACAAGTTGCTGTCTCCAGTGCAGATGAGGGGCCTGGGGGTTGCGTGGAGCCCTGATAGCCCGGGCTGTGACGCAGTAAAAACCCGAAGGGAGCCCGGGAACCCCGAGGCAAGAAAAAGTATTCACAACTACTTACAACTAACTACAAATGACTGCCTCGGGGAAACCCTCGGTACTAGTGGAGTAGCCCTCTTGTGCCTAGAAGACCTGTGCATTGCCAGTATTTTCTCGAAGAGCTCTCGCTGGAGCCCAGTGTACTCAGCGGCCTCCTCTACGCTGAGCCCGAGGTCGAAGAGCGCGTAGAGAGCTAGGTCTATGTCCTTGTAGTCGTAGCCCAGCTCGCTCTGCGCTGTGTGTCCGCGCCAGAGTCTCGGCGCGCTGGGCTTACCAGTAATCTTCGCGGGCAAGCCGAGCCTCCTACCCAGTTCTCTCACCTGTGTCTTGTAGAGACAGCCTAGTGGCAGGAAGTCGGCTGCACCGTCACCGTACTTTGTGAAGTAGCCTAGTAGTAGCTCACTGCGGTCACCAGACCCCGCTACAAGCCCCCCGTACTTGTTAGCGTAGTAGTAGAGCAAGTTCATTCTCACACGCGCTCTTAAATTACCAGTTGCCAAGTCCTCTCCCACCTCTACAAAAGGCGCTACACTATACGAGTCTACAATCTTGTCAATGTAGACTACGTAGTACTTGACGCCGAGACTCTCAGCGAGCGCTACAGCGTCTTCAACGTCCTCTTTGGGAGTAGACCTAGAGTCGGGCATGATCAGCGCGACGACTCTCTCTCGGGGTAGTGCGCGCGTTAACACTGCGAGGAGGACAGAAGAGTCTACTCCACCACTCAGACCCATAACGACTACTCGCGCCCCGCTCTCCTCCACAATACTCCGAGTAAAGTCAGAGATCTCCTTGAGCGCGAGGTCGTACTCTATAGAGATCAAGTCGCGAATACTAATTCTCGACAAGACTACTCACCACCACACGTACTAACTAAACTAGACGGTGGGAATATATACTCTCTAGTTGTTAGGAGGAGGTGTTTGAGCGCGGTTACGCTGTAGAGGGGAGTTTACGGGGGGTAAGCACTGCTCTCTGTACTCTCTGCTCATGTCTCTCTCGTAGACATCTCCGCGCGGAGTTTTCTCCCTGAACACTCTGCCCTCGTAGTAGTAGACTCTAGTCGCTGGGTCTAGCCAGCAGTCGGGCTCTAGTCCAGCTTTGAGGCAGGTCTCTGCTAGAAAAGTCTCCTCGTCCCAGCAGTACTCAACGGGGACTACTGGTAGGAGTGTCCCCTTAAAGAGCCCCTTCTCGACTACTAGTCCGTGTCTCCCTATAACTATGTGTCTGGGTAGCTCGCTTCTCTCCTCTACTCTCAGTGGAGTCGGCTCTGAGAGGACTGTGACCTCGACTATTACCCTGTTCATTTCCCACAGCTCTACAGGTGGGAATCTCGGGTCTCCAGTCGCGGCCTCAATAGCGGAGTCCACGAGGACCTCTACGAGGCTCCTAACTGGGGCGAGAAAGCCTATGCAGCCGCGGAGAGAGGTCTTACCCGTCTTCTCGTCTAGCGCTTCTAGAGTAGTGAAAGTCATGCCCGGCCTCAATAGCTTCTCGCTGGGGACATCCGTAGGCTTAATTCTCACACTGCTCTTCAAGTACTCTTCAATAGCCCTCCTCGCCAGCCTAACTAAGTAGACTCCCTCTTCGAGTGTGAGCTCTGAGGGATGTACGGAATTGCGCGTCACGGAGCGCCACCATACAGTGTCACTTAGGCGTGATTTTCAATTTAAGCTCGTCTAGCCTCGCTCTAGCCTCGCTCAGCATCTTCTCGATCATTCTCCAGTGACTACCAATCCAGTACACTTTACCACACTTCTCGCAGAGCCAGAAGTCGCTGTAAAGCCTGTAGACGGCTTCAGGCACTTTACCCCTAACTCTCTCCTTGCCCACTTTTACTAGTGGTGTATTGTCCTCTGGGCACCTGGTCTTCTCGTGGTCTATGTAGAGCCTTATACCTGCTAGTAGGGCTAAGTAGGCCAGTCTCGTGGGCATTTCCGCGTCTGGAATGTAGATACTCCTCACGCCGCTCCTTATAGCCTTGTGGTGTAGAGCTCTATCTCTAGTCACAATTATCCTCCCCTCGAGCTCAGCTCGCCTAATAATCTGCCAGTCACCAGCCTCTCTATCGTACACAGTGTCATAGCCCAGTATTCTCAACCACCTGGCGACAGTGCCGAGCATGGTGTCTACTATGAATCTCGGCTCACTACTACTAGACATTGCGTGCTCACACAGCACTATCAACTAAAAACATCTACTTAAAACTACTACTCTGTATTAGTAGCTGAGCTCTCAGCGAGTAGTAGAAGCACTGAAGTGGTTAAAAAGAGGAGTTGTGCGAGTAGCCGGCAAGTCCTACTTCGGCGCGAGAATAGCGTAGAGGACGTCGCGCTCAGTGAGAATACCCTCTAAAACACCCTCATCGTCTACTACTAGTACTGAGCTCACATTTCTCGTTAACATTGTCTTGACGGCCTCGGACAAGTCGTCATCGGGGTGTACAGTGGCGAGGTCTTTTACCATTATCTCGCTGACAGGGGTCTCTAAGACCTCTCTCACATCGCCACTAATGCACTTCTCGTAGATACTGGGCGGCTTAAAGAACCTCACTACGTCAACCGCGGTTAAGATCCCGGTCACCACGCTGTCTTCTAGTACTGGTAGTCTTCTAAGTCCATAGCGAGTCATTGTCTCGAGAGCTGTCTTCAACTTAGCGGTACTCGCCACTGTGATAACAGGCTTCGACATGTAGTCTCTAACTCTAGCATTAAAACTCGCGAGTCCAGCTAAGTAGCTCACAAAGTCGTGCTCTGTGAGAACGCCGTACACCTCGCTACTCCTAGTGAGAACTGGGAGTATGCCGGCCCCGTAGAGAACCATTCTAGTCAAGGCCTCTCTAATACCCTCGTCTACGTAGACGTACACGGGGTTTTTCTCCATAATGCTCTCAACGGGCTCTTTTTGAAGCGCTGAGTATATACTGTAGTTGTGCCTCTTCTCGACAATACTAAAGAGCTCTCCGCCCCCCAGGTAGTTGATAAAGTTCATGGCTGTGAGTAGCCCAGCGAACTTACTAGAAGAGAGGACTACGAGGCTTCTGTGCGAAGACGCCATTTCCTCGAGAGCCTTATCCACGGGTGTCGTAGTGTAGACGTAGTTCACGTCGCGCTTAGCTATAACTTCTAGCTCGCCCAGGTGCCTGAAGACCCTGTCATCAAAGTTAGGAGCGCCCTCTCTCATCCACCTGTAGTGCTCTAGTCGAGAATGAGAGTATGAGTGGGCTTTGGGCCTAAAACCCAAAAACGCCCACCACTATTAATCTCCACGCCGAGCCTATTATACCTACAGTGCTACTCCGCACTGCTTAAATATTAGAGGTGCTTATGGTAATTCCGGCTGGGATTTTGGAGGAGAGGATAAACTATATTGACGTGGAGAAGAAAGTTGTGGAGTGTATTGAGCGGAGTGGTGTTCGCTACGAGGAGCTCTACATAACTCCTATTAGAGGCGGGTTCAAAGTAGAGATTCTACCAACACCAGCGGAGGGTGTCTTGAGAGAGATA
This sequence comes from Desulfurococcaceae archaeon, assembly GCA_049414425.1. GTDB lineage: Archaea > Thermoproteota > Thermoprotei_A > Sulfolobales > Desulfurococcaceae > UBA285. Next base: position 6,355 of record JBMSAO010000062.1, read on the forward strand.
TCTGAGTGCATCTCAGAGAGGACGAGCACTGCTACTAGTATTGTGGAGTACCTCTACGGCAGGGTTATTACAGTTAAGGTCACTAAGACTACGCAGACTTAAACCCTAGTAGCTTGTAGAGGCGCTTTGCGAGTAGTCTTATAGCCACAGACGTGACTTTAGACGTGCTTGCGAGGTTTTTAACAGGTACAGGCTTATTAGCTAAGACACTCGCAGTGTACAAGACAGCTGCCGCTAGCACGCGCGGGTTCTTGCCGAGCGAGAACCCGGTCTTATTCGCCTCGCTGAGTATTCTCATTGCGTACTCGACAACGTCGCTGTCTACTTTTAACTTTGCTGCAATGTACTGTAAGTGCTCTTCTGGCCTCGATAGAGCTACAGTTACGCCTAGACTGCTCAGTACGCGCTTGTAGAGGCTGAGCGCTCTCCTCCGATCAGACTTCGCGGCTACTATTACTTCGCGCATTAGTAGTGGAACCTTATTCCTTCTACACGCCACGTACAGTGACACAGCGGCTACGTCTTCTGGTCTAAAGCCGTACGCTATCTCCTCGTGAATAGCCCTCTCAGCAATACTCTTAGCTTCAGAGACGACTAGAGGGGGTAAGTTAAGCTCCCCCGAGATCTTGTAAATTAAGTCTAGCACTTTACTCAAAAACCCCCCTGAGAGCACGCAAAACCCCCTACACTCCGAGTTTAAAATACCAGGTAAAACACTTATATAATTTATGTCTCGTTAAGACGCGTATATTAAACTAAGAGGAGTAGAAGTCACTGGGCGGTGAAGAGGGCAGGGTTTGACGGAAGAGTGAAGACGCCCTCGATCAATGAGCCCCTTACTTCTCGAGTAGTGCTACTAGAGCGCCTAGTAGAAATCCGGCTGTAAAAGAGCTTACTGAGAGGAGTCCAGTAGCTAGGAGTAGGCTAAATACGCCTACAGCTACTTCTCTAGCACTATTCAGCGTGCTCAATACCTGCTCGCTGAGAGCCCACATAGAGAGGAGTGATCCTAGTAGTAGTACTAGTATGAGGGAGAGAACGTACTTTAACACTTTAATACTAATGTAGCCCAGGACTACTCCAAAGAAGACTACTAGTACTACTAGTAGTGAGTTGTCTCCGGAAACAGCTACTCTAAACGCCTCTACTAGCTCTGCCAGACTCGGCGTCACTCAAACCCCGCGTAAATATGTGGAGTCTAGTGAGCTAAAAACAGGGGGCCCGGTAACACTCTCACTTCGCGCTCTCCAAGTTCTTCTTCAGGGTCTCTAAGAAGCTGTCTACGAGTCGCGTAGTCTCGAGTGACAGTAGAGACTTGCCTTCTAGTAGTGAGCCCAGGGCCTTCTTCACGACTCTCTTAGTGTTCCCCTCTCTTAGGCTCTTAGAGACCTCCTCGTAGTAGAGCCCTCTCACTCCGAGCTCTCTAGTAGTCTCCACGAAGACTCTAGCAGTCTCCTCAACAGGGATTTGAGAGAGGCTCTTGCCGAGTAGCTCTAGGAGCTCAGCTACTCTACCGTGGAACTCCCTGACTACGCGCGCCTGCTCCTCGCTGAGCACTCCAGTTAGCTTGTCTACTAAGCCCTCTGCTAGTAGGAGTGCAGCTGACTTGGCTTCGTTTAAGTACTTGACGCTCATCGCGTCAGCGTAGTAGTCGGACTCCAGCTCGACTAGTACGGGGTTTTCGGGGTCTCCGCTGTCAACGTAGGCTATGTAAGACCTCACATCTAGCCTCTCGCGGATTTCTCTGTAGAGCTCACTAATCTCTCTAGGCTCTACTAGTGTGGGTGTAGTGTAGTCCAGTAGCCTCTTAGTCTCGCTCCACGTGTAGAGCCTGCCCTGGGGGTCGCGGGCCATCAGCAAGTACAGCCTGTACTGAGCGGTGTCAGCGCCAATTGGGTACGGCGGCCTAGTAATAGCTGGCTCGGGGCCCTCGAGCACAAACGTGAACGTCCAGCCCCTGTATTTGTCGACAGCGTCGTAGAGACCAATTTCCCTGGCCTCGGCGTCGGCGATCTCGACGTAGGGGTTTGCAATGACGTCTAGCGGCTCCTCGACGAGCCTTCCCTTTGAGTAGTACATGTTGTGCAAGACGTATCTCGTCGCGAAAACCCACCTCTCAATTAGGGGATTGTAGTACAGTGTTAAGTGCCACCCGTCAATTCTCTCAGTAACCTCCCTGGGCACTACTCCCCTGAGCTCGCTCTCGGGTATACCCGGTGACTTAGCGTAACTGAGCGGCTTATTGAACGGGTATGCCAGCACGCTTACGGGCTTGTCCCCCTCGAAGAGGATAACCGTGCCGAACGCGTGGAGGGTTAGCGGGTAGACTTTAAAGGGCACACTAGTTCTCCACGTGTATATGCACACGGACTTGTCACCTAGACTGCTACGCTTCCTCTCAATGTTCTTCGCGAAGACCTGTGAGCACCTTTCAAGCACTACGTTTAGCTTCTTTGTTGGCTGGCCGAGAATCCCGCCTATGAACTTGACCTCCTCTTCACTAGGAGAGTAGCCCTCTTTTTCAACTCTGTACACGAAGTCCTCTACGAGGAAGACTCTGTTAACCACGTCCGCCACGAGAAATTCAGTACGAGAAGAGGCATTTATTCCTAGTCGCGCTGACTCACAGCGCGCAGAGCGGATCACTACAGCCCAGAGTCGGCGCGGTGTAAATACTAATAAGAGGCTACTCTCTAATACCTAGTGGCTGTGATGAGCCGGGCGAGCTGGAGGATCTCGTGAAGAGGGATGGCGTCGCAGAGCGCTCTCTGCACTATGAGCTCTCAGAAAACACGCCTCCTCAAAACAGCTCTCTCTCTACTACGCCTCCTAGGGGTTCAGCGTATTAGAGTGAGAGTAGAGTTCTCGGGTAGGAGGATTCCAGTAGTAGTGCCGCTGGAGTTCGCTGAGCCGGCTCTCCTGAATATAGAGCACGTCTTCGTCGACTGCGACTACTTTCAAGTAGAGTACGCCGTGCCTAAGCCTGGTAGTAGCGTTCTAGACGCGGGGGGCTTCCTCGGCTTCTACGCTGCCGCCTTTGCGCAGCTAGCTAGTAGAGGTGGAGCTGTGCACGTCTTCGAGCCGAATCCACTAGTACTGCCATACCTAGCCGAGAACGCGGAGATGGCGAGTACCAGTGGGGCTCTAGTACGCGTATACCCCAGAGCGCTCTGCGCGGAGAGCGGTCAAGTATACTTGTACATTGGAGAGAACCCAGCCGTGACGTCTACTCTCAGAGAGCACGTAGAGGAGTTTACTAGCGTAGTCGCCAGGGTACCAGTGAAGTGCACTAATTTGAGTACTGTGCTCAGGTACTTGGGGCGCGTAGACGTCGTTAAGCTAGATGTAGAGGGCTTGGAGTTAGAGCTCTTGAGAGAAGCTAGTAGTGAGCTTAAGAGAGCCGGGAGCCTCGTAGTAGAAGTTCACAGAGATCTCGTTGATACTAGTGAAGTAGTAGAGTCCGTTTCGAGAGCGGGGTTTGAGGGCGTAGTAGTCTACACTTCGAGTGAAATGCCCTACCAAGCAGTACTCTACGCTAGGAGATCTAGTGACTAGAGCTCTCTCCTAGTGTACAGGTCCCTGTTTACAAGCTTCACGAGGGCCATTAGAGTAGCGTAGTAGCTGAGAACCCAGCGATCGCAGGCCCTCCTAGTCAATATACCAATAAAGCCCTCCTTGTCGCCCACCCCCTTAACGTTAAATAGTCTCTCCACGGCTTCCTCCAGCTCTCCGAAGACGCCACTAGCAATAGCGCTGTAGACTACTCGAGGCACTGGAAAAGACGGTGAAAACCCCAGCGAGTACTCACCAGTCCTCGAGACGATGGAGGCGGCCTCCACGTCGAACGGCTCACCCTCGACTAGGTAGAAACCAGCCTCTACACCCACAGCGAAGTCGCACTCACTACTCATACTCAACTCGGCCCTCTTCCTAGCACCCTCGATAATCTGACTAAGCCCCATGGGCTGAGGAGGCAGCCCAGTCTCTGCTCTCACAGCTCTCACTAGTTTAACGCGGTAAAACTTAGAGAAGGCCTCGACTACGCCGCGGACTTTTACTGGGTTTTGAGAGCCAATGCAGAGCGCGATATCGCTATTTAGAGTCAACGCGGAGTAGCCCTCTACTCTAGTACTCACTCTTCACGTTAAGGTATTTTCGGTTTAAAAGACACGAGTACTAAGTGGGTGACCTATTTGAGAGAAGTGGGAGTAGTAGCCTCTAACGCCAGGTCCTACGAGGCTCCAATTCTCATTTACAAAGACGCCGAGGCCTACGTGAGAGAAGAGGCACTAGTGCTCATCGAGGACGCCAAGTTCAAGAAGACCTATCTCGGTGTTCTCAGACTAGTCACGAAGCTAGACCCGCTTCTAACTACGAGCCAGAGATCTGCCGTTATAGAGAAGCCCGAGATAGCCGAGGAGGGCCTAGACATACCCTACGAGGTGTCTAGTGTGAGAATTATTGGAGAAGTGAGTGGCGGCAGAGTAGAGCCGCCTACTACGCCTCCCACTCCGAGGTCTAAAGTGTACCTCGTTGAGTCCCCGAGCGACTTGAAAATAGACCTGGGCTCGGGTCTCTTAGTTGGTGTTCACAAGTATAGTGGAGTAGAAATGCCAATGAAGTCAGAGGTGCTGAGATACCACGTAGCGGTCGTGGGGACTACTGGCTCTGGGAAGTCCAGGCTCGTGAAGGCGCTAGTAGACGAGGTGTTCGAGAAGACT
>JBMSAO010000063.1:0-17122 GCA_049414425.1 Desulfurococcaceae archaeon
TACTGGGGCTGTTGACATCGAGAAGTTCAAGTCACTAGTAGACAGCGACACGGCGGCTGTCTACGTGCAGTATCCTAACTTCTTCGGAGTAGTAGAGCCCGAGGTGAGGGCGGTGGGCGAGATCGCTCATGAAAAGGGGGCTCTCTTCATTACAGGAGTCTACCCCATAGCACTGGGGCTACTAAAACCACCAGGAGAGCTCGGAGCGGACATAGCCGTGGGGGAGGGCCAGCCACTGGGGCTGGGGCTAAACTACGGCGGACCCTACCTCGGCGTGTTTGCTACTAGATACGACATGAACCTCGTGAGGCAGATGCCGGGCAGGATAATAGGCCTGGCTGAGAGCGTGAGCGGCGAGAGGGGCTTCGCCATGATCCTTCAGACCAGGGAGCAACACATTAGGAGGGCTAAGGCGACGTCTAATATCTGCACAAACGAGGCTCTCGTGGCCATCGCGGTCGCTGTGTACCTCTCTATGCTGGGTAAGAGCGGCATAGTTAGGCTTGCCGAGGTCAATTACTACAATGCCCACTACGCCTGGGTCAAAATGAAGAGCATTGGAGTAAACGTCGAGGTGTTCAAGGAAGACTTCTTCAACGAGTTCCCAGTGTCGTTTAACGAGCTGGGACTGGGGTACAGAGCTGTCCACGAGGAGCTACTAGAGAAGGGTCTACACGGGGGGCTCTACATTAGAGACTACTACCCGGAGCTCGGCGAGACAGCGCTCTACGCCTTTACAGAGGTGCACTTGAAGAGCGACATTGACGCGCTAGTTAGCGCTCTGAGAGAGATCGTCTCTGAGAGGTGATCGCCGTGTTTAGGCAGGCCAAGTGGAGCGAGCCTCTCGTATTCGAACTGGGAGCTCCCGGCAGAATTGGCGTTGCGCTGCCAGAAGTGAGTGAGGAGGTTAGAGCTCTCGTCGGCGAGCCGAGAATACCCAGTACTATGAGGAGGACTACGCCCCCGCCGCTACCAGAGCTCAGCGAAGTAGAAGTCGTGAGGCACTTTACGAGGCTCACGCAGATGTCTTACGGCGTGGACAACGGCCCAGTACCACTGGGCTCCTGCACGATGAAGTACAATCCGAGAATAGCGTGGCAAGTGGCCTTTGACTCGAGAATAGCGGAACTACACCCACTACAAGACGAGAGGACTGTTCAGGGGCTCCTGGAGATGGTGTACGAGTTGCAGAAGTGGCTGGCAAACATAGTCGGCATGGACGTGTGCGCACTGCACCCAGCCGCGGGGGCGCATGGAGAGCTCGCCGGAGTACTAACTATAAGAAGGTACCACGAAGTCAAGAAGCAACTAGAGAAGAAGACTGATATTATAGTTCCCGACAGCGCTCACGGCACGAACCCGGCTAGTGCGGCTATGGCAGGCTTCAGGGGGATAGAGGTCCCGACAGGGCCCGACGGCAATACCGACATGGAGGCCCTGAAGAGCGCTGTGGGAGAGTCCACGGCCGGCCTGATGATCACTAATCCCAGCACACTGGGGCTCTTCGAGGAGAGAATTCTCGAAATAGCTAGACTCCTCCACGAGCACGACGCGCTACTATACTACGACGGCGCTAACTTGAACGGTATTATGGGCTACGCGAGGCCCGGCGACATGGGCTTCGACATAGCCCACTTAAACATACACAAAACTTTCAGCTCCCCTCACGGAGGGGGAGGCCCCGGCGCCGGCCCCGTGTGTATTAAAGACAGGCTCGTAGACCCCGAGCGCGGCATCTGGCTCAGAGACCTAGTACCCGGCTACTTAGTGGTATACGACGAGGAGAGGGGGCTCTACAGGCTTAAAGGACCCGGCCTCCACAGCGTTGGCTTATTGAAGTCCTTCTTCGCGAATACAGTGCCCCTAGTGTGGGCCTACGTGTACATACTCGTGATGGGCCCGCAGGGCCTGAGGCGCGTTACTGAGCACGCTGTTCTCATAACTAACTACTTTGCTAAGCTAGTCAGTGATGTGAGAGGCTTCGAGATACCGTGCGGTAGGGTGAGGTTTAGAAAGCACGAAGTAGTCTTGAGCGCTAAGCCCCTCGCGGAGGAGACGGGCGTCGCGGCCGAGGACGTGGCTAAGGGCCTGCTCGACGCGGGCTTCTACGCCCCCACAACATACTTCCCACTAATAGTGAAGGAGGCCTTGCTAACAGAGTTCACTGAGAGCGAGACCCCGGAGAACGTGGAGAAGTACGCAGCCAGGCTGAGAGAGATAAGTGAAATAGCGTACAAGAACCCCTCCGAGCCTAAGAAGTGGCCGGTCAACACTAGTATTAGTAGAGTAGACGTCGCTAAGGCTAATCACCCCAAGTACTTGGCTCCCACGTGGAGAGTCTACGTGAAGATGCTCAGAGGAGAAATACAGTGAAGTTCGACGCCGCGGTCATAGGGTCTGGTATCGGGGGGTACCCGGCAGCGGTTTACTTGGCTGATAGGGGGCTTAGAGTAGCAGTAGTAGAAGAGCACTTAGTCGGCGGCGAGTGCACTAATTACGGCTGTGTCCCCACGAAAGCCCTCTACCACTTCGCGGAGTCGGCCAAGTTCGTTGAGAAAGTTGGGGGTGAAGTGGCGTACAGGTGGAGTAGCCTAGTAGAGTGGATTAGGAGCGTTGTGAGAGAGTCTCGAGCGGGCATAGAGTACTTGCTGGAGTCGCGTGGAGTAGTGCTAATTAGGGGTAGGGGCGTATTAGCAGGTCCGCGCAGAGTACTAGTAGAGAGCAGTGGGGAGAGAAGCGAGATCGAGTGTGACAAGGTGATTTTAGCTCTCGGCACAGACCCCGCAGACCTCCCAGTTGCGAGATTTGATGGTCACGGCATTGTGAGCAATAGAGAGGCGCCGTACTTCGAGGAGAAGCCTAGTAGAGTCCTCATTATTGGAGGCGGAGTTGTGGGAGTCGAGCTCGCTAACGCCTACTCGTCTCTGGGCGTAGAGGTCACTCTAGTTGAGGTAATGGAGCACATACTCCCCTTCACAGACAGGGATATAGCATCAGTGCTGAGAGCGCACTTGTCTCAGCGCGGTGTCAGAGTACTCGAGGGCGCGAGCGTGACTGAGGTCTCGAGGAGTAGTGGTGCCTACGTGGCTAAGCTGACTAGTGGCGAAGTGCTCGAAGTAGACAAGATTGTAGTGGCTGTGGGCAGGCGCCCCAGGACTAGTGGCGTGGGGCTTGAGGCTGTGGGTGTGAGGCTGAGCGAGAAGGGGTACATTGTCGTGAGCGAGGGCATGGAGACGAGCGTTAAGGGGATCTACGCGGCGGGGGACGCAGTGGGAGGGCCGCTACTAGCTCACAAGGCCCTACTCGAGAGCCTCGCGGCGGCTCGGAGCGCCCTCGGCGAAGAGGCGTTTAGAGTAGACTACAAGCTGGTCCCCACTACTATATTCACTGGGCTAGAAGTGGCCTCAGTGGGCTACACGGAGAAGGAGTTGAGTGCTCTCGGCGTGAAGTACACGAGAGTCCGAGTGCCTGTGTACTTCCTCTCAGCGGTGAAGATCAAGGGGCACAAGAACGCCTTTGTTAAAGTGCTCCTCGATGAGCGGGGCGAGAGGGTGCTGGGCGTTCACATCGTGGCGCCGAACGCCTCGGAGGTGATCTCCGCGTACCTCCCACTATACCTCGGCAGGCTTAGCGTTAAGGAGGCGGCTAGAACACCCTACCCGCACCTAACAGTCTCAGAGTCCCTCAGAGACCTAGCTGAGTACATTCTGGGCGAGCCGGTGCACTTGGTCGTCAAGAGGTAGAGTAGGCTTTTTCACCGGGAGAGCGCATTACTATAAGTGGGGTTACTTGTGAGTTTTCTAGGTGCAAGTGAGAAGCTGCTAGCCGAGTACTGCAAGGGAACTAGGGTGTGCTTCTGGGGCTACGCGGGCCTCGTAGGGTCAGCTGAGAGAAGAGAGCTCTACTTGTTCGACTGCTCCCTCTTCAACTACGCCTCAGAAGAACACGCCAATACCCCTGAGATACGAGTACTCCTCTCCTTCAGGGCAACTGACTTAACCAGCGAGAATATCTGGTTCACTACTCAACTAGGCTACCCCAAGCTCCCAAGAGAAGCCCCATGTACAGTCAGAGATGTAGAGGAGTGCCTCACTAACTCGCTGAGAGCGCTCGAAGCCGAGATCCAGGAGCAGGCCCCGCTGGCGAAGCGAGTTGAGAGGTGGGAGTCTCTCAGGAGGCTGTTCCTACCGCACTCTAGGGAGACTGCTACTACGCGCGGGAGGTACTACGGGCTCGTACTACGCAGGAGTCTTCTAAGTGAAATAGCCAGTAAACTGGGGTATGTTAACGGAGTGCTCAGGTCGAGTGTTAGATCTCTATATGTCCTCTACAGCGTTGACACTTACAAGTGGAGTTTCACAGCGCTGGTTGGGAATAAGCCTATTGAGCTGGGGGCTCACAGAAAGCTTATTGACAGGGTCAAGTTGCTGAGCGCACTGGGACTTGTAGCGTAGAGCTCAAGCACGAGCTTTAAATCCAATACTTTTTACTCCGTGCGGGTTAGAGTTTAGGTGGAGTAGTGCGTGGTGGGTTTTAATTGAGTGTTAGAGCTCTCAGCTCCGAGATAGTCAATGTCGTGAAGAGGGTTAAGTCCTCTGTCGTCACTATTTCCACCGAGATTCCGCACCCACTAGAGCTCTTCGGCTACGAGCCCGTTAGAGGCTACGGGTCCGGGTTTATTGTGGCGCCTGGCCACGTCATAACTAACGCTCACGTTATTAGAGTTGCTAGTAAAGTCAATGTGACGTTTAGTGACGGGTACATGAGCTCGGCTACAGTAGTAGCGAGCGACCCTACAAGAGACTTGGCTCTCCTGAAGACAGAAGAGCACGGAACGCCCCTCAAGCTGGGGGACTCGGACAAGCTCGAAGTGGGGGAAATAGTCCTCGCCATTGGCTCGCCGCTGGGGCTCCTTGAAAACTCGGTGACTATGGGTGTTGTGAGCGCGGTGGGGAGGACGATTATCTCGAGGGAGATAGTTCTCGAAGACGTTATACAGACAGACGCGGCGATAAACCCGGGCAATAGTGGTGGGCCACTAGTGAACCTGGACGGGGAGTCCGTGGGCGTTACCACTGCTATTGTGCCCTACGCGCAGGGAATAGGGTTCGCTACTCCAATAAACACTGTTAAGAGGTTTATTGAAATTGTCAGTAAGTACAAGCGGCCGCTGAGAGCGTGGATAGGAGTGTACGTGGCGCCTATAAACCCGACTATGGCCGCTCTCTACAAGCTACCAGTCAGCGAGGGCCTACTAGTAGTCAGAGTAATACCGGGGTCGCCCGCCGACGCGGCCGGGCTCGCCGAGGGCGACGTTATAGTTAAGGCTAATGATAGGCTCGTGAGGATAATAAGTGAGCTCAGAGATGTAATTGAGAGGAGTATTGACAAGCGCTACGTCACGCTTGAAATTAATAGAGGAGGCAGGAAATTCACTGTTAAAGTGAATATTGTAGTTGAAGAAGTCCAGTAAACGCGGCTTCAAAGCCCCTCGCTCCTAGAGCAGTGTTTCCGAGCTCGACCTGCAGGCTCGCGGAGCGCGGTGCTTAGAGCAACTGGTCTTCTCGATAGTTTTGTGTTTTACGCATTTATTTCGCCAGGGTACTCTAGTAGTATTCTGGTGGCGTCTTGTGGAGTGGAGAGATGGGCTCTTCAACCTCTTAAAGAGGCTGGCCGAGGCTCCCGGCCCTAGTGGTAGAGAAGACTCTGTGAGAAGCATTGTAGTTGAGCTACTAGAGAAGCACGTGGACAAGTTGTGGGTTGACACGTGGGGTAATGTTATCGGCGTGAAGCGCGGTAGTAGTGGAGAGGGCAGAGTAATGATAGCGGCCCACATGGACGAAATAGGCTTCTTCATCTCGCACATCGAGGACGAGGGCTTCTTGAGGGTTGTGCCAATAGGCGGCGTAGTGGAGAGGTCTCTTCTCTACCAGCGCATTGTAATTAGGACTAGAGACGGCAAGCTCCTCAGAGGAGTAATAGGTCTCAAGCCCCCGCACGTAGCTAAGCCAGAGGAGCTCCAGAAAGTCCCTGAGCTCCGCGAGCTGTTCATAGACATTGGAGCCTCTTCTCGCGAGGAGGTGGAGAAGCTCGGTGTGAGAGTGGGGGATATAGCGGTCTTCGACAGAGATGTAGTAGCTCTGTCCGGCACTAGAGTCGCTGGCAAGGCGTTCGACGACCGCGTTGGTGTAGTGACCTTAATTAAAGCAGCCGAGCTGACACGCGACCCCAAGGTTGACGCGTACTTCGTGGCCACTGTCCAGGAGGAGGTGGGGCTGAAAGGCGCGAGGACATCTGCCTTCGCGATTTCCCCCGACGCGGCTCTAGCCGTCGACGTGACAATTGCTAGCGACGTGCCGGGAGTGGCTAAGAGCGAGTGGTACACTAGACTGGGTAAAGGCCCTGCAATAAAAGTCGCCGATGGCCGGGGGGCTTCCGGGCTAATAGCTCACCCACGCGTATTTGACATGCTGGTCTCGCTGGCAGAGAAGCACAACATACCATACCAAGTCGAGGTAATACCCGGCGGCACGACAGACGCTAGTATTATAGCGCTGAACAAGGAGGGCGTGCCAGCGGGAACGGTCTCCATTCCAGCTAGGTACATTCACAGCCCCGTTGAAGTAGTAGACTTGAGCGACGTGTACAACGCGGCCGGGCTACTCAAGGTCTTCGCCGAGGAAGTCACACCAGAGTGGCTGAGAGAAGTTAAAGGCTCAGTCATAAAGTAGAGGAGTTTTAAAAACTCGAGTTTTTCACAGTTCTCAGCTAGAGTTTTCCCCGTGCTCATCTCTCTGCGAGCTCTTACTTCCGCTTAGTCGCTTTAACTACTACTGCTATTGTGACTGCGGCTAGCACCGCGCCGGTGATAACTACTAGTTCGCGCGCCCCCAGTGGTGGAGTAGTTGCTTGTTGTGGTGCTGGTGTGGGAGTAGTGGGGGTTTCTGTGTGAGTAGGTGTGCTAACAGCATCTGCCCGCAGGAGTATTACTGCCGTGAGTGGTGGTACAACTAGCTCACCGCTACTTACAGTAGCGGAGTCATCGGTTGTGTAGACTACTACCCAGCTTCCGGGCGGGAGCTTCAGGTTGGTAGTACTCGGACTAGTACTCGCCACTACGAGTAGCTCGTCGCCCCATCCCCTCGTGTAGGCTATTACGTACTGGTCTGCGTAGTACAGCGATATTACGCTCGTGTGCAGTGGTGCCAGTGTTCTCTTGAGCTGGCCCAGCTTCCTGTAGTGCTCGTAGACTTCCTGGTTTAGCCTATCCCACTGTATTGGATATCTCTGCTCGTCGAAGTACTCCTTCCTCCCGCAAATACCCCGCTCATCTCCCTGAAACACCACTGGCGTGCCGGGTATAGTGTACTGTAGCGTGGAGAGGAGCTTCAGCTTCTTAGTGCTCGTAGTGCTAGGAGTGTGGTGTACTCCACCACAGCCCAGCTCTGTGAGCACGCGTGAAGTGTCGTGCGACCCGATGATATTAAAGTTCACTCCAGCCACGTTGACTCCTATAGACGCGTAGTAATCGGAGATAAGCCTCGCGGCGTCTCCTCCACTGATATACCCCTTCACGTACCTTAACAGTATCCCCCTCCCCACGTAGTAGTTCATTAAGCTGTCAAAAGCGTCTCCTCGAAGCCACTCCGGCCTGTGGTCCCAGATCTCTCCGACTATGTACGCGCTGGGGTATCTTGTCTTCACGGCTCTCCTCAACTGGGCGAAGAAGCCCCGCGGGTCTAAGACGTCGAGAGGAGTATCTATTCTCATTCCCGCGAAGCCCTTGCCGAGCCAGTAGAGCGAGACATTAATCAAGTACTCTCTGACCTCCGGGTTAGTAGTGTTTAGTTGCGGCAGACTGCCGAGACCCCACCAGCACCTGTAAGCAGAGCCGTCGCCTAGCCTAAAAGGCCACTTGTACACTGTGAACCAGTGCCAGTACCTGCTTGAGGGGCCGTTTTTGTACACGTCGAGAAAGGCCCAGTGCCTTATCCCCACGTGTCCCGGCACGAAGTCGAATATAACTCTAATACCCTGCTTACTCGCCTCGCTTATCAGCTCCTCTAGGTCTCTCATAGTGCCGAACTTGGGGTCTAGTTGCATGTGGTCGTATGTGTCGTAGCCGTGAGCACTACCCGAAATGAAAATCGGAGTTAAGTAGATTAGTGTGACTCCGAGCTCGGAGAGGTAGTCTAGCTTGAGCGTCACGCCCTTCAAGTCTCCTCCGAAGTACTGGTGGCAGCAGTGTAGCGGTGTAATGGGGTCACTCCACTTACTGAGAACTGGCCGCCCCGGCTTCACCTCGTTGTACCAAAGCTCGTCCGTGTAGTTGGCGTAGATGTCGTTTGAGGGGTCTCCATTGTAGAACCTCTCTGGGAATATCTGGTACGCTACTCCGTACTTAACCCACTCGACTTGTGGAAACCTGTCAACTCCGTCGAAGTAGAAGTACTTGTCACCTCGACTCCTATACACGGCTACTTCTCCGCTACTAGATCTGAGCTTGAAGTAGTATGTGAAGCCTCTACCAGTATAGGGCACTCCAGCTATCCACACATAGTAGTCTCTCATTGCGAACTGCAATTTCATCTTCACGGCGAGAGTGTAGTTGACTACTACTAGAGCCTCGTGCTCTCCAAGCCTAGTTGACACGATGAGCCTCAAGACCACGTAGCCGTCTGCTATAGACAGGTAGACTGGGTCGCCCGGCGAGTGCAGGACACTAGTAGTCTCAGCGACGTACAGCTCACTGGTCTCCGCTAGCCTACTTGGCGCGTGCGCTACTAGCAGGGGGAGTAGTAAGAGTACTGCGGTAACTACCCTCCTCACTCAACTCACCCACAGCAATTGTTGCGTAGACTCTGTTTATTAAACTGCACTAGTATCAGTAGCAGTTGCTCCCTCAGCTAGTCGCTATTTACTAATAGCGGGGTACGCTTGGCTCAGGTAGACTACAAGTGGTCGCGCCGAGCAGGGCTCAATTAGCTACAATGACTAGTAATACAGCCGCAGATTCTAAACAACTATTCACTCCTTCAAGAACAGAGCCACTCGTAGCCATTAACACCCCCACTACACTAGGATTCTTGACGGTCTAGCCTAGCGAGAGGAGAGTTTAAATACTCTCTTTTTAAGGTAGAAGACGCGTATGATTCAAGTTTGGAAGACGCGGCTAGTAGCTATAAGGGCTCTCGCTCTCAGTGGAGAGTACTCGTGGAGATCAGGGGTATTCACTTCGGGTTAACACTGCTCTACTCATACCTCCTGCCACTCTTCAGCGTGGAGGAGACTAGTAGTGGTTTTATCTTCAGGAAGATTGCCGGCGCTGACCGGGGGCTCGAGTGTGTTTTTAGAGAGAGTACTCTCGAGACTAAGTGCACAGCTCCGAGTGGAGTTAGTGTCTCGCCTACTCTCCTCGGACTTAGCAAGCAAGAGCTCTTTCAGGAAGTATGCAGGCGGGCAGGTCTCGAGGAGTGTATTGCTAGGCACATCACTCTGATCTACGAGCCGCGCGACAAAGAGCTAGTGCTCTACTCTGTCTTCTTGTCTAGGAGTACAGACTACTACGTTAACACTGTGAAGTGGGTGAGGGAACTCGTAGTAAGAGGCTTCGTGGAGTCCTCCTCGTACTTGACTGTAGAGTTTAACAGAGTGAGGAGAAGCTTAAGAGGAGTCCTCGAGAGGGGCCTATACCCTCTGAGCGAGGCCACTGAGCTACTGAGCATTAGTGGTATTGGCGTTAAGAGCGCTAAAGCATACCTACTACACGCCTACGGGCTAGCTAGCCACGCGCCAGTAGATAGACACTACGCTAGTGTCCTCGGAGTTAAATACACGCAGCCTAGTAAGAAACTCTGTGTTAAGTTTAAACTAGACTGCTACAACTGCCCACGTAGCTGTGTTTACGGGTACACTACGAGGCTACTCGGTTCACTGAACGGAGTCGTTCAGTCGCTGAGCTACATTTACGGCAGGTTGAAATCTAAGCGGAGAAGTAGCATCGAGGAGACTCTAGTACCAGACCCCTCTAGGCACCTAGATGAAGTCGAGAGAATACTAAGTCGAGTAGTCCCGAGAGCTGAGCAGGAAAGCAGTACTTAAAGCTATCACTATGCTTCAATAAGACTTATAAACCTGGCTCGCGTAGGCTTAACGGGTGTATTCTGGTTGGAGAAGGCAAGGATAGTCATACACGCCGTTTTAGTGGCGTTAATTCTCGCGGCGATACTGCCACTAGCTGAGAGCAGGGCTGAGAGTAGAGTTCGAGTTGTTATTGGCGTTAAGACTCCTAGTGATCTAGAGACTATTAAGAGAGCGTGTCCAGGTTGCCCTGTGCACTTCGAGATACTAGAAATAAATGCTATTGTTGTTGAGGTGCCGAGGTCTATTATTAACTACTTGTCTAGACTACCCTTTGTTAGGTATATTGAGGAGGATAAGCCCGCAAGGGCTCTTGGAGAGGTCCAGTGGAATATCGAAATGCAACTGATGTCTGGTCTACGTACAGCCCAGTATACGGTGACGCCGCCTACGGCTACAACCCGACTATTAGAGTAGCTGTTCTAGATACTGGCGTAGACTATCAGCACGTTGACCTGCGGGGCGCTGTGACTTACTGCATTGTCTCACTGAGAAACACCAGGACGTACTACGAGGGAACCGACTTAAAGAACTGCGCTGATTCAAACGGCCACGGCACACACGCGGCTGGCATTATAGCCGCGAGGTTAAATAGTCGTGGAGTTGCTGGAGCCGCCCCCAAAGTACTACTATACGCTGTTAGAGTACTAGATGCTAGTGGAAGCGGGTATGTCAGCGACGTAGCTAAGGGTATTGTCGAGGCGACAAAGGGCCCCGACGATGTAGCCGGCACAGATGACGACGCAGACGTGATATCAATGTCGCTCGGCGGGCCGGACTCCAGTGTGCTCTACGACGCTGTCAAGTACGCCTACAGCTACAATGTCACACTAGTAGCCGCGGCCGGTAATGAGGGCGCCTCACAGCCGAGCTGCCCAGCGCGCTACCCCGAGGTAATAGCTGTGGGCGCCGTGGACTCGAATTACAGAGTTCCAGGCTGGAGTAACAGAAACCCAGACGTAGTGGCTCCGGGAGTAGACATACTCTCAACGTGGCCTAGGAACAGGTACGTGTATGCTAGTGGAACGAGTATGGCTTGTCCACACGTCTCTGGAACAGTAGCACTGATTCAGGCGCTGAGGCTTGCCGCTGGCCTCAGAAAACTAACTCCAAGTGAGATCAAAACATCCTAACATCAACAGCAATAGACCTGGGAGCTAGAGGCTACGACGAGCTGTACGGCTACGGCCTAGTAGACGCCTTAGCGGCCGTAAACGCAGCGCTGAACACTCCGTAGAGTGGTGCTCGCTCTTAAATAGATTTTAAACCCATGATTATTTTTCCAACTCTCACACTCCTATAACCTCTGTGGCGCTTCGCGTAATTAGTACTTCGGCGAGAGGCGAGCCGGTTGCCAACACCACTTGAAGTGCCACCTACATTGCCACTACTCGTGGTAATCTCTCTTCGCAGGTGTATTCACGCAACCTTTCTCGCAGAGAACACCGGGGCATTGGTGCTGAGAGGTAGTAGAGACCACTACTATCTACAACTACTCGCCCCGTGACCAGCGAGAAAGGACTCGCGCCTCTCACACAGCTCTCTAAAGCCCTCGGGAGACAGCTTACTCTTCTAGTTTCTAATTGAGAGCGCCGCTTCCTCGCAACGCCGTGTTGCAGTGAACCTGCAGGTTATAAGACTAGTACTCACTATAGGGTTTCCGCGGGGAGCCCGGTGAGAGCCGTGAAGTCTGTAGTTACTGGTGCCTCTTCGGGTATTGGGAGAGAGCTCGCTAGAGTACTGTGCCGCGACGAGAAGAGCACAGTGCTGGGTGTTGGGAGGAGTGCTGAGAGACTTGCGAGGCTCCGCGAAGAGCTCGGAGACTGCTTCATCCCGGTTCAGGCCGACTTGTCGAAGACTAGTGGAGTGCGTGTTGTTGTCGACGCGGCTAGGAGGTATCTTGGAGAAGTAGACCTGCTCGTGAATAACGCAGGGGCGGGGTTGTACAAGAGGGTAATTGAGCACAGTGAAGAGGAGCTAGTCTCTCTCGTAAACACGAACTTTATTACACCAGTACTCCTCACTAAGGAGCTCCTTGGCTACATGAAGTCGGGCTCAGTCGTAGTCTTCGTAATTACTGCGGGTGTGTACGTGTTAATAGAGTCGCTACCAATTTACGGAGCGGCTAAAGCGGCTCTTCACTACGCTGTTAAAGCCTTGAAGAGGGAGCTCAGAGAGCGGGGAATACGCGTGCTCGCAGTGTACCCCGGTCTAGTGAAGACGGAGTTTCACGAGAGAGCGGGGTATAGAGTAGAGAGGGGTCTAGACCCCCGCAGAATAGCACTAGAGATCATTAGGGGCGTCGAGAGGAGGAGAGGAGAGCTCTACATACCAGGCTACTTGACACTGGCTAAGCTACTAGCTCCAGTACTACCAGGGTTTAGAGTACCGCGTTAACACCAGCTTAGAGCTCTTTACGAGAGACGGCTGCTCTAGAGGCCAACGGCTTCTCTACCGACTACGCTAATTAAGTAGTCAATACACTCCGCTGTTTTGCAGAACACTCCAATATTACCTATCTTCACGTTTCTCAGCCTCTCTCTTAGAGCCCTCTACGCTGTGATCATTTCTGTGAGTGTTGGAGCTCTAGGGCTGAGTAGCTTGTACTCGGGAAAGGACGCTAAGAGCATTACTGGTATGTCCCTGTCCACGCCGGCCAAGTGCTCGGCGAACCTCTCGACCTGGTCGACTCCCAAGAGGCTGGGAATGTAGAGGAGTACTACTTCGAAAACTAGTCCCATGTCGCGTATTAGTGCTGGTAGCTCGAGTACCCACTTATTGCTGGTGCCGCAGAGAAAGCGGTAGGTGTCCTCGTAGTACGCCTTCATGTATAGCCACACAGAGTCCAGGCCTGCCTCGTAGAGCACTTCAAGATTTCTCCGCGTCAGCCCGTAGCCGTTTGTCTCAACGTGGACCCAGATGTCGGGGGCCTCTCTCTTAATTAGCTTAAACGCCTTAGCGTAGAATGCTGGCTGGCAGTAGAGATCTCCACTAGTGAAGGAGACAATGTTCCTCGCCGGCCCATAGCCCTGAGGAGACCACGTGATCTTCTCGGCTGTCAGCTTGCGGGGGTAGCAGGGCCCCGGGACGCCAGTGAGTACGCAGGACCCGCAGTGAGCACACAGGTCCGAGGCGTGCCACATAGTGGCCCCCTCGCGAGGCTCCCAGAAAGTGACTAATTATCTGTACTTCAACACCTCGTTGAGCAAGTCGCGTGGACTGTACCAGTACCCACTTGCCACCTGGGCGAAGCAACAGCTGTGGCACTTTAAGCAGTTGTGACTACATCTACTCTGATACACTGACAAGTAGTCCTCGGGCCTGGAGAGCACAATGTCGTATATGAGCCTATAGATCTCTCCTTCCCGCACTCTAATACCGGCTCTACAAGGGGCTACTAAGCCACTAGTAGTCTCCGTGAAGCAGTTACAGGCCTCGTAACCCTGAGCTCTCAGTGTACACCAAGCACTCACAGCGCGACTCCCAGAGGCGACTACACTGTTATTAAGCTCTTAAGGAGTAGTCACAGGTGGAGTGATGAGTGTCACGGGCCTGAGTTACTGATGAAGGCATCCTAGGCTGATGTAGAGTATTTTTCTCTCAAGCACTAACACTCCTACCTCGGTGCTGACTGTGGAGGCGCTCTACGAGAAGGAGAAGCCGGTACCCCCCTACGTTAGAGTCACTGCGAGTAGTCTGAAGAGGCTTGTTAGAGAGGTGTTCACGGCTCTCGGCGTTAGAGAGGGCGACGCAGAAGTAGTAGCAGACGTCTTAGTGACAGCCGACCTCATGGGGATATCTAGTCACGGCGTGCAGAGAGTTGAGAGGTACGTTGCCGGCATTGAGAGGGGGGCCGTGAACGTGAACGCGGAGATGAGGCTCGTCGTGGACGCGAGCACTGTACTAGTTCTCGACGCCGACAACGGGCTCGGGCAGGTCGCGGCGCTGAGGGCGATGCAGTACGGTATTGCGAGAGCTAGAGAGCTCGGAGTAGGCGTTGTGCTAGTCAGGCGTAGTCACCACTTCGGCATAGCCGGCTACTACGCTCTAAAAGCAGTAGAGCACGGAATGATAGGAGTCGCTATGACTAACTCTGAGCCGCTGGTAGCTTACATTGGAACAGTAGAGAGGTACCTCGGCACAAACCCTATTGCCTTCGCCGCTCCCCGCAAACACCCACCACCACTACTATACGACGGGGCCCTCTCAGTTGTCCCAGTGGGCAAGATAGAGGTCTACAGTAAACTAGGCAGGGAGATCCCCGAGGGCTGGGTTATTAGTGCTAGCGGCGAGATTATGCGGGGAGACGCGAGGAGGGTCTACGAGGCTATTAGAAGGCGCGAGGCGGCTATACTGCCGCTGGGAGGCTACTTAGAGGATTTTGGAGGGCACAAGGGCTCTGGACTAGCACTAGTAGTGGATGTAATCTGCGGCGTTCTCTCCGGCGCTGCGTGGGGGTTTCACGTAGGCTACACGACTGTGAGAGACGCTAACGTGGGCCACGCGCTAGTAGCGCTAGACATCTCAAAAGTCATGAGGCTCGAGGAGTTCTACGAGAGGCTCGAGCAAATGATCTCCGAGATAAAGTCCCTGAAGAAGTCGCCGTGGACAGAGAATATATGGATCCCCGGCGAGAAAGCCTGGCTCACAATGCAGACGAGACTCAAAATAGGAATACCAATACACCTGAACATACTGGAAAACCTGAGGGAAATCGCGCGCAGAGTAGGCGTGAAATTCGACGTTGAAATAGTAGAGGAGCACACTACTACTTGAGACATGCGTGAAACCACCACGCTGTTTTACTCGTTTAAAAATAGCGCTGTAGTAATGACTAGAACTCTCCCGCTTCACATAGGCCGCGCCGAAGAGTGCAGTCGTGCTGATCGTGTTCTTTTCCTGTCTACTCGACTACGCGCGTACAGCGTCCACACGTCCCTTAACGCATATGTCTCTCAGCGCACAACTACTGCACTCAGGGCTTCTCGGTTTGCAGACTTTTCTCGCGAAGTCGAAGACCCCGTAGTTAAACATCTTGGCTCCGGGCTAGAGTGTAGTACTCTGGATCCCTGTAGGGGTTGCTCTTGCTCGGCTTAACTTCCAGTACTCTGTGCACTACTCTCACGAAGTTCCTGTCTATTAGTGGTACTGGCTGAGTGCACGCGGCTAGTAAGACCTCGGAGGCCGTGTACTCGCCGACGCTGGGCAAGCTGAGTAGCTCTTCTAGACTACACGGCACTGCGCCACTGTATCTCGTAGTGATAGTCTTCGCGAGCTCGACTAGTAGCGGTGTCCTAGTGTACTGCATGCCGAGGGGTCTAATGAGCTCTCTAGCCTCCTCGACGCTGGCAGACGTCATCGCCGCCGGTGACGGGTACTTCTCGATGAGCTCGCCGTAAACTCTGAGCACCTGCTTAACAGTAGTATTCCTCAAGAGGACACCGGCAACTAGAATGCTCCACCCATCACTACGTAGTCTCCACGGTAACCAGTGGTCTCCGTGGAGAGCACACCACTCAATAACTCTACTCCTAAAAGCCCTCACAGCACTCGAATCCGCGCAAAAACACCACTCGCGCGTTTTTAAGGGCTCTACTACATAATTAAAGACACGGCCTCGCCCGTCGAGTGCCGGTGGTAAGCCGGCTCAATGAGAGCGGGTTCCGTGGGCCGACCTATACCCCCTGGGACACCCCCTCCTACCTGTAAAGTACTCTAGGAGAGATTCTCAGTAATGACTCTCAAGGCGTTTTTATACGCTACTTTCTCAATATCGCTCTCGCTCAGGCCCCTCTCTCTGAGCTTTTCTAGTAGTACTTGGACTTTATCTATTGACTCGAAGCCCTCTGGCGCGGGGAGTCCTAGTAGTCCGTGGAAATCAGTGCCGATAGCCAGGATGTCTGGCCCGTAGGCCTCGTACACGTAGAGGAAGTGCTCTAGCAGGTCGTCTAGTGTCGGCCCGGGCTTCGTCGAGACTAGCGGCCCGATAGCGGAGATCCCGATGACGCCTCGCTTCCTGGAGAGGGCTTCGAGCACCTCGTCGTCGACGTTTCTCGGCGTGTCGACGATTTTGCGGGTGTTAGCGTGACTAATAATAAGTGGCTTTGAAGAGGCGTCTATAGCCTCTAGAGCAGTCCTCTTACTCGCGTGCGCCAAGTCCACGATCACGCCGAGCTTGTTGGCTGTTCTCACTAGCTCCTCGCCTTCAGGCGTCAGCCCGTAGTCCTTCTTTGAGAGGCACCCAGACCCGTACTTGTTATTGTAATTCCACGTTATCCCAATACTCCTAAGTCCAAGCCTCTTTAACAAGACGAGGTCGTAGGGGTCATCCAGGGCCTCGGCGCCCTCTAAGTGTAGTAGTAGCCCCACTCTACCCGGGCTCTCGAGGACTCTCTGAATATCAGCAGTAGACTCGACGAGCACGAGCTCTGAGTAGGCCTCAGCGAGCCTGTAGTACACTGAGAAGTGCTCTAGTAGCGTAGACTGCGGAGCCCTGAACCCCGTTGCCGGGAGCCACTTGCCGTACAGCTGTACTAGTCTCAGAGAGTCTCTCGGGTTGAAAGTCTCAATGCCGGGGAATATAGAGGCGAATACGAGCCTGACGTTTCCACCGAGGTACTTGGGGATATCAGCCTCGCGGCCCGGCACGTCCTCTCTGAAATCCCCCAGCGGCTGTCCACCACCGTGTAGAGTAAAGTACACTGAGATGTCTTCGTGTAGGTCTATAACGGGGTATCTCAACGTACGCGGCCTCCTAGCGCTCTTTAACTAGCAGGTACCTCTCGTAGATCATTACTACTCTGTTATCTCTAATGTAAAACTCTACTGGTATCTTAGTGTAGAGCGTCGCCACGTAGAACTCCGCGTAGTCCTCCTCAATGCGGCTCGGCACTAGTGTTAGTGGTGCTCTCCGAGCGTAGAGGTCCTCTACTACTAGCAGGTCGCCAGACCTCTTGACTCTAACGCGCACAGAGCCCTTGTA
>JBMSAO010000064.1:0-8424 GCA_049414425.1 Desulfurococcaceae archaeon
TACACTACGCGGGGGGAGGATGTGCGAGGCGTGTGGTACTAGGCTCCCTGCCTTGTAATTTTCTCAGCTATTCTCTCTGCGCCGACTGGTAGTTCTGGTGCTGGGAGTTTTCTACTCCTCTCTATTGCCTCTCTCAGCTTACTCGGTGTCGCCCTCTCGAGGAATACTGCGTTTATTTTTTCGGCGAGAGTCTTTGCGTCTAGTAAGCTGTGTATTCTACTGTGTCTAGCAGTGTAGACTAGTACTACTGGCTTTCTATACGCGAGTCTCGCGGTCATTGAGATGTTGCCCGTGTGTGTTATGACTACAGAGGCTCCCGCGAGCCACTTGTGAATATCACTCGTGTACTTGAAGAAGACCCACTGAGGCTTTCTCTTAGAGTAGTACTCTGGGTCCAAATCCCCGAGCTGAACTACTACTCTCTCGTAGTCCAGGCTTAACACGGCCTCAACTAGTTCTGGAGAGCCCAGCATACCCGTAGTTACTAGTATGTAGCCCTCGTCTCGCGGCTCGTAGATCTCCGGCTCGTAGACGGGCCCTACTACTAGACCGTCTGGGTATATCTTCAACTGCTCAGGCCACTGGAGAAAAACGCGGGCCCCCAGCCTGTGTAGCGTGTAAACGGCTTTAGAGGGTCTTGAGACCTTGAAGTCCTCTAGAGCGTAGACTACTACTCCGCGTAGTCTCTGTACTAGTGAGGGTGGAATTGAGAAATTAGAGCCTGTAGCGAGTACAAAGTCGTAGGCTCTCCGCGTGTAGCGCAGAGACTCGAGGAGACTTAAAATCCACTTAGGTAGAGTCTTGTAGAGTGGCTCAAGAGGCTTTCTCGGGAGAGTTATGGCGTCTACTACTCCGAACTCTCTAAACCTTGCGAGTAGGTGTGGATACTCTCGTGGTACTACTATTTCAAGCTCGACTCCCCGCTTAGAGAGCTCGCGGGCAACAGCGTAGGCGTAGCCAGCGTGCCCTCCATAGCCAGTGACTACGAGACCTCTCACGTTAAGCCCCACTCTAATACTCGGAGTTCTAGTTAGACCTGTGGAGCGTTATAGCTCTTGTAGTGCTTTTTACTCAGACTCCGACACTCTCACGGGTTTTAAGACGCCGTGGTCTGGTACTAGGTATAGGCCACTACTTCTCACCTCTAACCTCGCATTCTCCGCGTAGTACACTCCCGGTGTAAGCTCAGCGTAGAGCTCTCTAAGGGACTCAACTACTACTTCTCCTCCGCGCCACCTAGCACTATACCTAGCTGGCAGTGTGTGCGGGGTCTCGGGTCTAGAGACCTCTACTGGCCCGCTGTAGTAGCTGTACTCGTAGACCGGGTCTACACAGCCCTGGTAACCCTGCTCTAGTCTCACTAGCTTTAAATTCACGTGTACACCGTGCAATGCAAAGTGCAGTATTGTGTTTTTCTTTAGTACTAAGTACTCGCGCAGAGCTAATTGAGAGCTATGTCTACGCACGTACTCGCTCACTAGTAGGTGTGCACTCCTCTTAAACCCCCCTACTTCTACAAGCCTCCTCACTTTCTCCACGGAGTCCTCGCTGACATTGTATACCACCACGTCTACGTCGCCGTAGCTATCAGACACTAGTGCAGAGCCCGATACGTATACATGCTCACTACTCACATCTAGTAGGTGCGCGAGGATCTCTGCGGTAGCGAGCACGCGCTCATCCAGCTTAGCCCTGATCGGCAGTGCCTCGCTCAAAGACACCAGGGGGACGTAGTGCTTTACGCAGTCCCAGTACTCGTACTCGACAGTGTAGTAGGCGCTCATGTGTTGTAGAGGCCTTCTAGTTAAGAGACTGTAGCGTGGATAGGCTACTAGAAAGCCCTCGGGGTGCTGATAGCCCTTAACTAAGTACACTACGCCCCTGTACTGAACAGCCTCGCCTTCTAGGAGTCTCACTGAGAGAGCCCTCTAGTACTATCTCAGAGTAGCCAAATTTATGGTCTACTACTCTACTCTCAGAAACACCTGCTTGGTTTCTAGTGCTATTTGAGCCGAGTACTAACCCTAATTCTAGTTCTAGTCACAGCTTCTAGGTTTTCGAGTAGCTAGTGCCAGTCAATAATGTGTACGTGTTTCTGTAGTTCAATAGCGCACTTCTTGTAGAACTTGTTGAGGACTTCTAGCTTTAAGACCTCGTCTGCAGGGCCAAATACATAGTTGCCGTGGCCGAGAACGAGCACTTTTTCAGTGCAGTCTAGTAGGAGTATTGGGTCGTGGCTCGTAGTAATGACTAGTTTTCTCCTCGAGACCTCTCCAATGTACTCTGAGAGCTCTACTCTTCCCTCCGGGTCTATGTTCGAGAAGGGCTCGTCGAGCAGTACTATTGGCGCGTCTAGTGCTAGAGTCCTCGCGAGCATAGCTCTCTGCAGGAGCCCGCCTGACAGCTGACTAAGTCTCTTAAACCAGTGCTCTCTCTTAATGCCAACTAGCTCTAAGGCTTCTTCTACGCGGAGACCCCTACTAGAAGTCTTAACTAGGCTCTCTACGAACTCGTAGAGCGTTATGGGGGCGTCTGGTGGAATACTGTAGTGCTGCGGCATGTAGGAGACAACACCTTCAACTGACTTTACTCTCCTGACATCTCTACCGTTCACTACAACCCTCCCCCTACTAGGCCTAATTCTCCCTACAATTGTTAGGAGTAGTGTTGTCTTACCAGCGCCATTAGGCCCTATGACCTGGTAGAGTCCCGGCCCCGGGAGAGACGCCGTGAGGTCCTCGAATACTACTCTCCCCCCGCGCTCCACAGTGACAGAGATGAGGTCTACGCGCACGATTACACCAATGTGCACAATTAAGTATATAAGACCCTAATATAACTGTGCACAACTAGGCTGGTGATTTTAGTGCTCACTAAACTAGTAGTGCTCGCACTACTCTCGCTACTAGTACTGGGACTAGTAGTGGGGGCTGCAAGCTCACCAGGGAGCACTGGGCTACTCATTATCGTCACGGCGCCGCCTCTGCGAGGAGATGTAGGGAGAGTTGTTGAGAAGTGCGGGGACACTGTGATCTCACTTGTACCGCCCGGCATTGATATTCACGAGTACCAGTTGACTTCTAAAGACTTGGAGCTCTTAATGAGAGCACACCTAGTAGTCTCTACTGGGCACACGTCTTTCGAGTTGAAGATAAGAGACTTAGTGGAGAGAGGAGAGGTAAGGGCTAGACTAGTAGACGTACTCGAAATACCTGGCTTGAAGCTGAGTGTAAACCCCGCTACTGGCCAGCCCAACTACCACATGCCTATAAAAGACCCCGTGAACTACCTGCTCTTCATCTCGAATTTGACTAGAACGCTCGCCGAGATCAATCCAGAGAGAGCGGAGTGCTACTACTCTAACTACTTCAGGGTGCTCGGCGAAGTGTACGCATCTATACTAGTGCATAGAGGAGTGTATAGTGGAGTAGCCGTTGTGGACACTCCACACTCACAGTACTACGTAGAGTGGGTGGGTTTTAGAGTAGCGTGGATTTTAAAGTACGAAGAGGAAGTGCCAGTTACCATAGAGTCCCTCGAGAAGACGCGGGAACTGATATCTAGTGGAGTAGTCAGAGTAGTTGTTGTAACAGAGGGCTTTCAAGGAGCAGCTCAACTGGCATCTGAAGCTAGAGAGCGCGGCATTCCTATTATAACTGCCCCCAGCCCCTACAGCGACAATAGTATTCTGGACGGAATCCGCCTAGTAGTCAGTCAATTAGCCGAGCTGAGAGCGCTAGAGAGCTCAGAGGCGCCCAGTACTAGTAGCCCTAGAACCACAACTCTACAAGTAGTTGCACTAGTCTTTGTGAGCGGTGTTGTGGTGGGCGTCGCCCTAGTTGAGCTGTATAGGAGGTGGATTTCGTGGCGTTTAAAGCACTACTACTAGTAGTGCTCTCCGCTCCGCTACTAGTGTCCTGTCTACTCTACGACTTCTACAGGGGCCTCGCCTACGTGGCTACAGCACTGGCTTTCAGCGCTGTAAGCCTAATAGTGTACTACAGGAGACTAGAATTCCTAGTCGCGGAGAGTGTTCACAGTAGTTTACTGGCAGTTACAGTCGGCTACATTGCAGAGTACTTTACTGGAGTGACTCTCTACTACTACGCTGTGCCGGCAGGCTTGCTGGTCATCTACGCTACAATGGCGCTTGAGAGTAGGGGGCTTCAGCCGGAGAAGGCTACTGCTATCACTACTTCGCTGACTCTAGTCCTCTCAGTCATGCTAGTACACTACGCTGTGACAAAAATCCCCGTGAAGTACTCTCTCTCGAGCCTACTACTGGGAGACCCGCTACTAGTAAGTACTAGTGAAGCCGTCTTTGCAGTAGTCCTCTCAATTATAACCACTCTACTAGTGCTCTCGTCTCTCCGCAAAGTCCTCGTAGCGAGTATTGATGAGGTTTCAGCTCAACTAGCGGGTGTAGACGTGAACTTGTATAAGTGGCTATCCTACACACTAGTGGGAGTAGTCTCTACTGTCTTCTTGAGATTTGCCGGCTACATAGCCGAGCACGTAATGCTACTACTACCGGCTTCTGTAGCCGCGCTCTACTCTAGTAGCGCGAGAGAGCAGGCTATGCTGAGTCTAGCTCTAGGTTTCTTCTCGGCTACTCTCGGCTTTACACTAGCAGTCGTACTTGGAGGTGTTCCAGCGGGCTACACTGGGTTAGTGCTCATTTTGCTTCTCGTGTTAAAATACGCTAGGCTGGTGTAGCTAGTTGAAGAGGAGATTTGGTGTTAGCCTACCCGAGCCTGTGGCTAGTAGGCTGGATGAGCTAGCACTAACCAGTAATAGCGACCGCTCCACTATAGTCACAAAAGCCCTCGAGGAGTACCTTCACGACGACCTACACGACTACGGCGAACACGTCTGCGCCGGCTTAATAATATCTATCAGCGAGAAGCCTGTGAGTGCTAGTAGCCTCGAGAGCAGTGGTGTAGTGAGAGCGCAGTTTACTGTGAAGTCTAGTGCGGGGTACGTGACTGTTCTGTACGTTGAGGGCCTCTATGAGCACGTGAAGAGACTGCGGCATGAGCTTTCTCGCAAGTGCCGCTTCACGAGGTATATTCCCATCTCCTGCGTCTACAGGGGAGGGTCCAGAAGTGGACCTGCGTAGCTACGAGTTCTCTTTCAGCCCCGTACACGGCTACTGGTTTACGTCGTTTCTCGTTGAGGAGTTGAGGAGGAGAGGTGGGTGTTTTCAAGTCACACTAGACCTCGGCCTCACCGTAGAGAGAGTCTGTGTTGAGAGTGGGCGAGTGGAAATTAGAGGCGAGTACTACGCGCTCAGCGACCTGGCTCCGAGCGAAGTCAACAGGGTTAGAATTGTGACAACTAGTGGAGAGGTGTATGACGTTGTCAAGTCAACTGAGCAGGGCTACTACAAGCTCAAGGCTACAGGGGCGGACAAGGCCCCCACACTTGAAATTAACGGCATTCACATGCACAGAATTACGGGTATTGACCCGTGGAGAGACACGCTGCTAAAAGTCAGGGCTACCGGAGTTTCACGTGGACACGTGGTCTTAGATACGTGTATGGGCCTCGGCTACACCGCCATAGCGTCGCTGCGGAGAGGCGCTAGCCTAGTCTACACTTTTGAAATAGACGAGAACGTGGTGTGGATTGCTCAGAGAAACCCCTGGAGCAGGGCACTAGAGTCGGGGATCATTAGGAAGTTTCTGGGGGACGTCACAGACCTCGTAACAGAGCTCCCCGACGAGTTTTTTGACAGAGCTATTCACGACCCACCCCGCTTCTCTAAGAGTACTGGCGACCTCTACAGCTTAGAATTCTACAGAGAGCTCTACAGGGTGCTCAAGAAGCGCGGAGTGCTCTTTCACTACACGGGAGAGCCTCGCCGGCACGGCTCTCCAAGTATACTTAAGGGCATTAAGAGGAGGCTCGAAGAGGCGGGCTTTAGAGTACTGCGCTTCGACGAGAGCGCCCAGGGGTTTACTGCTGTTAAATTGTGAAGAGCACTAGTGCTTTAAGACTCTCTCAAGCCCCTATTTTCTAGAGAGGTGTGTCTCTCCTTGGAGCTAGTTGGCGTAGACATGGCAGTAGTAGAGAGAGTTGCGAGAGTACTGAGGCGCGGAGAACACCGCCTCGAGAGTCTCGACGTTTACGACAAGGGGTTCTATCCCCCACCCAGCGAGGAGCCGGAGCTGACTGCGAGGTACTTCCTAGTAATGGTCGCAATGGATCACAGGCTCAGCAGACCCGGTAGACCCTACGAAGCGTGTCTTGAAGACGGGTGCTACAAGGGGTCAGACCTGCTCTACAGGCTCGGCATGGTGATGTACAGTGAGAACCCCGAGTTATTCGCGCCGGAGAGGCTGGCCGAGATTACTGTTGAAGATGTCAAGAAGTGGCTTAGTCTCGGTAGCGCAGCGCCGCCAGACCCCGAAGTGAGAGCTCTACTACTAAGAGACCTCGGCGTTAAGCTCACAAAGTTCTACAACTCGAGTGTCCTGAGGCTTATTGAACTCTCTAATAATAGGGTTCACGGGTCTATTGAAGCACCCGGGCTCGCGGAGAATTTAAGAGTGTTCAGAGCGTACGAAGACCCAGCTGAGAAGAAGACAATGTTACTAGCAAAGTTCCTAGTGGCTCGCGGGCTCTTCAACCCCACCGACGATCTAGACGTGGCTGTCGACAACCACCTCTCGCGCATAGCATACCGCCTCGGACTAGTAGCAGTCTCCGGTCCTCTGTGGAGCAAAATTAGAGAGGGTGTAGAGGTCACAGCTGAAGAGGACATCATGCTGAGACTCGCCGCTAGGAGGGCCTACAGGTACGTGGCCGCTAGATCAGGGCTGAAGCCGGCGACAATTGACGACTTCTTCTGGATTATGGGTA
The DNA here is from genome assembly GCA_049414425.1 of Desulfurococcaceae archaeon. Classification (GTDB taxonomy): domain Archaea; phylum Thermoproteota; class Thermoprotei_A; order Sulfolobales; family Desulfurococcaceae; genus UBA285. The sequence continues at coordinate 6,865 of JBMSAO010000064.1, forward strand.
GAAAGCTCTGTACAAGGGATACTCCACCGGACTGTGAGAAGTGCCTCTTTAAGGGGTACTGCAGGGCGAGAAAGAACTCCGCGTTTATGGTTAGCGAGCACGTCTACTACAACACCTGGTACTACTAGTAGCCGGGGCGTAGTTGCATGTCCACTAGTAGCGCTAGTAGCAGGAGCCTCAGAGAGATATTCTCGCTGAGCAGACTAGAGAGGATTATAATGGAGTACTTTATTAGGCACATAAGCGCGGGGGAGATTATAGCGGCGCTCGACATTAAAGAGGAGATTAAGAAGAGGGCTAAGCAGGGAGAGACGGACATTGCAAGTGAGCTCGACGACGCCATAGTACTGCGCGAGGTGAGCATAGCTATGGCTCTACTAGCGAGTAGGGGCTTTCTCGAGTATAGATCTGGTGTGTACAAGTTGGCACCGTGGATTATAGAGATTATAAAGGCCAAGAAGAAGGGCCTGTATCCGGGTCAGCCAAAGTCGCTTAGAGAGCTACTAGGAGAGTCCTAGGTTTAATCACAGCTGGGTAACTTGTAATTAAATACAGCCTCCTCGAGCTCGCCTATCTCCTCAATGTAGACGTGGGGGTCACTAAATACTACTCTACTAGCTTTGAGCAGAGACTTCACGTTGCAAAGCTCTCCCAGCACTACTTCCCTAGCTACGAGTTTGCCTATTAGGGCTCTCCTGGCGTACACGTGAACGGCTCTCAAGTCTCTAATTACTACTGGGGCTCTCGCGCCGAGAGCCACTATATTAGCGCAGTGAGCTTTCTCAACTATAAGAGGGTTCTTACTCGTAGCGAGTATACATGTCTCGGAGGCAAGCACTCCTACTCTACCACTACCGGTTACAACGACCTCCTCATCTGCTACTATGAGGGGAATTACCACTACACCTATAACTATGACGCTCTTAGCTCTAATATATGGGCCCTTAACTCTCCCAACAGACACTACGACCTCGCTGTACGAGCTACCTGTAATGCGCATTCACCACTAGTGGCTCACTACGTGGGGGATTTCAGGGAGTTTATATGGAAAACCGTGATTGAAATAGCTTTATAAACTCCAACTAGCGCGTATTGAGCCGCCCGACTATAGAATTAAAATACCCGTCTCCTCCTTCCTCATGGAGGAGATCTGAATGAGCGAGGAGGGCTTAGGTAAAGCTCTTGGAAGAGTAGTGCTATACGCTATACTAGTGGCCATCATAATGGGTATATTGCAGTGGTTTTTCACACAAGGAGTTGAATTGCTAGTAGATGTTACAAAGCTACACGGGCTTCTCGTGCTAAAAGACTACGCTGTCTACGTGTACATTATTGTGCTACTAGTTCTCGGCTGGATGATAGTTAACGCTGTAGCGTCAATGCTTTACGCTATGACAAAGCCGAAATACGGGGCCTCTCCGGCGGCTGCCGTGAGAAGCAGGGTAAAAATACTTGGACTCGGAGCGTTACTAGCCGGCATAGCCGGTGGAGTGGCAGGTGGTGCCGCCGGAGTGGCTCTCGGGGGCTTTATAGGCCTAGTCGTCGGGTTTCCCCGAGGCG
>JBMSAO010000065.1:0-5563 GCA_049414425.1 Desulfurococcaceae archaeon
CAGGCGTGAAGTGCTTTATTGTTCTAACGATGTAGACAATATATACTGCGAAGCTCAATACTCTAACAAATGAGCCGACGGGCAAAACGAGTATGTCTCCGCCGAGCCCCCCGATCCTCTCTGTTACAGTTGTAGTAACAGTAATTGTTGGAAGCGGTGGCGGGAAATTAACATTATAGTAGACCGTCTCAGTAGCGTATTGACTAGTAATCCACACGTCAATGTAGTCGAAACCCTCATTACCATACGCTCTAGTCATGTGGAGTCCGAAGTAGCCGAGGCTACCCCAGTCCAACCTTACAGTAACAGGCGAAAGCGAGAAAGACGCGCCGGTTCTCGTCGTACCAGAAACATTAATCATCGCGTGCGTCTCGTTAATCTTTGTAACAGTTAGCGTGAGATCGCGTGTGCCCGGGATAACAGTACTGTAACTATCACTCTCGATCGTAATACTTCTGAGAAGTACTACTGATCCGCCAGAGTATGTCCTCACGCGCGCGTACACGTAGTAGTGCGCATTAGCCGCGTTGTATATCTCAATACAGCCGAGCACTCTCACTGATAGATCAACAGTGGCTAGGAACACGCAGTAGCGCACAAGCATATTGTAACCCGGAGACGCTTCTACTCTCACTCTTGTGCTGATTTGCACTGTATCGTGAAGATGCTCGACGAAGTCAACGACGTAGTATATAGCGTTATCGTATGAGCTGTCGCTCACAGTAGTTCTAACGTAGCCACCTGTTACTGTCCAAGCATGTGTTAGATTAATCCAGTACTGAGAGCCAAGTGTGTTAAATGGATCGTAGAAGTTTATGTTAGTAATGTTACTTGGTGTAGGTGTAGGCGTGGGTGTAGGTGTAGCTACTCCAGTAGCGTTATCACAGAGTTCCCCGAGATCTCCGCCAACGACAATAGTATCTGGTATTGTTGAAATAGCAATATTCACAAGCGAGAACACGGCTGTAGCAATAGCTAGTAGTACAAAGCCACGTAAATACCTCTTGAGATCGAAACTTAAACTCAATAACACCCCCTCTAGTAATTTTTAGAATAAGATTTTAATAAACAGAGAAAAAGGGAAAGTTAAAAAAGAGCTTGGATTTAAAAAACGCTTGTCTTTAACTAGAAGTTCCTAATGAAGAACCTTATTCCCCTAATTACAAATATGATGCCAAACGCGAACATTATGAATTGCAATATTGTGCTCGTGCTGATTACTGTGTTGTTGCCCAATATGAGATTAACGCCTGGGGCTAGCCCAACGAGATAGGTTACGCCAGTCACGATCGCTATGCCGAAGACTAGGTACATGAATCCTCTCATATATCTATGTATTGCTCCAGAGATCCACGTTACTATTCTCCTTCGCCGTGCCATTCCCTACTCACCTATCAAGTACTAATAGTTCATTAACGTGTTATAAGCGCATTGTTAAAAAACACGCAAAACTACAATAGTGTTCTTTAATAGTAAGTAAAAAGCATATATCTTCATGGTGGGGTGCGTGAAGAAGCGCAGAGACATAATTATAAACTACGACACGCGCGAAGACTACTACGTTAGAACACACGTCAAGAACACTCCTCTGCTGAACATAACAATATACGTCTACAAGAAAGAGCTATTCATGAGCGAGCGCGTCGCAAAGATAAACATCATTATACTGTCGCCTATTCCCCAAATTTTGGGAAACGAGCTCTTGGGAAATGAACGCGAGGAGCTGAGGCGCGATGTCAGAGTATATTGAGTTCAAGATTAGAGAAGAGCACTTGAGCGAGATAGTTAAAGAGCTAGAAAAGCTTAAGCCCCCAAGCCGATTAAAGTGGTTAATGATCTTTTTCATGATGGGTGTGCTGGGCGGTATGAGTATTGGAGCTGTACTCGCGGTGAGGTGAGTTGTTTAAGTTGTTTAAGAGAAGCAAAAGAAACGGTGAGAGGCCTCAACAAGTGGATCTAGAGTTAGTGCTACTGAGAGAGTTTCTTCACAGAATAGCTACGCTGTACGAGTATAATCCGCTGTCTTTAGCTGAGATGTTAATTAGTTCTATTCTAGGCGTCGGGTTCGGGGTCTTTATAGGGCTAATCGTTGGACACGTGCTCAAGAGCATAATGGGGTGGTGACTATGAGTACTCAGCGACAGCAAACCTATGGAGAACTAGCGCAGGCATTGACTATAATATTCTCTTTTATGTCTGATAAAGGACAAATACCAGCGCTACGCGAGTTTCTAATACTGAACATAATTCAGTACTTGATCAATAGTTATACAAGTGCAAAAATTAAGATAGATTGGGACAAGATAGTGAGATTATCGATAAACGCGCCATCGCTGACAGATCCGCTGTGGCTACGTGCACTTCGAGAAATAGCGCGTCTCGGAGCGCAAACTAATATAATAACAGAGCTCGCACAGAGGAAACCGCTACTGTCGCTGTCTAAGTAGAAGCCACTTGCAAGTGCATGGTCTGGGAGTAATGCAGTCGTTGCACACTACGCAGTTTGTAGAGCTTAAGAGTGGCTTTACAGAATTCTTCAATAGGATATACACATTTACGAAATTCCCCGCAGTAATCTACACTCTGGGCTTCATGAACTCTGGGAAGACAACACTGAGCCTGCTCTTCTACTACTACTTCAACCGGTTCACATCGAGACTCGGGAAGCTGTACTACATTAACGCGCTGGAAGAGCACAGCAGTGAAGATGATAAGACACTAGTAGACGTAGCAAACGAGAAGCTCAACGCTGTTTTACAAGAAGTAAAAGACTCGGTACAAGCACGCTTACACTTCATAGTACTAGACGACTTCGGGTTTGTAATTGACAGAAGTGCACAGGCAAGAGAATTTCTCTACAAGCTCTTCAGGATAAGGCACATAACGGGCAAGAATAAAATCATAGTCTGGATCAACGCGCACTACAGCAAGTCACTAATACCGTTCTTTAGAGCAACTCCATATAGAATCCTAACGTCTATTACCCCGCAGGAAATAAGGCAACTAAGTAGCGACTACTTGTTTCCCGTTTCGGACTTGTGGGACTACTACTACTACATGCTAGAGCACCCTAAACACTACATCATATACGTGAACTGGTGGACAATCAATGAAATAGTAGACGTGACACTTGACAAAAACATGAAAGAAAGAATAGCGAGAATAGCGGGAAGGCGCAATATTGAATTATAATTGATTTTTCACTTATCTCTTTTATACTGTATATTACATTTTTATATTTTAAGAATAGCTTTTATGTCTCAAGTTTTAGGGAAATCCACGGGGGATTGATTAGATCTCCTCGCGGTTTTTACTTTCGGTTTTAGGGGACAGAGCAACTGGAGCTTCCGCGTAGATCCCCGAGGAACCGAAAGTTCGACCCCCCCCTCTGTTTCCACTGGAGACTCGGCGACCCCCTTTTTCAAACAAAAAAACACTTGATCAATCATGAGATCACTCGCAGAACTGATCTCATTATACAAACTAAGAACGGTATTACAGTAAACAGATATCAAAAACAAAGAGTTCATAATATATTATTTAAATAAATTATTAATAATTAAGATTGATCTAATAATTGATCATTAGATCGTTCATGAACCCTCCCCCTAGTATCCTAGACCCCCGCGCCCTCTCCAGTTGAAGCAGAGGTGTTTCAGGTGGAGTTCCCAAAATTTTGGGAAATCCAGAGGTCCAGGGCTCATTATGCAAAAACAGGGCAGAGGTCCATCGCGGGGGATTCTCCATTATGCAAAACGATAGCTTTAAAAGGGGGTTTAACTATATATTGAACATGGGGGTGAACGTATGTCTCAAGCCCCGTCTCAAACCCAAACCCAAAAGTCTTTTTTTGAAGCACCCATATTCACGAGAGAAGAACTCGAGAAAAAACTGAGAGAGCTGAGTGAGGATCTCAGAGAGCTACGCGAAGCGCTGGAAAACCTGCGAGGCGCATTCGCAGATGTCTTGAACTTCATATACTATAAAACAATTGTGTCAACTGAGACGTTCACGAAGATAGCAGAGAAGTTTGATGAACTCAAGCAGGCAATTCTCGACGCAATTGACGAGACAGTAGTCAACGAGCTAGGACTAGACGTAGACGTAGACAAGTACGAGAAGCAGTACAATGTAAAATTCACTTATGAAACGGAGAGACTGCTCGGAGTAGCACTACTAAAAGACAATGAGAGCGTTAAACCAGCAGTCATATGGACAGACTACGATGAAGTATGGTACTACGAGGGGGAGAGAAGTGAGTGAGGAGAAAAAACATGATATTGAGACTGTAGAGGTCTTTAAGCTCAAGAAGAGCGACATTACTGAGACAGTAGTGCAGTGCAAGATCTACGTGTGGACGTGTCCGCTGTGCAACAGAGTCTTCTCAGCGTACTATAGAGACAAGACACTAGCTAGTGCGAAAATACATCTTGAGAGAACACACAAACTCAAAGTCGAGGTGGAGTAATCTTGGAGATAGAGGTAAACAAAGTAAGTAACACCCTCTTCGAGATTATTCTCAAGTCACGCAAACAGATGATAAGTCTGAGACTCGACTACGAGACAGTGCTAGCGTACGATAAACTCGCCACAGCACTCAACATGAAGTACAACACGAACACTAGAATCACGAGAACTAGACTAATGCAAATAATCCTCGAAGAGACAATAAAGAGACCAGAGCTCATCGAAGAAATAGTTTCCCAAGTTTCCCAAAAATTTGGGAACGGGAGACAGCATGGTAGTTATCTGTCCGCGCTGTGGTCAGCTGGGATATCTTGACGTCATGAGAATAAAAGGCAGGGAGTACTATAGAGTAATTCATCTTGTCGCTGACAAGAGAGTTAAGCACTATATTGGCGCTAGGGACACGTACATTTACGTTAATAAGTTGCATAAGCTTGACTTGACTAATCTTTTGAATCAAGATATCACCTTGTTAATTAGAAATGCCGTTGACAACTTCATTGAGCTGTCGAGAGTGTACGCGCGCAGTAAGCAGAGTGACTTGAAAGAGCTACTCGGAAAGATAAAGCAGATTATGCACACTCTAGTAATGTGTGCTGAGAACCTAGAGAAGCTATATAATGAATTATCTAGTGAATTGAGTGAGAGTGAGATAGTTGAGAGCGAGTAGAGTGTACATTTTTATTTTTCTGCTCTGCTTCCTTGACTGCTTAACCACATATTTCCTGCTTCTCAAATTTAATAATGTAGACTTAGAGTTCAATCCGCTATTGAGAATTTTACTTAGACACTCGTACTACTATGTCTTTGTCTACGTTTTCTTCGAGTTCGCATATTTCGCGCTGGCATATACTGTGACTCACGCTCTTAGAGTGAGAGCTAGAATGAGAGTAAAGCTAGAGTACTCAGTATTCTTCTTATTAGCGCTCGCAGTGGTAAGTAACACGATTGGATTACTAGCCCCAGTGGACTATAAATAATTTTTACAGAATCTTCCTAGGGGCACTATGGAAGAGGAGGCACACGAAGAAGTCTACGAAGTAGAGCTAATCTACGACTGCTTTTTACAGCACCTCCCCCTCAAACTCTTTCATTT
>JBMSAO010000066.1:0-3861 GCA_049414425.1 Desulfurococcaceae archaeon
ATAGCCATGGTTACAGACTACGATGTGTGGGCTGAGAAACCCGTAACAGCCGAAGAGGTGATCAAGACTATGAACGAAAATGTTAGCAAAGTTAAAAAGCTATTACCACGCATAATAGAGCTAATACCACCGGAGCCGGATGAAAAAGAATGCAGTTGTTGCAAGTGTTTAGAGACAGCAATTATATAGATACCCTTGTCGAGAGGATTCAAGAGCTAGAAAAAAGAGCTAGAGGTCTCTCTTTTAAAATAGTTGATTTTTTAAAGAACGCTTCTGGAGACATCATCCTCTACTCCTATACTGGATTTGGGTATACACCGGCGAGTATGCTCTATTGGTCTCACTTGATCTTTCAAGCTAGTAAGCAGGCGATCATAGCAGAGTGCGAAGAAGCGTCGATACATATACTCCCATATCGAGAGAACATCGCAGCCTTGATCTTTAGTAGTGGAGAGTACTCTAAACTCATACAGGCTCTACAAGTTGCAAGGGTCTTAGGTACACCCTACTATGCCATGGCCCCTCCCCCACCAAGTGAAAACCTAAAGCTCGTACTCAAACACCTCGGAGTAGAGACCACACCATTTGAAGACCCCGTAGAAGCGACGCTATACATGACGATCGCCTCGTTCGTAGCGATCTCAGAACTGTATAAAGACAAACTCGGCGCGAGAGGTAGGAGACTTCACGATCACGGGAAAGAGGGTTTCGCAACAACGGTAAAGGAGTTTATCGAAAAGTACTCTTCCATACTAGAGACGTCTCTAAAGGCCCAGCCCATTAAGATCACCTCTACGCGGTTCCTCGAAGCACCAACACTGCTTCTAGCGCGAGCACTGCGCGAACTTAAGATCAACGCGACGTACACCCCACTAGAGGACATCTCTACCTCAGATAACGTTCTCGGCGTCTTTCTCACAGTAGAAGAGAGAATTAGGAGGGAGCTTAGAACTAGACTTAGAGAGAGACTGATCGAGTTAACGCTCAACCTAGATCCACTCGAAGTGATCGTATATCTAACAGTGCTCTCATATGTCCTTTACAGTGCTAGAGCTGTCACGACTACACGAGATGAGAAACGAGAGGGGTAAAAAATAAAAATACCACTAGTCACTAGAAGTCTTGAGCGTAAAGCGGTGTAAGCGGTGTTAAGCCTAGCTACGAAGATCAAGCTCGCAGCGCTCGTAATGGTGATTATAGCGGCAATAGCGGTCGCGTCCACAGATCCCATATGGCAAATATGCTCTCTAGCGATACTCCTCGGTGCCACCCTCTTATCAGCTAGATTGATAGATAGAGAGCTCAATGATCAAGAGGCACCTGGTTTCTACCTAATCATACTAGTGGCTGTGTCTACGGGGTCTCTCATAGGGGCTATTCTCTCTCGGAGTCTTCGAGCGGCGATAGTATCAGTGTCGATCATAGCGTCTTGCTTCATCTATAGCGTGATAGCGCTAAAGGTGATTCAAAGATGAAAATAGCGGTTATAGAGTATAGGAAAACCCCGCCGCGGTCAGCTCAAGAGCTATTAGAGGCTATCGAACGACATGGACACGAACCAATATATCTAAAAGCGCACATGCTTGATGCTAGGTTAACGGGGGGCGAAATCAGGATCTATCATGGCGAAAACGAGGTAGATGTGGATGCCACATTACTCCGAAACTTAGGTCTATTCCTATCGCTAGACACGTTCTTAAAGCGAATAGGAGTTGTGGAGGCGTTAGCATCAAAAGTACCTGTGGTTAATCACCCATCATCAGCTCTACTTGCTCGCGATAAGTGGAGGTGCCTCCTTAAACTTCACCTAGCCGGCCTTCCAGTTCCAGAGACGTTAGTGACTGAGAATCCATTCTCTGCTATGAGATTTACTAGGGAAAAACTCAAGGTTGTACACAAGCCCATTATTGGCAGCCTCGGGCTAGGATCCTCACTAATTAGCGACCCCGACGTCTCGTTCCATATAACGAGGAGCTTGAAGAACATGGGGTTTCCGAGCTACTACCAGGTATACCTAGAGAAACCTGGATACGACTACAGAGTGTTTGTAGTGGGAGACAGGGTCGTAGGGGCTATGAAGAGAGTTAGTAGCTCGTGGAAAACCAACATAGCTCAAGGAGCTGTAGGAGTAAAAGTCGATGAGAGTGAAGAGCCAGAGCTATTTAAACTAGCACTAAAAGCTGTGAAAGTACTTGGATTAGACTATGGAGGGGTAGATATAGCCTACGACTTGAAAACGCAAAAATACTACATACTAGAGGTCAACGCTTTCCCACACTGGGAGGGGATAAGGAGAGCAACCGGGGTGAACCCGCCCGATCATATAGTGAGATACGTAATTGAAAAGGCAAAGAAATAACCCAGAATATCCACCTGTCGCAGGCAAGTGTGTTTAGATTTAATAGCTTTGAAAGCTTTGAACACTGTGGATGATGAGTAGTAAACCGTCCGAAGTATGACGAAGAGCTCTCATCCTGAAAAATTATTTGTAGGTTGATACGTGATGGCTCTTCTACAACACGAGGAATTGATCAAAGAGGGGCTGGCCGCCCTGGTGATCCCCCGCCTAGACTACTATCGAAGAGCAGACGGTGTTATAGAACCAGCTTGGATGCCCGTATTTTACAACCCGCAGGCAGTTCTAAGCAGAGACTTCACAAGCATGTTCTTAATATACGCAATGAGGGGGAGAGGGTTCTTCTTTGTAGATGCATTATCAGGTACCGGTGTGAGAGGAATTAGAATAGCTCTAGAAGCTGGAGGTGTTGGTATCATAAATGATGTAGATCCGAGGGCCCACTACTACATGGTGAAGAATACAAAGCTTAATAGGCTTGAAGGCCGCATCGAGGTCTACAATAGCGAGGCAAACACTCTTCTCAACAACCTTGTACTAGCAGGCATGGTCGTAGATTATGTCGATATCGACCCGTACGGCTCTCCATCACCGCATATAGACTCGGCTCTGAAACCCTTAGCTAAGGAGGCCTACATTGGGATCACAGCTACAGATACAGGCACCTTATCGTGTTCGTATCCATATAAAGCGCTGACAAGGTATTGGAGCAACTGTATAAAACTAGACTTTGAAAAGGAGTTTGCAGTAAGACTTCTAATATCAAATGTTGCTTTGAGAGGTGGCGCGTTAGAGGTCGCAGTCGAACCACTCTTATCGCTAGCATATAAGTTCTATGTGAGAGTGTTCTTTAAGACCACGAAGAGCGCTAAGCAAGCACGTAGACTAGTTGAAGAGTGTATTGGCTACCTGTGGTACTGCCCAAATACGCTTGAAAGAGGCTTTACGAGCGATGTTAACAACCTTGATGTGCAATGCTCTGATGGCACTAAGCCAATATTAATGGGTAGGGTATGGACTTGTAATATACAAAACCACGAAGTAACCTTACACATAGCTCACCTAGCGCAGAAGTTGGATTGGGTTAGCGAAGAGTCTAAGACCATCTCTTCACTAATAGCGTTAGAGTCCTCAATAAACACGCCATACTACAGGCTAGACAAGTTGTGCTCTACACTTAGGTTAAACATGCCAAGCCCAGCAATCGTTGTCAATAAGCTAGCGGAGCTTGGATATAAATCCTCTAGAACTCATATGGACCCTCGAGGAGTGAAGACAGATGCGCCATATGATGTCCTAGTAGAGGTAGTAAAAGAGCTGGTAGGGAAGAGGTAAAAGCAAGAATATTACCCTTCTGCTACAAAATAGTGATAACGGTGTACTGTCTTGTCATCATCGGTTGACGAGTTTCGAGAGAGCATTTTACGCGTTATTAGTAAGAACATGTCTGAATCTAGTGATGGCGTTGTAATTACAATTCGTGTTGAAGAGGACCCTCGCGAGAG
>JBMSAO010000067.1:0-5024 GCA_049414425.1 Desulfurococcaceae archaeon
TTAAAATACTCAGTGGCGAGGTTAAACCAGACTCCGGCGACATCTTAATTAAGCCCGAGAAAGTTGTGATCAAGCCTCAGAAGGTCTCTCCCTCAATATTATCCGAGGAGACAGTTCTAGCTGTCTAGGCGGCTTGTAATAAGCCTCAAAGAGTAAAACCACTTCTAGCAGTAGATGTGGAGAGCGGGGTCCAGCTTCTCGGCGCCTTCTACTAGTGCACGGTTATGGGTTACGTGTGCCCTACTAGAGAGCCTTGTAGCTTATGAGTAGGGTCGCGTGGGGGTGTAGAGTAGAGATGTGAGAGATCTGTGCCTAAAAACTACTAGTTAGTGAGCTGAGCAGGCTACAGCGATAGTATTTGCTCCACGCTAACCCCCCTCTGCTTCTTAAACAGCACTACTGAGGCCGCTGCGAACAGGAGAATCCAGCCTAAGAGTACTAGCCACAGTGTACTCGGCTCTAAAACTTGATCAGCGCCTTCTAGTCCGCTTCTCCACATCATTGTGACGGGTTCATCTAGTATTAGTATAGTGTTAGCGTAATAGTGGTAATTGAGTAGTAGTATAATGTTGAATGGCGAGAAGTGAATTCTCCCACCTGTAGCAATTAAGCCAGCCATGCCTAGCCCAAAGCTGAGAATATATGGTAGAAAGCTTGCAAATCCCAGTGCTCTCGGCTTTTTCAGCACTATTACCAAGAGGGCTACAGTAGAGCTAATAAAATACATTAATACTCCACTAGCAATAGTCGTGGCAAGCACCCCTATAGGGTTCTCCGGCAGAATTAGGTTCTTGAACACGGGTACTGGTAATCCATGGTAATCCTTGAGCTCGGCACCATAGAACCTGTAGCTATATAGGAGTATCGTGATCACCAGGAGTACTATGATGCACACTACTATACCTGTAATTGCAGCTAATGTAAAGCCCGTGTAGAACTTATTGGTCGTCGCCTTAGAGTACTTTGTTAAGTACCTTATTGGTATAGTTGAGTAGTAAATGTACTGCACTAGTCCAATGGTTACAGATGACATGGAGAAGAGCGCTATTGAGCCATACCATCCAGCTGTGTAGTGCAGTATAAACTTACTCCACGCCTCATCTATTATAGTTCCTGGTGTCCCCTCTGGGAACTGCTTGCTGAACTCCTCTATCGTTATTCTAGCACCGTAGACGTAGGCTCCCATGAAGAGCCAGAAGGCCATAAATGCCACTGCCCAGAACCACAGTAACCCATCACTCAGAATACTCCTCAAGTAGAACCTGTAGACCCTGCCTACTGCCACGTTAACACCTCGTAGAGCTTATCTAGCGAGTCTATACTCGAAATGGGTGTTCCAGTTGTCTTAGACAAGTAGACTTCGCCACCTAACCTGAGCTTTAAACTCAAAACAGCGTCCTCTACGGGTTTCCTCGACATTTTTAAATCTAGTAGTTCACGTGGTTTTAGTGGGCCGTATACTAAGCCCTCAACTATTAAGTGAACACTCCAGTCTCCGAGTCTATTGAGGAGCCAAGTGGTGTGTGTGCTCATGATCTTAGTGCTCTTAGACCTGGTGATCTCGCTCAGCACAGCCACTCTCCTAGCCGGATCTAAGCTTTCAAATGGCTCGTCAAGAAGCACGTGCTTGGCGTTTGAAGCTAAAGCGAGCGCGTCTAGTACTATTGTTCTCAAACCCGTTGAGAGCTCGTGGAGACTCCTACTCAGTACTTTCTCCTCCCCAATACGTGAAACTAGGTCTTTAAAGTAATCGTAGTCCCCGCCAGCGAGGTCTAAGTAGAACTTAGCTACGTGTTTAACTGGAAGTCTCGAGAGCATAAAGAGCTCTGGTAAGTTACCAGAGAGTAGGTTAGGAGAGCCCCTAGTAGAGTCCATGTCCACACCGTCAATAATTATCTTACCCCGCTTAGAGACGCTAACCCCGAGGAGAGTCCTCATTAAAGTCGTCTTGCCACTACCATTAGGGCCCAGTATGATCGTGTCGCCAGTGATCTCCGTGTTTACTCCTCTAAGAACAAATTCTCCATGTCTGTACCCAGCGTAGATGTCAATTAGCTTTATAGTCACCTTGCGCACCTGCTGGTTCAAGAGTAGGGGTATTGTGCTCGCAGATTTTTAAATTTTAGTGATGTTAATTGCGCCTAGTATTGTAGCTCAACTCTCAATAATTATTGTGCATGTTGTATCCGAGCGATTACTATACACATGGAGTTTTAGATCTAAACTACACGGCTACACTTAGTGGCTTTACCCTAGTAGTGTCTTATAGTGGTAGTTCCACTGGCACGTAGGGTTTCCAGTGCGGGTATGTCGCTACTGCTATGTAGCCTAGTAGTAGTCCTACTGCGTACTCCACCACGTCGTACGCGATCTCGCGCCGGCCCCCTCTAGTGGCGCTGTCCACGACCTGGTATATCACGTAGAGTGCGAGCAGGACAACCTCCAACCCCCTGTAGTGGAGTAAGTAGTAGTTTAGTGCACCGTAGACGACGTGAGCAATACCCGTTAAGGGTATGTACAGCCTGTACAGAGACCTGCTCACGCATCTACACCCACTAATCTCTCGATAAGACGTTCATGGCTGGAAAAGCCTTATCAAGTAGTTCGACTACTACGAGACAGGTGAACACTTGATCCCATCGCAGTACTATTAGTCGCCGCTAAACCGCGCCGCGAAATGTAGTAGATATTCTTGTTCTAGTGAATAGAGCGGGGCTGGGAGCTCCCATTGACATAGTGGTCTTAGGTGAATCTTTGCCCCTGCTGAGACTTAGAGCTCTAGTAGAGGAGGTAGAGGTCGCTGTGAGAAGTTAGAGTAAGTACTACTACCTGGTTACTGAGGCTTTTGTGGAGCTTGAAGACGTGAGAGGAGAATTGAGTGTGTGTTAAGCACCTCCCCCACTCACCACTTTGATATCCGCGTTGACGCTTAGTGCTCGTGGGGGATTGGGGTAGGACTTGTGGTCGAGAGAGTAGAGCTGTATTTTGCTCCGGGCGTTGTAGTCGAGTTTACAGAGTAGAGATAAGGGGTGTTAGACGAGTCTACAAGATTGGTGATAGGGGTACTAGGTTTCCACTCGTTGTTCGGCCCTGGGGGTTGTGGTAAATCAGCTTGGCTTAGACAAGCGTGTGAAGTACCGAGGTAACTCGGCTACGACGTTATTTACGTTAACGTCCTCCGCAAGGAGCTCGCGGGGTACTCGGATGCTAGAGAAGTTGTTAAGAGAATTAGTACGTCGCCGCGGAGGTTTCGGGCTTGCCGGCTATTAAACTAGCTGATCTAGCTGTTGTCCCAGCCGGCGAGCTCTTGAAGAAGTGGAGGAGAAGGAGAGTCGCACTACTAGTTGACGAGGTTTTCAGGCTATTAGAGTAGACATAGCCGAGATTTACGTTAAAACACTACTTAACTTAATTGAGTACCCGCCTGAAGCATACGAGAAAGTAGTCGTGATTGTAACTGCTAGTGAGAGTGTTTCGAGGAGGAGAGTAGGGCGGCATTTGTGGGCTGAGCTGAGAGCAGTGTGGAATATGAGCGAGAGGGACTTTGGCGAGCTCCGCGGTAAGATACCTGGAGAGAAGCCGCTACTCGAGGAGACTTGGAGACTTACAAGTGGCAACCCGAGAGCGCTGTCACTACTCTACCAGGCTAACTGGGGGTTGTTGTAGAGGAGCTCGCTGGGAGCAGAGAGCTCACGAGAGAATTCGTAAACAAGTGGAGAGAGTGGCTCGAAGTACTAGTCGAGGGCATCGACGCCGCCAGTAGCCCGGACTACCGTTTCGCGGTAGATAGTGGTTCTTCGCCCTTCATCTTCACTGATTCCGGCTCCCCACCATCTACTTCTCAACAATCTCCCCGAGCCCCCTTACCGCAACAGCTCTGCCCCCGTTGCCGGGACTTCAAAGCCCTGCTGGTCTCGGAAACCCGGAGTCACCGGTACAGTTATAAGCTTCGGAAGCTTACATACTCAACTCCAAGTTTTAAACATCAATGAAAATAAGTGTCATAAATAATTATGAAGACTGAAACAGCCCTTCCACAGAGAGGCTGTTAAAAGGGCGCTTGAGAATTACAAGTAGCAACTCTAGACCCCCGCACACTGCACTCCAAGTATACTTGAATAAAGTGTTTAACAGAGCGAATTAAAGCTCTACTACCGCCTACTAGAATCTACGTGAAAAGTGCTTTGAGGGGTTTCGAGGGGGCTTTAGTCGAAACTGAATTAGAGGTTCCGCGGAGGAGGCCTAGAGTAATGTAGTTCACGAGGTTAGTGCCCTCCCATTACACTACACGGGCATTACGCCTAGAAGCCTCTTTGAGAGGCTTCCAGTTCTTTAGATTGTGAGCCTCGGATCAGAAGTGATCTAAAGGGGGCGATTACGAGTGCTTCAACTAGAGGCAAGATCTTCCGCGGAGATCAGGGGGGATCTGTTCTAGTATTTCGCTGCGTGTATTATTGATCTAGCGCGCCCATAGCCTATAGCGGTCTTAGCCCCCAAGCCATCTTCGAGTGCACGCGTAATGAGGTCTACTAGTTTAGTAATTGTGCTGGCGTTTACTAGTTGGTTATTTTCACGTGTGCGCTTGAAGGCCACTATAAATCTGAGAACGGTATTAGGGGCTATAGTGGGGAACACTATTGGCGTAGGTGAGGCTTCAGGCTCTGAGAAGGCTAACTCCGCGACGCTGTAGTGTGGCGTGATAACGTCAGGTTCCAGTTGGTGAGCCATATAGGACACTGGGTACGTATCAGTAAAGGTCACTAGGCTCGCGCGCCTCTCACTACTTCCTTCCGGTTGTGAGCCGAAGATTTCCTCGAGACTCACGCCATCCACGCTCTTACCAACATAGAGCTCTATCAAGGATCTCACAACACCTTTAATAGTACTTGACGGTATATACGGTAAGTTTGGAATAGGATCCCATGCTAGTAAGATTTCTAGTGGCAAAAACGGATTTCTAGTATAGACTAAAAGCCTCGAGACTAGTTGCGCGTCAATTACGAAAACAGCACTATAGGTACTTC
>JBMSAO010000068.1:0-14006 GCA_049414425.1 Desulfurococcaceae archaeon
CGGTGAGTAGTAGCTTTTCGAGCTCAGCGCGGAGGACAATGTGCATATTATACGTCACTTCGTCAGCGTCGACTCTAATTAAACTAGGCTTTACTGTGTTAAAGTAGTAGTAGACGTCTTCCAGCGTGTACTTCTCAATGAAGTCTAAGTGCTCTCTGAGAACTGGATATATGTACTCAATAAACTCCCTACTCCTCCCCACAATATTCTCCCAGAACCTACTCTGACCCTCGTGAACTCCCAGACTAGCCCCATCAGCTACAGGTGTGTAGGAGAGTGCGGGGTCTATTTGTAACTGGTAGAGTGCGTGTCCAAATTCGTGAATTACAGCTGTGAGCGTCCTCTTGAAGTCCACGCCCTCGTACCTAGTAGTTATCCTCACATCGAATACCCCCATGTCTATTGTGAAGGGGTGTGCAGAGACGTCTAGCCTCCCCCGCTCTCCAAGCGGGTAGCCTAGTATTTCGAGAACCCTCTTGTTGACAAGCTCTATTTTCGCGACGTCGTACTTGACTTCCTCTAGTGGGTGTGTTCTCGGGTACCTCTCCTCCGAGAGGACTTTCTCAACTACCCGCTTGAGCTCAGACTTCAAGTAACTCAGTATTCTATCTACTTCCTCCGTTCTCAAGCCCTCTTCGTAGATGTCTAGTAGCGCGTCATAGGGGTGTTTATCCCAGCCGAGGCAGTCTGCCGCTTTCCTAGTGAGGTCAAAGATCTCCTCGAGGTGCGGCTTAAACAAGTCAAAGTCGTTTTTAGCCTTAGCCTCACGCCACACAATCATAGCCTCCTGCGTTACTTTAGCTCTCTCAGCTAAAAGCCACGGCGGGAGGGACTTAGCTATTCTAATCATTCTCCTGAGTACTCTCACAACACCCCTCTCGTAGACGTTAAGAAACTCAAAGCTATCAGCCAGCTCTACGAGCTCTACGAAGTCGGGTCTTAGGAGTAGCTGCTGCCTCAAGAGCGCTAATTCAGCTCGCGCAGTAGCCCTGTCTCTCACGCCTTCACGAGGCATGTAGGTCTCGCTGTCCCACGACATTAGTGAGAGTGCGTGTGATATACTCCAAATAGTCCTGTACTTCTCGAGTATCTTCTTTACAATGGGGTTTTCAAAGACCAAGCACAGCACCACTTAGAGTTACAAGCGGCGAGTTTAAATACAGTGCCGCGCCTCAGCGCTAAGCTATATAGCCTCACCACTGCATACTCTACACGGGCGCGGTGTCTACTAGTGTGGAGACTTAGAGTCTGCAGTGTAGAGGAGACGAAGTGGATTGACGAAGAGGCCTCTAGGAGAGGCGTTGACCACGCACTACTAATGGAGGACGCTGGCTCCGCTGTTTTCAGCCTTATTTTGAGAGTCTTCGGGATTAGAGACAAGAAGTTCACTGTTATCGCGGGTACTGGTAATAACGGTGGCGACGCGCTAGTAGCCGCTAGGAGAATCTACGCTCACGGAGGGCGCGTAGAGGTCTTCTTAGTCGGCGACCCCGAGAAGTACAGAGAGCCCGCGCGAGGAAACTACGAGTTGGCGTGTAAACTGGGGATTCCACTGAGAGTTGTCAGGGGCGAGGGCGATCTCCCGGAGCTAGAGAGGTCTCTCCGAGACTGCGACGTCGTGGTAGTTGGGCTTATTGGTATAGGACTCAGGGGCGAGGTATCGGGCTTAGCTAGACTAGTTATTGAGGCCGTGAACGGGTCTGGAAAGCCAGTTGTGAGTGTTGACATAGCCTCTGGTATTGATGGGAATAACGGTAGAGTCAGAGGAGTAGCCGTCAAGTCCACGTACACAGTCACATTCGGCTTACCCAAGTACGGAAACATACTCTACCCCGGATACTACTACTGCGGCAAGCTGCACGTCTCACACCTATCATACCCACCAGACCTCCTGGACTCCGACAAGATCACTGTTGAGCTGAACACTCCAGTAGCCCTTCCAGGAAGAGTCAGGTGGGGTCACAAGGGGGCTTTCGGCAAGCTCCTAGTAGTAGCCGGTGCCAGGTACTACTACGGAGCACCCTACTACAGTAGCTACTCGTTTCTCAAAGCTGGTGGAGGCTACTCGAGACTCGCCACGCCAAAGAGTGTCGTGCCAGTTCTCGCGGCTAAGTGTAGTGAAGTAGTGTACCACCCAATGGAGGAGACTGAGGAAGGTACATTAGCGTACAGGAACTACGAGTCAATAATGAGCATTATAAGAGAGCACGGAGTAGACATCGTAGTGCTGGGTTCCGGCACCTCTCTAAACTCCGAGACGCAGGAGCTTATTAGAGCGCTCGCGGAGTCTATTGAGAGGCCTGTTATTATTGACGGAGACGGCTTGACTGCTATTTCCAAGAACCCGGAGGTCTTGAAGAAGAGAAGGGCTCCTACGGTTCTCACACCACACCCAGTAGAGTTCACTAGGCTCACCGGCGTGAGCTTAGAGGCTCTTCAAGAAGACCCTGTAGGCTCTGTGAAGAGGGCTTCGCGGGAATTAAACTCCTACATTGTACTCAAAGGCGCACACTCACTCATAGCTCAACCAGAAGGCAGAGTCTACATTAACGTGACGGGCAACCCCGGCATGGCTAAGGCCGGTATGGGGGACGTCCTCAACGGCGTAATAGCCGCTATGTACGGTATCGGGCTGAGAGACGTCGGCGAGGCTACTCGCATGGGTGTCCTAGTACACGGCTTAGCGGGAGACCTCGTAGCCGAGGACGTAGGCGAAGACGGCGTCACACCGGACAGCGTCCTCGAGTACCTGCCCCGAGCCGTAAGACTACTAAGAGAGAGGCCAGAGTGCATTGTCGAGAAGTACATGCCAGGTGAGATCTAGAGTGTGAGTGCCAGCGAGTGCGCCGTGAAGCCTTTTAAGCGCGAGTACCTGCGCGAAGTGTTGAGAATCGAGGCCGAGTGTTTTAGCCCGGAAGAGCGCTACTCTAGGCGCGTCTTCGAGTGGTACTTGCTACTAGAGCCCATATTCTACATTGCTGAGTGTGGTGAAGAGGTAGTTGGCTACGTCCTCGCGACTATACGGGGAGACACTTGCTACGTTGACTCAATAGCTGTGAGAGAGAAGTGGCGTAGAAGAGGCATTGGCGCAGAGTTGTTGAAGAGAGCTCTGAGCGAGTGTAGATCTCGCGGCGCTAAGAGAGCAGTGCTCGAAGTAGCTGTCGACAACGAGCCCGCGCTGAGACTCTACTCTAAACTGGGTTTTAGGGTTAAAGAGGTTATTCCGGAGTATTATCCGAGTAGAGACGCCTACTTAATGGAGAGAGAATTATGAGTATTAAGCCACTAATACCAGTAGACGTCGTTATTGATAGTAGAGAGGACTCAAAACACCCAGAATTCAGGACTATGCTGGCACGTGAAGGGCTTCGAGTAGCTGTTAGAGAGCTACCTGTAGGCGACTTCCTCATAGTCGCGCCTCCAGGTAGGAGGAGTATTCTAGTTGAGAGGAAAACCGTTGACGACTTAGCTAATAGTATTAGAGATAACAGAATATGGGATCAGAGCAGGCTGCTACTCGAAGCCGCTGAGCGCGACGACCACCTAGCACTAATAGTAGTTGAGGGCGATCTCAGGAAACTAGAGAAGTACAGAGAGTGGAGAATACACGCTGTTCTGAGAGTACTAGACACAATAATACTGGACATGGGTATACCAGTCCTCTTCACACCCAGCAAAGAGGCGACTATTACGTGGATTGCCGCTAAAGCTAAGAGCCTGGGTAAACAGGGAGAGAAGCGCGTTATTAGACTGAGAGTTGAGAAGAAGCCTATGAGCTTAAACGAGAGAATACTATATGTCGCCGAGAGCGCGGCTGGGCCGATACTAGCTAGAAAACTACTCGCTAAGTTCAAGACTCTGAGAGCTCTCGCAAACGCCTCTGTCTACGAGCTCATGAGCGTCGAGGGGGTAGGCGAGACTAGAGCTCACGAAATATACGCGATATTCAATACGCCGTGGAGTGAAGACCATGGAGATCACTAGTGCTCTAAAACTAGCAGTACCAGTAGCGTTCTCGGCCACGCTGGCTAAAATCACGCTTGAGTGGTGGCTGAGAACGGGAGCTAGACTAGGCTTTGTTGGTCGAGACATGAATAAACCGGGTGAACACTACGCTGTGGAGGGTGGGGGGCTCTGGGTTATACTCTCCTCTGTCTTTGGAATACTCTGCTATATAGCACTCGACGTGTACCTCGAGAGCGATAAGAGCTCTATTCCACTACTCTCAGTAACTCTTACGCTACTACTAGCAGGTCTAGTAGGCCACATTGACGACTTACTGGGCTGGAAGAAAGGGATCTCCCCGTTTAAGAGAGTGCTCTTCACGATACCAATATCACTACCACTCGTAGCCGTTAAAGCCGGGCACACTGTGGTGGAACTACCTCTACTCGGAGTACTAGACCTCGGCTTATTCTACTCACTACTAGTAGTGCCGGTTGGCGTAGTGGGGGCTAGTAACGCCTTTAACATGATTGCGGGTTACAACGGTCTCGAGTCCCTGCAGGCAGTAGTTCTGCTCTCAGTGATCTCGCTACTAGCTGGTATTAGGAGAGACTACGATGTAGTATACCTCTCACTACCAGTAATAGCCTCAGTACTAGTCTTCTACGCGTGGTATAATAGATACCCCGCTAAAATATTCCCCGGGAACTCCTTCACGTATGGAATTGGAGCTTTCTACGTCTCGCTAGCCATATACTGGAATATGGAGAAGTACGCTGTACTCTCATTTACACTCTACTTCTTAGAGCTACTGCTCTTTCTCCGAGGGCTTCGACACGGCGTCTACAAGGAGAACTTTGCGAGAGTGCAGAGTGACTGGACTCTACTACCACCCTACGAGAGGTCTTATAGTGTAACGCACTTGGCTATTAAAGCCGTGAGGGCTATTAGGGGGAGTTGCCGCGAGGTAGACGTAGTGCTCTTTATTACGACACTTCAGCTACTAGTCTGTGTAGCGTCTCTCGCTGTGGTGTTAGCTATTGCTACTCGCTCTTAACTAGAATGCTTAACTAGAATGTACAAGTACACTGTACTGAGTAGTCCAATTAGGCTTGAAACTAGGAGTGCTACTCCGGGTCCTAGAGTAGTGTAGAGTAGTCCAGCTACTAGTGACGCTATAGAGGCGCCAATATTGTCTAGAATTCTCTGAATGCCAATAGCTCTACCCCTCACCTCTACTGGTAGCATGCGAGTCAGTAGGGCTGAAATAGCTGATCCGTGCATACTCGAGGAAACGGCGCCAATAAGCGAAGAGGCTACGAGGATCTCTAGTACTAGACTGCCCGTGAAGTAGGGTAGCGCGAAGAGCACTGCACTCGACACTATTCCTAGTGAGCCGAGAACAGCCATAGAGACAGCATTAGTTCTCTTAAATCTCAGTAGGAGCAACGAGGACATTACGCCGCCGAGCATCCCTACACTACTAATAACGCCCCACATGGGCTTCGAGACGCCGAGTACATCCATAGCGTATATTGCTCCGTAAGTAGAAGACACACCCACCGCTACTTGTAGTAGTATAGAAGTGTACACGTAGAGCTCTAGTGTTTTTACTAGTAGTGGCCTGTAGCCGGCTAGTTCAAGTACAAGCGAGCTGAGCTCTTTATCACGCGCAGTGTAGGTCTCTCTTAGGGCCTTAATTCTCAGAATTAGCACAGCCAGCGCCGTAAAGCCGTTAGCTAAGAAGCCCACGCGGAGACCAGTAGCGTTGTACTTCTCGTAGAGAACTCCACCAATAAACGGCATGAAGAGGCTGGGTATACTCGTGACTACGTTTAATGCGAGAAACCCCTTGAACTCCTTACCCCTCGGTACAGAGTCCATTACTATAGCTGTGAGTGCTGGCTGGTAGAAGTGCGATGCCTGGTCAAATACGTAGACGTAGAGAAAGGCCCTCCAATCCGGCACTACAACGTACAGAAATTGCGCAATTGTTACACACGCAGTCCCAATTATAATTGTCCTCGCTCTCCCAATGTAGTCTGTCAGTAGACTACCGGGTATTAGTGAGAGTGCGAGTGCGAGCATGCCAATACTTCTTATGTAGGCTATGTCCATGTCCGAGGCTCCGAGGTCTTTAGCGTACTTCGCGAAGAAGGGGCTTACGAGCCCTCCTGTAAGCGAGAAGAGAAGCCACGAAATAGCCATTACACCGACGTTTCCAGCTAAGAGCCCGCGGAGCTCGCTAATATACTCCTTTAGAGTCTCTCTCACTGGACACCTCCTTGGAGTAGGAGTGATGCAGAAAACGCTCGGTTAACTAGTGGAGATCGCTCTCTGCGGGGTGCCGTGAGCTGGCTAAATGGGCTCTCCGCGTAGTGCTCTCTCTACAAGCTCTTTAGCGTAGTCGTACCTTATTTTGCCGTCTCTAATCATTCTCTCGACGACTCTGTCCACTAGGTCCCCGGTAGCCCCCGCCATTATCGCTAAGTTTCTCGCGTGGAGTTTCATGTGGCCTTTCTGAATGCCCTCAGTAACGAGCGCTCTGAGAGCCGCTAGGTTTTGGGCTAGACCAACAGCCGCCATTACTTCTGCCAGCTCCTTAGCGCTGCTAACACCGAGTATTTTTAGCGCTATCTTGGCGGCTGGGTGTACTCTAGTCGCGCCACCCACAGTTCCCACCTGCAGTGGCAGTTCCAAGTAGCCGTTTAAGAAGCCCTCCTCATCTACCTCCCACTTACTGAGCGACTTATAGACGCCTGTTCTGCACGCGTAGGCGTGAGCTCCCGCCTCAATAGCCCTGTGATCCTGCGCCGTGGCTAGAGCCACGGCTATAATTCCATTCATGATTCCCTTGTTGTGAGTAACAGCTCTGTAGGGGTCTGCCTCCGCTAGTATCGAGGCTTCTTCAATTCGCTTAGCTACTTCAAGCCCACCGAGATTCTCAGCCGGCGTCCTAGCCCAGGCTCTCACAATTCTCCTCGTGGCGTAATTAGAAATTATTCCCAGCCTGGCCTCTCCACCAGTAATCTTCTCGAGGAGGGGCGCTATGGCCTCGACCATAGTGTTCACCGCGTTGGCCCCCATGGCGTCTCTCACATCTACAATTAAGTGAACCACTACAACTGGACCTCTACTAGTCTCCACGACTCTAACCTCCAAGTCTCTAGGCCCACCACCCAGCTTCACTAGCACGGGATCCTGCTGAGCCGCGTAGTCTAGTATCTCCTGCTTGTGCTCGAGTACCCTAGCTACTTTAGCGTACAGGGCTGTAACTTTAACTAGGTGTACTTGTCCAATCATCTCCTGAGGACCCGTCTCCGCGATAATACCCTTACCATACCTCAGCATTCTAGCCGCGTTAGTGGCAGCCGCCACGACGCTCGGCTCTTCTATAACCATTGGAACTATGTGGTCTCTTCCATTAATGAGGAAGTTAACGGCGACGGCAAAGGGGTACGTCATTCCTCCAATAACGTTCTCAATCATTCTCACAGCTGTGTCTTGAGGTAAGTTGCCGAAGTTTAGGAGAGTCTTAACTTCCTCCTCTGTGAG
Organism: Desulfurococcaceae archaeon; assembly: GCA_049414425.1. Classification (GTDB taxonomy): domain Archaea; phylum Thermoproteota; class Thermoprotei_A; order Sulfolobales; family Desulfurococcaceae; genus UBA285. The sequence goes on from JBMSAO010000068.1 coordinate 7,501, forward strand.
TCCAGCCCACTCTGCTACAATTCTAGCTCTCTCTTCTAGTGGAAGCTTGTAGAAGCCCTCAATTCTACTACTCTTAGTAGTACTCATTAAAACACCTCTTCCTAGTTCTCCACATATGGGGGGTTCAGAGTTTAAAAGTAATTTAAAATCGCAGTGTACTCTATAATTCCAGGTAGCTAGTACAAGGTGCTACACTTGGTTCACGAGTGGGCTCTAGCCGAGTCTATAGTACTCTACATTAAGCAACAGGGCTATTCTAGTATTAAGAGGCTCAGAGTTGCTATTGGTGTTTTACAGGGTATTGACAAGGAGATCTTAGAGTACGCTCTTAAAGAACTAGCTAGCGAGCATGGTATTAGAGTTGAGCAAGTCGAGCTAGTCGAGGAGTACCCGCTATTAAAGTGCAATGTGTGTGGTTTTGAGTGGAGTATTAGCCCCAGCGATATGAGTGAAGATGTGAGAGAAGCTATTCACTTCGTTCCGGAGGCCATATACGCGTACTATAAGTGTCCACGCTGTGGTAGTGTAGACTACACTCTACTCAAAGGCAGGGGCATATCAGAGGTCTCGGTTGAGCCGCTATGAGCGATCCTCGCCTACTAAGAGCTCTAAAAACACTCTCAGAAGTTAAGCACGTCTACGTAGTTCTCAGCAGTAAGGGCGGTGTTGGTAAGAGCACTGTGTCCACTCTACTAGCACTCTACGCTTCAAGTACTGGTGTTCCCTGCGGGCTTTTAGACTTAGACTTCGTTAACCCATCAACACACGTAATTCTGGGCCTCAGAGCTGAAGAAGTTAAATACCAGGAGGAGAGGGGGATTACACCACACCGTATTGGACTACTAAGCTACTTCACTATAGTAGCCTACACGAGGGACTTACCACTAGCTCTCAGAGGGGAGAGCGCTAGGAGCGCTCTCAGAGAGGTGTTCTCTATAGTCAACTGGGGTGATCTCGAGTTGCTACTGGTGGATACTCCACCAGGAATTAGTGATGAGCACTTGGAGCTGATTTACGCGCTGAGAGGAGTAATTAAACCACTAGTCGTGGCAACTCCGAGTAGACTAGCGTGGCACAGTATTAGTAAACTAGTGAGTATACTGCGCGAAGTGGGTTACAGTGAAGTCTACTTAGTTGAAAACATGGGTGCAGGTGAGCTGGAGAGAGCTAGTAGTGATCTCGGCGTGAAGTACTTAGGCAACATACCTGTTTCAAAACAGCTTGAAGAGTCTATCGGCAACCCCTCGCGACTACTAGAACTAGATATAAAACCACACATTACTAAAATCCTCGCACAACTACTCACTGTGCAGTAACACCTAGGTAGTTCTCGCGGCTCTTCTACTCGCAACTAGTGCTTTAATGGAGAGGCCCAGTAGCGAGTTCTTGTAGTACTTCTTGTACAATTTAACAACGTGCTCTCTCAGCTCTCTCGGAACACCTCTACGTCTGAGTTCTCGTTGCAGTCTCAGTAAATTGTAGTGGTAGTTAACCCAGAGTTTCACTCTGAGGGCAGTATACCACACGGCAATTCTAGTTAGAGTTGAGGTGAGCGTAAATAGGAGTAGTAGCACTGCCCTTAGAGCTCTCACCGAGACTTCTCCTCTAAGCACTCTCTCAGAACATACCGCGGCCTCCTAATAGTCCCAGCGTTAACTACTACTCCACTAGCCTCTAAAACTCTCAGTTTGCTAGCGATAATTCTCCTAGAAGCCCTCCCCCGCACATCTCTTACTCTGCGATATATCTCCATGATATTTAGAGCACTACACGTTGAGAGAACATATATTATTGCCTCTGTTATTGGATCAACACGGCCTAGTTTAGAGAGTATTATCCACACTCTAATAAGAGACTGTAGTGCTAGGTAAAAAGGGCCCTCTACTACACTGAGTAATCTACTTAAATACTCCGCGCTGTCTACACTTCGACTCCTTCTCAGTAAGCGCTCCACGCGGTCGAGTCTACTAGAGATCTCCTCTATTCTCAACAAGAGCTTCTCGAGAATAGAGAGCACATCAGTACTCTTTTCTCTACTACTCATCGAAATACCTGTTAGTAGTTAGTAGTGCTGAGCGAGTTCTTCTTGTTACTGTGATTTTTCTCTCTCAGCTTCCTTCTCTGCTTTCTTACCTCTCACTTCAGCTACTGAGAGGAATTTTGAGGCGAGATCCGCTATATTGGGTATAGAGCTCAGCACTCTCGTAGTGTACTCTTTAACTACGTCTTGAACTACTTGATCAGGTAGACCAGAGCCTTTCAAGCTGTTGTAGAGAGCCGCTATGTTTTCTCCAAGTCTCTTTCCATCTATTATCTCAGTGAACTTGTTAATAGCTGATCCCAGGACGTCTCGCGCGACATCTCCAAGCGTTCTCAGCAAGTTACCCACTTCTTTCAACTCTTCTACATCACAGCGCCTCTCTAAACCCGTGATCGCGTCCTCGAGATCGTTTATAGTGTCTTCTAGAGTAGCAATTAACTCCTTTTTCTTCTCTTCTGGAATATCAAGTTTCTCGAGGCGCTTCACAACGTCGTCGAGTTTACTTACAATTTCATCTAGCTTCTTGATGTCTACTCGCGCCTCACCCCTCCTCTCCTCTGAGCTCACAGCTCACCACCACTTTACACATACTAATTGCTCACACATATATTCTAGAGCCCAGATCAGTGGTCAAAACACCCACTACACGTGGTCTGTTCTAGGACATTCTACTCTAATTTAACAGCTTGAACCGCAGTAGTACACTACTACTAGTCACGTACTCCACGTCTACTGCTCTATGTGAACTCTCCGAAACAGCCCTACTATAGGGGGAATTAGTGCTTAAAGCTCTTAACTGCTACTTCTAGCACGCACTCCACGGTCTCTACAATAGTGTCTAGTGGAACACCGTAGTCTGTCTCACCGCGCATTAAGTTCACAGTTGATGGCGGTATGTGGAGAAACCCCGCTGGAACCCCCTTCTCAACTCCGTACTTCATGAGTAGATACCCAGCTACGTTACAGAGAAATAGCCCAGTCCCCAAGCTGGGTCTAACTGGGAGCAGTCTCCTCGCTCCACAGATCTCAACTACTTCTCTGACTGGGAGTGTAGAGTAGACTACTCGAAGATCACCCGGAATTATCTCCCTGAAATCCAGCTTAGCGCCATCTACGTCGCTTACTTCACTATAAGCGTAGTTAACTGCTGCGAGCTCTACTTGTACTTGCCTCGCGCGGGGATCTAAGCCCAGTCCCAGAGCAACCCTCGGTTTTAGCTCTTCGAGCAGCCTCGGCAACTCCGAGATTACTACTCTGAAGGAGACGGGGAAAACCCGCGATACGACTCTGTATTCATTAATTACAGCTCCGTCCAGTGCTCTAGCTACTTCGCCACTTGGATTAAACCAGTACTTTGAGTAGTAGCTGTAACCAGTGAGTAGAATAGTGTTCCCCGACTCCACGTAAAACCACTCTACCTGTCTACTAGTAGCTATACTATTGCAGTAGCGATATTAAGACGTTGGAGTTTAGAGTTCACGTAGTGGTTTAACTGGGTGTCTTAGTTGCTCGAAGACAACGAGTTCTGCAAGAAGTGCGCTAAGTGCTGTATTAACACAGAAATGATCTTGACGCGCAGCGACATTATTAAATTAGAGAGGAGGGGCTACAGGAACTTCTACACTAAGCGGGAGGGCTTCTACAGGCTCCTCAATGTAAACGGTAAGTGCGTGTTCTTAGGACCCAGCAATGAGTGCTTAGTCTACGAGGATCGGCCAGCTGGCTGTAGAGTCTACCCACTAGTGTACGATGAGGAGAGAGGTATTGTACTCGACGAGGAGTGCCCACTCGCTAGTAGTGTGAACTGCGAAGACCTCGTGAGAGGAGCAGGCTTAATTAGAGTAGTGCTGAGAGAAATCGAGTTAACTTACAACTACAGAGTCGACTGGGAGCTCGTAGAGAAGTCCATTACTACACTGCTCTCTAAGTGCATCGACTAGTTGCTTTTCGCTGTGTTTAAAAGCGTAATACCTACTTTAAACTCACCCCGGTGACTAGTGAGAGCGGTGTCTACTAGTTGATAGAGGGTCTACTAGCAGCGCTGGGAGCTAGTACTGTCTGGAGTTTAAACCCGGCAATTATATCTAGGTTTTCGCGAGATGTTAAGCCAGTAGTCTTCGCGGGGTTAAGAGCACTAGTAGCTTCGATTCCACTACTAGTTTTTCTCAGAAATATACACGTAGACTCCGATACTGGATTACTAGTAGCCATTACCTCGGCTTTACTGGGCCCTGGACTAGGAGACGCTCTCTACGCGCAGGCAATTAAAATTTTAGGTGGGTCGCTAGCAGTAGTAGTGGGCTACACCTACATATTCGTCGCCTCAGCCCTCTCAGCGCTCTTCCTCGGCGAGAAGTGGGGGTTAACAGTGATCATGGGGTCTATCTTAGCCTTCACAGGGGTTATAGTAGGAGCCGGGTTAACAAACAAAAGGACGCCGCTAAAACTAAGAGGAATAGTATTCGCACTAGGGGCTGCGATGTCTTGGGGCGTGGGGACGACTTTAATAAGAGTAGCGTTAAACTACTACGATTTCATTGGTTTAACAGCTATGCGCTTCTTGACTGTGGGAGTTATCTTCACGGTTATCGGTCTCAAAGTAGAGGGAGGTTTAAGTGTCAACTCGCGCAGAAACCTCATACTGGCATCTACTCTCAGCGGAGTACTAGGCCTCACGGTGGGTGGACTCCTCTTCACATACGCGATATGGAGTGTTGGTGTAACAGCTACTGTAATAACTACCTCACTAACACCAGTACTCTCTCAGTGGACAACTAGGTTAATAGCCGGGGAGAGTATTAGAGCTAATACCGTTATTGGCGCAGTACTAGTAGCACTCGGAATACTAGTACTATACCTCTAAAACATCGAGATACCGCAGCGAACACGGGGCTGAGCAGGTTTATATAGTTTAACTGGAGAATACTACATGCTGAGCGGGAATTTTAATGGCGACGCGCCACTAGTAGCACTAATTATCTGCGCTGCACTCGGAGTTATCGGGTACTATAATCAGCGTAAGCGCTGGATTTAGAGACTGTAATTACGAAGTAAGTAGAAACATGATCTAACAGCACTGCTCACCCTAGATCAGTAGTCAGGAATCGGGAGAACTCAGCCTTGAAGTGGTGGTAGTAGTGTGGTGTAAGAGTGGGTCGAGAGCGGAGTCCCCGTAATAGCGAGACGACGTGGCCTTAAAAATGAAGTCGGTGGTCGTGGTTTACTGTAGGTACAGTGTTAGGCGCTTCTTCAAGTACAGGCTTATCGCTGCTCCTGCTACGCTGAGAATGCTTGACAGTACTAGAACCGGCCAGTAACCCCCTGTTAAGTCCTTAATGTAGCCACCTAGTGTTGGGAAAACTAGTCCGCTCACTCCCCAGCTGATGAAGACGAGTGCGTAGTTTTCCGATAGGTATTTGAGCCCAAAGAAGTCCCCTGTTGCCGCCGGGAAGAGGGCTATCGCTGAGCCGTAGATAAAGCCCAGCACGGCGACTATGAAGTAGAAAAGCCACGGGATCTCCGCTAGGGGTGTTGATAGTGCGTAGAATAGTAAGCTCTGTATTGTGAAGAAAATTCCCATGGTTATGGGTCTTCCGAACTTCCCAAGCCTATCGGAAATCCAGCCAGCTGGCGGTCTCCCCAGCGCATTCATCAGGGAGAAAACGCTCACAGTTAGAGGGGGGTTGGGTATATTGTTTAGCTCGGCTAGCTTAGCCATGTGGCCTATGAGCATTAACCCGCGACCCGCCGTGAGCAGGAAGCTAATCCACAGCAACTGGAAATCGAGAGTCCTAACGGCCTCCTCGGGCTTGTAGTCTCTCTTAGGGATTACTGCTCTACCCTTTGCAAACCTACTGAAGTAGGCTACGACCTCCTGTGGAGGGTCGCGCACTATAATAGCGGCTGGAACGCCGACCGCGAAGGATATCAGCCCCACTATAGCGAAGGTCAGGCCAACGCCGAAGAGGTCTATTAGGTAGGCCTTGAGGGGTGCAAAGGCGAGAGCACTACCACCGTAGCCGAGTATTACGATGCCCGTAGCCAAGCCCGCCCTGTCGGGATACCACTTCCTAGCGAGAGCTACAACCGGCACGTAGCCCATCCCATTACCCAACCCCACTACAACTCCGTAGGTTACTACCAGCCAGAGAGGGCTGTTAATCACCTCAACAAGTGATGAGAGGAGAAGCCCACCCCCTGTTAGAAGCATACTGAGCAGTGCGGGAATTTTAATACTCCCCTTCTTAGTGTAGAGCCTACCACCCATAATACTCGAGAAGGCGAAAGTAGCGACCAACACGGAGAAGGGTAGCGAGGCCCAGAAAGCGCTCCCCCACAAATTCGTGAGGGGTCTTACATACACACTGTAGGCGTACGAGCTACCCAGAACAGATGTGATCGCGACGCCCGCGGCTAGAGCTATTAACCCACCACTCCTACTGGGAGCGGCCAGCATAATCTCAGG
>JBMSAO010000069.1:0-12932 GCA_049414425.1 Desulfurococcaceae archaeon
AGAGAACAGACTTCGCGAGCCCTGATCCGAGGGCCGATTTAATAGAGTTCAGAGTAACGGGAGACGAGAACTACCTCTACGGCCTCATAGTAGTTAACAGCATGCCCTTCAATATTGGCGATAATGGCGGCACTATAGTGGCAATAGCTATAAACAGAAACGGGACTACTACAGGTGGGCAGTGGTTTGCGGGTGACTCGAATACCCGAGTCAGCCCTGACGCTCTCTGGCAGTTCCAAGTAGTAATTAACCTGGCTGACTCGAGATACCGTGGTCAAGGTAGGACGCAGGTTACTGACACTCTGCAGGCTAACTGGGGAGGCATATTCTACATTGTGGACTCGACGTGGAGCTTCAAGACAGACGCTGACTCTCTAGTAGGAGCAGACGTGACTAAGAGTGCTATTGAGTTCAGAGTTAAGTGGGATACTATTGGAGGACCACCAAGTGATGGAAGCTTCTTCTTCAGAATATCACTCATTACTGGCAGGGGCTGGTCGAATTACGCTGGTGGTGGCGGAGGCTTCTGGGATATTGGTGGAGCATCAGACGCGCTAGACGCTATAACAGATGTTCCCGGTAACACGTGGTTCGAAGTAGAAGATGGAGTTGTAGACTACTACATAGACCTCTACTTCACGACTACTCCACCGTACTACCCAATACCGGAGTCAATACTAGTACCAGTACTCGTAGCTAGTGCTAGTGGAGGTCTACTAGCCTACATAACCCGCAGAAAGAAGTAGTCTTTTTTCACACTCCCCCTTTTTCTTGAAACCTCTATAGCCACTTCTACTTTGGAACTGGTATGCTTTTTAATGCTTCTTCAACAATGTTCTCCGATCTAACCCCCTCGAGTTCAAATTCTTCTTTTATTCTAAACCTGTGAACTAGTATTGACTTAAAGACTTGTTTAACGTCATCGGGTATTACGTAGTCTCTGCCGTCTATAAGCGCCGTGACTCTGCTCATCCCGAGGAGGTGTATTGTCGCTCTGTGCGAGGGGCCGTACGCTACTGCTCTGTGATACCTCACGTAGTTTACTAGTCTCACAATGTACTCCACTACGGGCTCACTGACGTGTACTATTTCATGCATTCCCCCCGAGATCTCGTATACCCTCTTCGGGGTAGTGACCTGCTCTACTGGTAGAGTTAAAATGTAATCAGCTCTCTTCACGACTTCTATTTCCTCTTCTAGTGGATTGTAGTAACTAGTCGCAGAGATAGCAAATCTATCTGCGAGTGTCTCCATGACTTCAAATGCTCCGTGCGCGTGTTCTGCTGGGACTTGTGTAGCTATAACCATAAAGGGTCTCGGTAGCTTGTACGTTACACCGTCAACTGTTACTTGAAGTTCCTGCATAGACTCTAGTAGAGCTGCCTGAGTTCTCGTGGGAGTTCTATTGAGCTCGTCGAATAGGAGAATATTCGTGAAGACGGGGCCCTCAATAAATATTCTCTCACCAGTAACTCTGTACATGTGAAAGCCCAGTATATCACTAGGCAGTATATCTGGGTGTCCTTGAACACGCTTATACGTACCACCAATAATAGTTGCGAGTGTTTTAGCTAGTAGAGTCTTCCCCGTGCCGGGGTAGCCCTCTATTAAGACGTGGCCTCCGCTGTAGAGAGCCGCTACGCTGAGTTTAACTAAGTCCTGCTTCCCCACGTAGACTTTTGAAATAGTCGATATTACGTCTCTAACCTCGCGGTGAACCTCGTCGAAGTCGAGTTTACTACTCTCAGCCACGTAGACCACGCCTCAACCTATATGCAAGCACTACTATGGAGTATGTGAAGAGAGCACCCAGTATAAAAGTTAAACTCTGCGAGAGAACAGCGAGCAGGGCACTCCCATCTACACTAGAATCTACTTGAACCGAGTGTTCTCGTATAATTGAGAGCAGGGCCTCTGAGAGCTTATCAGCCAAGCTCTCACTACCAGCTCCCAGTAGAGATACTCTCGTGTACACTGTGTACTCTCTACTCGGAGTTCTAATAGTGACTGGTATAATTACGTGCGCTAGTACACCTCTCCACTTCCCGCGCTCAATGAGTATGAAGTGCACTTTTACACCCTCAATACTACTACTCCAAGACGCTTTGACGAAGTAGCCTTGAAGAGTTAAACACAACTCCCACGTGTGAAGCCTCGCTGGAGTGTCGACAACTTCTATGTACCCAGTATAGTACTCTCCAAGAGACACTGCTTGAACTCTGTACGTTGCGAGTGCTCCTAGAACTCTAGTTAAAAACGAGTCGTACACAGCGCCAGTAAATCTCAATTTACTAGTTGAAAGGTATTTAGCTGGGTTCTGCAAGTAGTCTGCGACGTCACTAGCACTAATTACGGCGTTTAAACTGCCAGTACTAGTACTCACTATGTGCAGTCCTGCGCTAATAATACCCGTAGCAATAGCTACTAGTAGGAGTACCCCGGCAACATACTCCCACGTAGCCCCCAGTGCTAGCTCCCCGTGCACTGTTCTCGACCAGTACGCTTTAAACTTCAAGTACCTCCTCACGAGGTAGAAAGCCGCGAGCACTGAGAGTAGTGAGTAAATTAGCGATGGAGAGTAGTGAAATAACGTGTACGCCTGCTCAGCACCGAGCCTTGTAGCTGCGTAGACAACTAGTAGAACTCTCACGAAATTCCCTAGTAGTCCAATAGAGAGCGCTGTGAGAATAGAGAGCAGTGAGATGGTTACTTTTCTCGCTAATTTATCTACACTGAAGCTCGCAATGTAGACTAGTAGTGGTGTGATAGCGAGAATAGAACTAGCGGTTACAATGCCGGTGCACGCCGCCTCCACGCTCAGTCTAACAGTCTCGCCGCTAGGAGTAGTGACTTCTAGTTGCGTGAAGCCCGGTGACTCGATAACTCTCACTCCAGTTACTACTCCAACTAGTTTACCAATATACCTCGAGAGCACTGGCGTGAGGGAGTCTACTAGTCTAGCTGGTAGTGGAATTAGCAGTAGTGGCGTCAAGAGCACTACTGCTTCGCTGAGTGTAGTGGGCTCGTAGACTAGCATTAAGAGCGCTATGAATATACAAGTAAAACTCAGCCCCATTAACTGCACTCTGTACTCTAAGTCTACTCTCGCTAAGCTGAAAATAGCCACAGCGAGAACTAAGAGTACACTCGCAAATACGACTTTACTGAGTCTAAAGCCGTAGGAGAAGCCAATATACCTAGTTGACAAGTAGAGAACAGCGAGTATGGTGAAAAACGAGACTATAATGTAACTGTACTCCTCGCTCTGAGCAAGCCTAGTAATAGACTCGAAGAACTCTCTGTAACTAGTCTCCGCTAAGTAGCCTAGTAGCCCAGTAAGCACTGTAAAACCAGAAGTGAGCTTAAACGCGTAGTCTCTGTACTCCTCTATACTAGTCACGGAATATGCACCCTCTTACACACTGCACTAACGAAGCCGCTTGACTACTGGATTAGAGCCGCTGAGTACAGTACTACCCAGCTGGGTAATTAATAATGCCTCTGAAAACTCTTAAATCTTCCTAGAGTTAGAGGGAGCGTTCTTGGCGCGCGTTATAGTAGTAAGCGGCTTCATACCACAAGACTCTGGTAAGACGTGGTTTACTCTCGGTTTAACTGGAGCTCTGAGAGACCTTGGGTCTAGTTTCGCTGTCTACAAGCCTGTTGCGGCACACAATTTGTGGTTCAGCCCGAGAACGCTAGTAAAGAGCTTTGAGCTGAGAGTACTAGTAGGTAATGACGTCTTAGCGTACTATGAGCGTGGAGTAGTGAGCAATATTGCTAAGTCTAATCCCGTAGCGCTCGCACTAGCACCGAGAAGTCTCTACTCGAGTAGTAGTGTAGCTGAGTACTTAGAGAGCTACGAGGACTTCGCGAAGACACTAGTACTAGCCCGGATTACAGACTGTGCTGATAGTACTACAAGACACCTCGTAATTAGAGAAAACCTCGAGAAGACGCCTCCACGCATGAGGAGTGTAGTAGAAGAGCTCGCGAAGACTCTTAGTAGTGCTGAGAGCACTGCTGACGAAGTCCTCGGCTACCTGCGCTTCGAGGAGCTGACTGAGAATCTGGAGAAGTGCCTCGAAGAAATCTCGCGAGGCGTTGACGTAGTAGTCGTAGAGAGTTTTAATGACGCCGTAGTCCCCTATACGAGTCTACTAAGTAGAGTAGACGGCCTGATCATTGTAGCCCCCGGCCACGTGCTCCTCTACACTAGTAGAGAGGCCATTAGATCACACGTATTCGAGAGCATTAGACTCCTAGGTGATGAAGGCTACAGGTCGAGGTACCTAGTAGAGAGAGCTAAGCCCGCGAGAGTATTCAACACTCCACTTCAAGTCGAGCCTAGTACTAGTGAAGTGCACTACGAAGTGGCAAAGACTACTGTGAGCTCTTCGACTACTTAGTGTACTGCGATATGTATTCGTTAAAGATCTTTACTTGCAACTTATCCTGCTCTCTCTCCTCATTATGTGACGTGAAGAAACACAGTATTTTAGCCTCTCTGAACTCGCAGTTTAATCTAGTAGCGTTCTCTTCGAGTAGCTTGAAATTCACTACTACTGGGAGGTCTAGTGCTTTCGTAACCCTCCTCCTGTACTTGCTCTCAGAGAGAGCCTTAGTGGCCTCAACGAGTTTAGAGGCCTTTTCAGGATCTGGAAACACCACAATTCCACTCTCACTGAGAGCAACAAGGTACTTAGCAGTCGCCTTGTAGTCACTTGCAAGCTCAGCTATTTCTCTGAACACCGGTACTCTCCCACTCCTAGCTGCTTCAATAGTAGCCTTGAATAGCGCGTACTCTAGTTTACTGTGAGTTCCCGGATTTAGCTCTACGAGCTCTTTTCGCGGATTTCTCACCTTCACAGGCTTTCTCGGCAACCTGTAAGAGAGAAACGTGAAGCTCCCAGTTTTCTTCAACTCCTCTACAAGACTCTCTACTCTACCTTCTCGAATAGCCGAGATAAGCCTAGCTAGTGACACTTCTACACTCATTGTAAGCACCTTTCAGCTAGTTCTAAGAAAATCCCAGTGTAAGCTTTAAAAAATTCCCTGCTGGTAGAGTCTACAAGGTGCCTAGTTTTGAATAGTAGTCACCGAGAAGTACTAGTAGTATTCCTACTACTAGGCTTAGTCTCTCTCTTCGCGGATATAGTCTACGAGGGTGGTAGGTCTGTTAGTGGAGCGTACCTCGCAGAGATAGCAGCACCTGCTATAGCGGCTGCACTAATTGGCGTTGGGGAGTTCCTCGGGCTCGTATTTAGACTGATCTCCGGGTATATTGCGAGTGCACGCGGCTCGCCCCGCGTCCTGTGGGGCTCTACGCTACTAGGCTACTTGTTAACAGCTCTGAGCATTCCAGTAATAGGTCTCGCGCCCACCTGGCAGCTCGTAGTCCTCCTCTACGTTATTGACAGGCTCGGTAAGGGGCTGAGAGCTCCGACTAGAGATGTCATACTAGCCGAGGTCTCTGAGAGTATTGGTGTGGGAAAGGGCTTTGGTATACACGAGCTCCTAGACCAATTGGGCGCTTTCATGGGGCCACTACTCTTTAGTTTTCTACTAGCATTTTACGGCTACAGAGTAGCCTACTTAGCTCTACTAGTACCGGGTGTTATAGCAGTACTCCTAGCCCTAATTGCGTGGCGACTCTACCCCGCTCCGAAGTCTATTCCAAGTACTCGAGGTCTTATTACTCTAAGAGGCTACTCGAGGAGATTCTGGCTCTACATTACTGCTACTAGTATACTAGCTCTCGGGTTTATGCACTGGTCTATAGCCTCATACTACTTAAAAACGCGAGGTGTTATAAGCGACGTGGAGATAGGGCTACTCTACGGACTGGCTATGCTCGTCAACGCGCTGGTAGCAATACCACTGGGAGTCCTATTTGACAAAATTGGATTAAAACTACTACTTGGAATACCGCTCTTACTACCACTATACACAGTTCTAGTAGTCTACGCTCCCCGCGAACTGCTCTACTTGTCAGCTATACCCTGGGGTATTGTAATGTGCTCTGAAGAGAGCGTGATGAGAGCCTCAGTAGCAGTAATAGTAGAGCCCTCTAAGAGGCCACTAGCTTACGGGGTCTTCGGGCTGGTATTTGGGTTAATGTGGGCACTTGGAGGTTACATCTACATAGCACTACTCACACAGCCGTTTTACATGGTAATATACGCTCTACTAACAGCACTAGTCTCACTCTACTTCTACGAGAGACTAGCCGCTGAGTAGGCGCCTTCGCGCGGAGTAGTAGACCTCCTTTAAAGTAGTTCAGAGTAATTACTCTACACAGTGATGAAGCGCGCTGTGCTGAGTCTTGATGAGGGCCAGGAATGCTGATCAAGCGTACATATCTGTATATAGAAGCCCCGTGAAATATATAGATTACTGAGAGCGAGTATATATGTCTCTCTACAGATAACTCTTAAAGGGCTACGTGCACCCGGAGCACCTGCTTCTACTAGGCCTAGCCCTCGCCGAGCTCTACGCGTGGGGTATTGGAGCAAATGACGTGGCTAACGCTACAGGCGTCTACTTAGCTGTAATTGGAGGTACGACTCTAACACTACACGCTCTAGGACTAGGTATAAGTGATGTTCACTTCCCAGCACTCTACGGCGTGGTATTTATAGTTTTAGGCGGATTAGTTATGGGGTGGAGAGTAGTAAGTACAGTGGGCTACAGGATAACTAGACTCGACCCACTCGGCGGACTGTGAGAGGCTATGTGCACCGCGCTGGTTCAGTGGTTTCTCACTACAATACCATACATACTATTTGGCTACGGAATACCCATTTCAACAACATACGCTAGCGCCGCCGCAACTTTTGGCGTGGGGATAGTTAGAGCTAGGAGTCTGCGACGCGAATTAAACATGAGAACAGTACTGCTAGTAGTGCTCTCCTGGATACTCACGCTGCCAATAGCCGCTGGTCTAGGCATATTATACTATTCTATACTCAGCTATATTGTGAGGTGAAGTCCTTGGCGACGTGGACTTGGATCTCGCGAGTAAGAGAAAGAGAGACGCTTAAACTCTACTTAGAGCACGCTAAACTAGTACTCGGTGTACTCGAGCACGCGCATAGAGCTCTAGTAGCGTATAGTAGTAATGACAAACAGGCTCTCGAAGCCGAGTGGAGCGAAGTCTTTAGACTAGAGCGCGAGGCTGATAGCGTCAAGAGGAGAATTCTCGTGGATCTCGCTACAGGAGTTTTCCACGCAGTAGATAGAGAAGAGCTCACGAGACTCATACTTGTCAGTGACGACGTAGCGTCGAGAGCTAAGGCGTGGACGAGGCGCTTAGAGCTCGCTACGTACAATAGTATTCCGCGCACTCTACTAGAACTCTTAGTTAAAATGGCGAGTAGAGTAGTAGAGGCATATAAGCTCATAATTGAGGCTACGAGTAGACTAGTAGCCGGAGACAGTAAGAGTGTACTGGAAATCTGCGATAAAGTAGAGTTGTATGAAGAGGAAGTAGACGACTTGAGAATTAGTGCTTTAAGAGAGGTCTACAAGTACTGTGATCTAGCCAAGACGTCTATGTGCCTACTGGCGAAGGAAATAGTGGACCTCGTTGAAGAAGCGGCTGACAAGTGCGAAGACGTAGCAGACGTGCTGAGAAATATAGCTCTTTTGAGAGCTTAGGGCCCGGCTTGTTTAATTCTCGCTAAGTACTCCTCTAGTATTTTTACTATTTCCTTGACGCGCTCTTTCTCCATGCTGGTAATACACTGCTCGACGAGCTCTCTCTTATACCTCTTATACTCGTCTTGCGAGATACTCCCACGAGCTAGTAGAGACTCTACTCTACTAGTACACTCCTGCTCGAGCCCTCTACGAGAAGCCACTACTGCCATTATGTAGGGGTATTTCTCGTCTACGGGTCCTACCTCCACGAGTTTTTCCATCTCGGCTTTAACGAGGAGATCTCTAACTCGCTGTAGCTCAGCACTCTCAAAGAAAAAACAGCCGAGATTCCTAAACGCCTTGATCATTCTCTCAACGAGCACGACTAGCTCGCTCACTTCTCATCACCTAGATAAGTAGCTTTAACGGGGATTTTAGCGGCATCTAGGACTACTCTTGCAAGCCAGGCGTAAACGGGGTTGCCCTTACTATACCTCACGACTCCACTACTATACTTAGCTCTGTAAAGGAGTTCTCCTCTAGAGCTATACACACTTATATAGCCCTTAACACCCTCTTTAAAGTTCTTAACTAGGTGCACGTGTGCTATGAGGTCTCCGCTGCCAACTTGTAGTTTTACGAGTTTAGCGCTGCCAACTCTGTACACTGGACTTGTGGGGCTCTCGGCTAGAAGGCACTTAGTATACGGCACGAGCCCCTCTTTCTTCTTAAACACCAGGAGAGTACTGACCAGCACGTGTTTTCCACTTCTACTCCTAGAGGACTCAACTCTGAAATCTCCAACTACAAGCTTCAAGAACACTACCTCGCAGAGCGCTCCCTAACGCCTCTAATAACTAGTATGCTCTCGCTCTTTAAGTCCACTGAGATCTTTTCCGCGTCCGCCACGATAAATATCTCGTCGCGTACTAGTTGACTACTCAATCTCACAGTGCACTCCTCGAAGACTACTTGTTTCACTTTCTCGTAAGTAGTGCTCTCGACGAGCTTCCCCTCGTCACTGTACAAGTGAACTGCTACTCTATAGTACTCCGGCCTAGGTGTAATGTAGAGTATCACCTTCACTCGAGTACACCTCACATTGTGAGCTTATACTTCTCTACGTCTCCGCTACTTATAATCTCCTCTAACTTTACTTCGCGCTTCTCCACTATTCCGAGAACACTCTTCACCGCGTCGAGTAGGAGTTGCGAGAACTTCGCTTCGAGGCCGGCTTCGTACTTCTCTCTCCTGACGTAAGCCCTGAAGATCACTTCTAGCGGAAACTCCTCGCGCAAAACGCTGTACTCCTCGCTGATCACAACGCCCCTGCCCACTTTCTTACCCAAGTAGAATACCTGCGCGAGGCCTGGTGACTCCCCGCCGGGGTATATCAGCGACCTGGGTAGCGGAGTCACGTCTAGCACGTCAACCCACAAGTCCTCGCGACTCAAGTCCAAGCCCCTCGCGCGCTCTACTAGGTACTCTTCAATATCGCTAGCTACTTTTTGCTTGTAGTCGCGATTAACTACAAGTCTAAGGACTATTGACGTGAACTCCGGGCTCTTAGCAGAGATTATTACGTCTCTACCCACACGCCTAAACTCTGGTTTTCTCTCTACGAGTAGTCTGCGGCAGAGCCTCCCTACTTCACTGTGATCTTCGTAGAGGGCTTTTCTCATCATTACACTGTAGAGTAGCGTGTCAGTTAGTTCTAAGTACCCTCTAGACTCACCCCTGAGAATATCTAGTACGCGGCGCGCTAAGCCCAGCTCCTCGTCGAGCTCTTCGAGAATCCTGTACAGTATTTTGTCAAAAGACCTGCACACACTGTGATAGTAAACATGCTCGTACATGCTTATTTTAGCGTACATGTACTGCCTAAAGCCGCCTAGTGCTATTCTGTCTAGTACTAGTGCTACTCTATCACCACTCACTAGTGGGTAGGTGTTTCTGTAGAGGCGCTCATACGAGACATGGCCGTATTCAGGCGTGCCGGCGTAGTAGCTGTCTCTCCTCAAGAAGTCTAAGACGTCAACTGGGTAGGGGCCATCTCTCACTATCCACCTAAATAACTTCAGCACGCCTCGCGGCTCACCAGAACCTATTATAGCGTAGAGAGCCTCTCTAAGACCCGGTAGCGTCTTACTAGCCTTGTCGAGAAAGTCTCCTAGAATCTGGTCTACGAGTTTAAATCCTATTCTCTCGTGGTTAGCGACTTCAAGAGGAAGCTCTCTCCTCCACAGCACTGCGTGCTCGAAGGCGTGACTAAAAGCCGCGTGACCCACGTCGTGTAAGAGGCCGGCTAGTCTAGTAGCCTCTACTAGAGTAGCCGGGGTGAATCCCTCTAATACGTGCTCTCCGTAGAGAGATAGTAGCTTTGAAGCCATGTCCTCGGCTACTATTCCACTCAAATACAGAACTCCGAGACTGTGCTGAAATCTCGTGTGAACAGCACCCGGGTAGACTAGGTGTGCTGTTTGGAGCTGCATTACATACCTGAGTCGCTGGAGGAGTAGTGTGTTGATAATAGGCTCCTCGACCTCTACGTTAAAGTAAACGTAGCCGTATAGCGGGTCACTAATCATTTTCCAAGTGAACTCCGCAGTGAAGCCCCTTGTGTACACTAGGCTCAGCCACCTCGATTCGAATTCATATACAGCGAGTAGTAGAGGAGGCTAAAAGGACGAGTCGAGAAAAACTCGTAATCCACGTAGTCGCAGACTACTTCTTAGCTATCCAGCCCTCCTCTACTCTCTCAGCTAGGCCCTCTTTCTTCAAGTCGTGAAGTCTAGCTCTAACAGTATTGTAGTTTAGTCCTGTCAGTCTGGCGATTTCTTTGGGCATGAGAGGCTTTAACTGCTGTCTCAGAAACTCGAGTAGTCTCTCTTTAACCGTCTTGACCTCGCTCACACTTGATCCCAGTGTTAGGATCGTGAGTTAAGGGTTTATAAATCTGCAGAACAGGGTTAAAATCAGCTTAAAAAGCAGGCTTCAACATAGACTATAACTCCAAGACTTGCTCGGTGGCACGCTAGTGGAGGTCATTATTACTCATGGAGATACAGACGGCGTGGCCGCCGCGGGTCTCTACTTGTACTTGAGAGATAACCCCGAGAGCACAGTGTACTTCACTGAACCCTACAGCCTGCACAGAGTACTAAGTCGACTCGCACCTGGAGAGTACAGGAGGGTTGTTATAACAGATCTCGGAGTGAACTCGAGCACTCTCGAAGAGATTAGGGAGAGGCTCGAGTACCTGGGAACGCGCGGAGTTGAGGTTGCGTGGTATGATCACCACGTGTGGGACGAGGACTGGATTAGTAGCATTAAGAGCACCGGCGTAGAGCTGTACGTTGACAGGTCTACTTGCGCTACTGGAGTTGTAGCAAAATACACTAAACCCCTAAGGCAACAAGTAGACTACGCTTTCGTGGAGCAACTAACTAGAGGCGTGTGCGCGGGTGACTTGTGGAGATTTGACCACTGGCTAGGCCCCTACTACATTAGACTCGTGAGGCGCGGAGACAAAGACTCGTGGAAGAGGAGAGTACTCATATACATTGCCAACGGCTACTACTGGAGTAGCGAATTTGACTCTAAAGTAGAGAGACACGTAGACCTAGAATTAAGCCTCTTGTCGAGCAAGCTCGTAGTCTATATGAAGAATACTAGTAGCTCTCACAGAGTAGCGGTAGTTAGAGACGAGAGAGTCATTGACAGTAGCTTCATAGCCCCCTACGTCATGGGGCGTTACGGAGTAGATGTCGTAGCCGTCGTGTCTAGTGATGGTAAAATTAGTTTTAGGAGTAGAGGTGTAAATGTCAGAGACCTAGCTGTGAGGCTCGGAGGAGGCGGTCACCCCCACGCAGCCGGTACTAGAATTAGAATCCCCTGGTACATTAGACTACTCTCGAAGATCCGCGGGGACTTCCAACTCCGCTACGTGGCTGGTATTATTACGCGGGAACTGGAGAGGCTAAGTACAAATCCTAGGTAGTAGTACTATTTCGCCGTCACTAGCTCTGAAAACTAGTGCTCTGTTACTCTTGTAGTAAATGCAGACAAGAGACGCTACTACTGAGTCTGCTTCATGACGTGTAAGTCTCCTCGACAAGTCAACCCCCAGTACTCCGAGTAGTTCTTGTAGAGAACTACAACTACTAGACTTAATGCTACTACGAGGATGCGTCTCTATGACTTCTATTCCGTAGTTCTCTAGTATCTTCGCGAGTCTCCGAGCTCGTAGTGTTAACTGCGCCATGGAACTCCACGCGGGTGGGAGGACTCTGAAGCCCGATTTAATTAGTAAGCGGTCTACTTCTCGAAGAGCACTCCTACTTGGAAGCGCGAGGGGGGAGTCCACGGCTACTGTCATAGTGCCGAATTTTACAAGCGAGTTCACTATTTCCTCGTCTGAGTAGACCTCGCTCACGAATAGAAACTCGAGTTTGAAATCACTAGTAGCCTTCACGACTGCTACGCCTGTGGGCCTACTGGGCTTAGCCGCTAAGTCTACTCCGCCACATATTACCATTTAACGAGAGACCCCCTCTCGTACCCTATTACACGCGTGTACTCTTCGAGTAGACCCTCTACTCTACTCATCCACGCCCTGATCTCACTGGGCTTAGAGGGGTACTGATCCGTGTAGAGCTCAGAGATTTTCTTCATGTAACTCCTCACGACGCGCAGTTGATTTAGCAGGCTGGGTCTTCCCAGTAGTCTTATAAACGCTGAGAGCGCGTGTACTACGTGCTCTGCTAAGTCGCCCCTAGTGCCCAGCTCGTACACCTCGCCACCACTGACTATTCTGTTCTTAACAATCCACTCGAAGTCCTCGTCACTGAGTTTCTGCATGTACATTCTGAGGACGTCGAGCCTCGCCTGCTTAGCCCCGTAGGCCCTCATGTAGTCGATGTTTACCTGCCAGAGGGAGTCCTCGCTGACACTCCCAGCTTCAAGCGCGCTGTTCAAGTGCTTTGAAGCTATAGCCGCTGAGAGCATAGAGGAGCCTATGCCCCCACCGTGAACAGGGTTAACAGTGTAGGCCGCGTCGCCAACTACAATAACGTTTCTCCAGACTAGAGTGGGCAGTGGCCTCCTTGTGGGCACGAGCCCGCCTCCCGTGTGGAGGACTCTACCGGGGAACTTCGGCTTCACGTAGTTCTCGAAGTTCTTGCGTGGATTATTACTATCAATCCACACAACTCCGAGTCCCGTGTTTACGACTAAGCCGTCTCCTTGCTTCGGGAAGACCCACCAGTAGCCTCCAGGCGCGATATTAGTGT
>JBMSAO010000070.1:0-22757 GCA_049414425.1 Desulfurococcaceae archaeon
TGTTGGCTGGCCAATTAGCAGTATGTCTACGTTAGCTAGTAAGTCACTCGTTATAGTCGCGCCTTGTGATATATTCACCCACTGAATTGGGTACACAACTCCATTAATAGCCACGCTCGTGATATTGCCCTGTATGTGGCCTAAGTACTTCTCATTCTCGCCGTGAGCTAAGTCAACTGCTATTACAATAGTCCTCCCAGCCTGCCCGATACTGTAGTTCTGTATGTAGAGGGATACTACTAAGACCAGAAAGAGTAGTCCGAGTGCTAATAGCTTCTTCATTAAGACACCCCAGGGCTAATATAATAGGGGGCGGGGTTAAAAAAAAGCATTAGTGGGAGCGGGCGGAATGTGCAATTACTTCCTGGTTCTCAACAAGTAGAGAGTGAGAGCAAGAGCTACTGTGACGACAATAACGACTACAACTGCGAGAGCTGTAACTGGGTATTCTGGGTATTGGGGTACTTCAACTGGGTATGGGGGTACTTCACTCTGAGTAGGTGTCGGCGACTCTACTACTTCTACTACTACGGGGGTGATTTCGCTTATTGGGGTCTCACCTGGAACTACGCGAGGCGGGTAGAACACTACTCGGTAGTGCTTCTCTGTGGACTTTCCACTCAAGTCTACTACTCTTATTCTTAGTAGCGTTACAGTTGTATTAGTGCCCCTCACGTATAAGTCTACTTTGAGAGTGGTGTTGTTATGTCTGCTAATATAGCTCACAGGTCTAATTACCTGGACAGAGGATCTCGTGCCATTAAACTCCACTGATACAGCCTCTACGTTAATACCCCAATCCGCATCGCGCAGTGTGAAGTACAGTGAGAGAGACGCGTTCAGCCTAGGAATCTCGGGTATTACTGCGCTGAGCTCTACTACTGGTGGCGACGTGTCTTCTAGTGTGAATAGAGAGATCTCGGCTGCGGAGGCACGCGGGAGCTTCAAGTCTACTAGCGCGAATAGTCTACTCTCGAGACACAGCTTGTCGAGAAGGGTCACTGTAGCGTCGCTCAGCGCACTAGTCTCTACTACTACTTGCCCACTAGCAGTCCACGGAAACGCCCAGAGAAGTCTTGCTGAGAGGTTGCTGTACCACGGGTACCTGTTCTCGAGTACAGCCTTATACCCACTTGCTGAGTGAAATACTCTCATTAGTAACCTAGTGGTCTCTGTGAACCATAGCGGTAGCGAGTTGGAGGCTGCTGGTGGAGTGACGTTTCTAAAGCCAGTAAATCCGGGTGGCTGAATAGGAAACGTAATTTCACCCGTCTCTAAGTCTACCTCGAATAACCCCACTCCATTGTACAGCGGCACACTGTGAGACGTCGAGGTAAAAGTCATGAAGTACGTTGTCGTGTTTGTCCTCGTGCTCGTGTACTTCACGAAGAGATCTCTGTGAATATGCCCAGCTATAACGGCCGTTACGTTGTAGTCCTCTATGAGCTTCAACAAGTATCTAAAAGCCGTCATATTAGGACTCCAGTACCTACTAACTGGAGTCGCGACGCCGGGAGCGTATGGCTTGAGTACTTCTTCGTCGTCGTAGCGTGTAGTCAACTCGCCCTGGTAGAAGAACATTGGGTAGTGGAACACTATGATCTTAACTGGAACGTGAGAGTAGTTAACTAGAGCCGCCTCTAGAAACGCTATCTCCCCGGGTGTAATAACCCCCTCTACTCCAGCTTGGGGGGCTGTGAAGACACCTATAATTAAGAGCTTGTTCTCTACTACTCTAACCCACCTCAAGGGGCCTAGGTATTTGGCGTAAGCGGAGCCGGGCCAGTCGTGGTTGCCAGGAACGCTGAGAACAGGGTACTTGTAGAGATATGTGTAGCGGTATGCCTGGGCTACTTGAGACTCAAATACAGAAGCACCTTCTGTTACGTCGCCAGCCCATATTATGAGGTCTGGGTCAATCCAGTGTGTTACTACAGAGGCCGCTATTCTGTTAACATCCCCCTCTCTGGGCGTGGGTGATCCAGTCGCTATGTGCAAGTCGCTGAAAACAGCTACTCGCAGTTTTCTCAGCGTGCTTGGAGGCATCCACAGTGATCGTGGGAGAACGTACTGTCCACTAGCTACAATTACGACGTCGTAGACACCGCTCACGATATCGCTCGGAGCGCAGAGCTCGAATACCTTCTCACTAACTCTCCGGGCGCTTAGAGTGTAATTGTAGAGTACTAGGGAGCCGTTTACGTCGCTAACAGTCCACGCGTATATGCCCCTAACGCTCCCAATGTCCTCTCTAAGCGATACGTTAAAACAGCCCTCCGGCTCGACTACTCCGGGTGCTAGTGGCCCCATGTTGTCAGCTACTAGCTCAATAGCTGTGCCGAAAAAACTCGGGGATTATACTGGTAGTATTGCTGGATTGCGGAGTGATCACTCCCAGCTCTAATAGTAGCAGGAGTACTAGTGACGCAGAGATCAGGAGTAGTGGAGAGCCAGCTCTACGAGTAGCTCTACTACGCATCGTAACACCCTACGTAAAGTAGCGAATGCGGAGAGCTGGTTAAAAGCGTGTTCTAGGTGTTAAATTGCTATTGAGGTGTAATGCTCTGAGCTGTAGGAGAGCCCGCGGCTTCGCGCACGAGCGTGACTTAGCTAGAAAGCTGTGGGCTCGTGGCTTCGCCGTGATGAGAGCCCCGGCTAGTGGTAGTAAAGCCAAGAGGCTGGTGTGCCCTGATGTAGTAGCTATTTACCGGGGTAAAGTCCTAGTCTTCGAGGTTAAGACAGCGAGCACGCCTAGAGACATTTACATCCCAGCGTGCCAAGTAGAGAAGTTAGTAGAGTTTGCGCGCAGAGCCGGCGGCGAGGCCTACATAGCCGTCAAGGTAATTGGCACTGGCGAGTGGCTCTTTGTCCACGTCGAGAAGCTATCGAGAACTCAATCAGGGAAATTCAAGATATCAAAGAGCACTCTAGGAGAAGCACTTACACTCCCCACTCTCGTGAGCCTAGTTAAGGG
This sequence comes from Desulfurococcaceae archaeon, assembly GCA_049414425.1. Lineage (GTDB taxonomy): Archaea > Thermoproteota > Thermoprotei_A > Sulfolobales > Desulfurococcaceae > UBA285. Next base: position 2,975 of record JBMSAO010000070.1, read on the forward strand.
TGTAAGAAGTCTACTCGACTACGCTGAGAAGTGAGAGGAGTCTACCCTAAGCACTTCTACTTCAATACCACTTTCAGTGCAGCGCCGTGCTTCTCTGCGAGCTTCCTGTACCTGCTAATTCTCCTCCTATACGTCTTGAAGACCTCGCGGGGTATTTCTACAATAATACCATCACTCGTCACGTTTACAGTGGCTTGCGGTAGAGATGCTCTAATTCTCTCTGCTAGCTCCTCCCACGCCGAAGGCGCTTTTCTGAGCTTCTTAACGGGGACTACAACTGTCTGCTCGCCGAAAGTATAGATCTCGTACTCCAACTCACCGGTTAGGAAGTCCCTCACTTCAACTACAGGCCTCGAGAGCTCCGCCTCGCGGAGACCTGTAGGGAGCTTAACAGCTATTCTCACCTCGTAGACCTTGTCAACGTAGCCATTCTTTATGAATATAACGGTGTCAACTATAGAGGGGATCATGCCTAGCTCGACTCTGCCAATAAATCTCTGAATAGCGTCTATTGGGGAGGTCGCGTGCACGACTCCAATCATGCCTATACCGGCTAGTCTCAAGTCGGCGTAGAGCTTGAAGTCCTCGTCCGTCCTCATTTCATCGAAGACCGTGTAGTCTGGTCTAGATAAGAGGAGTATGTCGTGCAGCTCGCCCGCACTAGCATAGCTCTTGCTCAGCTGTGTGATCTCGTCGGGCAGGATCATGTCTCTGGGGGACTCTATAGTCTTCACTACTTTGCCCATGCGCATATAGTACTCCGCGAGGGCCTGAGCAAAAGTAGTCTTCCCCATGCCAGGCGCCCCGGCTATTAGTATCCCCTCTGCTCGCTCATTAAGCCTCTTAATGAGCTCTGGCGGTAAGTTGTAGTCTTCTATTCTCATTCTCTTAACGGGCCTCGTAATTGTTATTTCCCAGCCATCACTGAGAGGTGGTCTGACAATTACTATTCTGTAGGGGCCTAACTGGACTACTGTAGACCCCCCGCGGTCTATTTCAATAAACGAGTCTTTCCTCCTCTTAGCCTCCTCTATGATCTCGCTGGCTATTCTCTCCAGGTCTTCGCGTGTAAGGGGCTTATCGTCGAGTCTAGTGTACTTCCAGCTACCAGGCCTCCCCACTTTTGCCACTGTAACGCAGCTCTCTCTCAAGTGAACACTCATAGTGTCTTCTCCAAAGTACTTCTCGAATTCCAGCGTCCTAGTAGTCCTTTTCTCTGCTAGTATCGCGTTTATGCCCATAGACTTGCATATCTGGTACTGGACCTCGTCGCCAGTAATAACGACTGCGCCACTGGCTAGAGCGCACTCTCTAACTATACTGTTGACTTCGCTTACAGCGTCCTCTTCTCTCTCCGTGTTAAGTCTAGTTCTCTCACCAGAGAACTCTACTACAATAAGCCCCTTGGAGTGCAGCTCTCTCAGCCTCCTCAACTCCTCGAGCCCGGCAAATCCCAGTACGCGGTTTTTAGAGGCCAGGTACTCGAGCAGGTAGAGTATAGCTCTGTGTACAACTACTCGGCCAGCCACTACACCCTCTTCTACGAGCTTGCTAACTACACCCTGAGTTATAGCCGCAAAGTCCGGAGTGTGCACGGCTTCTCCAGCTACTTTCATCATTAAATCAAACACCCTATACCCTCAGCGCGTAGTAACCCGCCCCCTAATATTGCCGTCGCCTAGTACCCTAGTATCTAAGCCTAAGCTAGCCTCCTCCTAGCTCTCTCCAAGAACATGTCTATGTAGTCTCTTATTGTGGGTCCCTCTACTATTCTCAGCCTGTAGAACACGCGGACAACAGGCTTATTGAGCTTTATAAGTCTAGATATGTCTGAGGGCGTTGCTAGTACGACTGCGTCGGCTGGAGTACTATTTATAGTCTTCTCGAGCTCTGCTAGTTGCTCAGGCGTGTAGCCAGTACTCGGGAGTACTGGGCCCATGTGTGGGCACTCCGCGTAAATCTTCTTGAAGAACTCTGAGGCGTAGGGTCTTGGATCTACTACCTCGGCGTTGTACTTCTTAGCCGCCACGTAGCCAGCTGCGTAGGGTAGCCCGCCGTGAGTTACAGTTGGGGAGTCCTCGACAACTATGGCCCTTCTACCCACAAGGAGCTCTGGTCTGTCCACTTCGACTTCGCTAAATGCTACACTTATGTGTGCTCGGGGGTTTCTCGAGAGTACGTTTCTCCTAATCTCTTCTACTGCACCCGGCTTCGCCTGATCAGCCTTGTTAATTATGACGGCGTCTGCTAAGTAGAGGTTTACTTCGCCTGGATAAGCGTTTACTTCAATACCGGGCCTCATGGCGTCTGCTACTACAATCGCGAAGTCCGGTCTGTAGAATGGCCAGTCGTTGTTACCGCCATCCCACAGTATCACGTCGCTCTCGCGCTCCACGATATTTAGCAGTCTGCTGTAGTCCACGCCCGCGCAGACTCTGAAACCCATTTTCAAGTAGGGCTCGTACTCTTCTCTCTCTTCAATTGTCGCGCCGTATTTCTCGAGGTCTTCTAGTGAGCCAAACACCTGGACAGCTTCTTTTTCGAGGTCACCGTACGGCATTGGGTGTCTCACAACACCAACTCTAAGTCCGCACCTACTAAGCTCTAGTAAGACTTCCCTGGAGACAGTGCTCTTGCCAACGCCAGTCTTCACGCCGAGAACAGCTATTACCGGCTTAGAGCTCTCAATCATGCTCTCTGAGGGCCCAATAATCCTAAAAGACACTCCAGAGGCGAGCACGCGGGATAGTACGTGGCCGAGTTCACTGTAAGTCAAGTCACTGTACGCTAACACCGCCTCGTCGACTTTATAGCTCTTTACCACGTCTTCGAGTAGCTCGAAGCTAATTACGGGTATACCCTCTGGGTAGTAGGGACCTGCTAGTAAGGGGGGGTACCTCCTACCAGCTACACCTGGTATTTGAGTTTGTAGAAAAGCTACTACTCTGTACTCTGGGTTATTCCTGAAGAAGACGTTGAAGACATGGTAGTCTCTACCACTAGCACCAATAATTACTACTCTTCGCGGCATAAAGAGCACCGGGTGAAATACTAGCAATTTTAACTTATATTGGTAAAACTAAAAATTAATAAATTACTTGTGAAGCAGTCATGTCATCACTACTACGCGAGCGCTATTCTGATAAAAAGCCTCTTTGTATTAACCTTCTCACGTTAACTACGAGAAAAAATCTTAAGCTCTGCTCTCAGCTAGTTTAGTTAGCGCTTAGACTTCTTAGTCTTCTTAGTAGTCCTCTCTACTAGTTTTTCCAGCCTCTCAAGCATAATCTTTCTCTCAATACTAGCAACTAGCCTTCTTGTCGATATAACGGCGTCTGGATTGACGCTGATACTGTCAATGCCCTCTCTGACTAGGAACTCCACTATTTCTGGGTATACACTGGGAGCCTGCCCACATATACTAACAGTAGCTCCTTTTCTGCGAGCGCCTCTAATAATCATTCTTATAGATTCCAGCACTGCGGGATCTCTCTCGTCGAAGTAGCCCATTTCAGCCAGTATATTGCTGTCTCTGTCCGCGCCGAGAACTAGCTGTGTTAAGTCGTTACTGCCAATACTAAAGCCGTCAACGAGCTCTGCGAACTTCTCTGCGAGTATTGCAACGCTGGGCACTTCAGCCATGATCCACACTTCGAAGTCCTTACTCCTCTTTAGTCCCTCCTCCTCCATTATCTCTAGTACTTCTTTGACCTCCCAGAGCGTTCTCACAAATGGCAGCATTACCCAGACATTTGTTAGCCCGAACTCCTCTCTCACTTTCCTGATAGCTCTACACTCGAGTCTGAATCCCGGCGCGTATCCTGAGTGAATATACCTGGATACACCTCTCCACCCTATCATTGGGTTGCGCTCATCTGGCTCGTACTTCTCGCCGCCTTTTAGCCCCCTGTACTCGTTAGTCTTGAAGTCACTAAGCCTGACTACTACGGGCCTCGGGTACACCGCCTGTGCGACTTTAGCTATACCCTCTGCTAGCTTGTTGATAAAGAGGTCTTCCTGCTTAGTCTCAATGAGGTACATTGGGTGGTAGCCTATCCAGTCTGATATCACGAACTCTATTCTCATTAAGCCAATGCCCTCAAAGGGCAGGTCCTTGTACTTCTCAATAGCGTCGGGCTCGCCGAGATTCATGTATATCTTAGTAGCCGTCACAGGGTACAGTGGGAGTAGTTGCTCAGGGCTAATACCAACAGCCGCGACGGCGCCTCCGGGAGCCGCGGGTAGCGCGACCTCTACTTTGGGTTTAACGAGGTCCTCGACAACGCCCTCGTAGACTACGCCTCTACCGCCGTCAACAGTGATCTCTAACCCGCTGGCTACGACCTTAGTAGCGTTACCAGTACCCACAACACACGGTATACCCAGCTCTCTACTGACAATTGCAGCGTGACTAGTCATGCCGCCCTCGTCTGTTACAATGGCGGCTGCCTTCTTCATTAGTGGAACCCAGTCAGGATCTGTCATTCTCGTTACTAGTATGTCGCCTTGCCTAAACTCAATGGCCTCCTGGCTCTTTGGACTTAGTATAACTCTCGCGACACCGGCCGCAACGCCCGGACTGGCTGGAAGACCCCTAACGAGCACTCTCGCTTCTGAGAGCTTAACGGTCTTTCTAGCAGGCGCAGCTACCGCTACAGCCGCCTTCGCCTCAGCTTCTTTAGCCTTCTTAGCACTCCACACAGTCTCCGGCCTAGCCTGGACTATGAACACATTCTGCGGGAATTGGAGGTCCGCGTCCACAGCCCACTCAATGTCCATGTGCCTGCCGTAGTGCTTATATATAAGCTCCGCGAGCTCAGCCAGCCTCTTAACTTCCTCCCTAGTTAGAGACAGCGCATCCGGCTTAGCTATCTTGGCTAGCGGGGCCTCTGAGAGTAATCCGTCTTCTGTAATCCACGCCTTCTTCTCCTCGTCCCAGTGTAAGTGTATGTTTCTTCCCAGCGACGGGTCAAATGTAACCATAAAGGTCTTCTTGCTGATCCTCTCCTCAACTACTCCGAGAGACCCTCTCTCAACTATGAATTCATCCGGTGTCACTTTTCCGCCGACAACAGATTCTCCCAGCCCCCAGCTACTCTCAATGACAATAACGTTCTCGTCTCCAGTTACAGGGTGGAGAGTGAACATTACGCCGGCTGCTCTACTATTAACCATTTTCTGAACCGTGACACTCATATACGCCTTCTCGTGTGGGATGCCGTGAGCTACTCTGTAAAACGTCGCTCTCGCAGTGAAGAGACTAGCCCAGCACTTCTTAACGTGCTCTACTACCGCGTCGGCACCGTAGACGTTTAAGTAAGTGTCCTGCTGGCCGGCAAAACTAGCCTCTGGCAAGTCCTCAGCTGTGGCACTACTTCTAACAGCTACGCGTAGCTTATCAGGCTCAATACCCAGCCTTCTAGCCAGCTCGTAGTAGTACTTCTTAATCTCCTCTTCGACTTCCCGCGGCATTGGCTGAGCTAAGATCATTTCTCTAATTCTCCTAGTGGTCTCCTCGAGCTCTCTAGTATTGTTCACATCGAGTTTTCTGAGCATTTCGTATATCTTCTCGCCTAGACCGGTCTTTTCGAGGAAGTACTTGAACGCGTAGGCTGTGACTGCGAAGCCGGGGGGTACTGGTATACCGGCGGCTATCATTTCTCCTAAGTTAGCGTTTTTACCGCCAACGAGGGGTGTATCCTCTTTTCCAACCTCTTCAAGCCACAGTACAAACCTGGTCTCTTTACTACTCAACCGAATCACCTTCTAAATGTACTGAGACAAGTAGGGGGTTTATAAATACGCCACCTAGTCACGTATTTATATGCATGTACTTATTTGGGCTTTAAGTGGGAGCCGCGACTCTTCCTAACGCGAGTAGATATCTCGTGTTTTAGTAGCGTGTAGTAGTACCAGGCACTCCGCTTCAGGCCACTTATTCTCCTCACATCGCTCACTACTCTCTCCGCCCCCTTCTCGTAGAGCTTCTTAACGCTATTAACACCGAGTTCTAGTAGAGCCACTAGAGTAGCTGACTGCAATTCCAGGGACTCTCTAACTAGTTCTCTAAAGTAGCTCTCCTTCTCCTCTAGAAATCTCAGTGTATAGGCTCCACTAGTAAACTCCTCTGAGCTAATTAAGTGTTTTAAGAGCTGCGTATTAGTAGCTACTCCCTCTACTACGAAGTCGTCTAGAGCCCTCTTTAACCTAGAAATAGCTAGTAAGCGTGTAGGAGCCCACACAGCGATTTCAGCTACTAGTAGCTCCCGCTTGCCTGTGACTCTGTAGTTCTCAGCAATACCCAGGTCAGCTCTAACGCCAAGACCACTCGGCTCTCTGCACTTCACTACTACACCACGCGAAGCCTCCCCCGTCAGCGGGTTTTCAGCACTAATACTAACTCCTATTGAGTGCCCGTGGAGCTCAACACTACTCTGCTTTAGGTCTAAAACCCCGTAGAGCGCTATCTCGACTTGTTTTCTCACGATATCCACTCCCGTAGTCATCTCTGTAACAGTGTGTTCTGGTTTAAGAGAGGCCCTTACCTCTGAGAAGTAGGCTTCTCGCTTTTTGGGGTCGAAGAGAAATCTAATGGAGCCCACGCCTTTAAATCTCAGTTGCCTAGCCACTGAGAGCGCGTATTCTGCTAGTTTCTCGCGCTCACTCTGAGACAGCGTTGGACTAGGTGCCTCCTTTACGAGTTTTCTCCACTTCAACTGAGCACTGATCTCCCTCTCGTAGAGGTGAACTACGCTGTCACCATCACCGAGGACTTGAACTTCAATGTACTTAGCGCTCTCCAAGTAGGGCTCCACGTAGAGCCTCGAGTCCCTAAAGACAGACTTAGCCTCTTTTCTAACAGCCTCGAAAACCCTCTCCACGTCACTCTCACTCCACGCAACTCTACAGCCCCTGCCACTACTACCCATCATGGCTTTGACTACTACGGGATATCCGTGTACACTGGCGAACTCATAAATGTCCTCTACTCTACTAACCTCCCTCCAGGGTAGAGCGGGGACCGCCGCCTTCTCTGCGAGGATCTTAACTGCTGTTTTGTCACTTGCCAGCTCCACTATGCTCGGCGGAGACCCAATGAAGATCACGCCTCTCCTCGCAACTTCGCGAGCAAAATCCGGGTCATCGCCGAGGAAGCTGTAAGCTGGGTGTACGGCCTCAGCTCCTATTTCCACTGCAGCCTCCACTAAGCTCTCTACATCGAGGTAGTCAGGGACCTCTACGTCTTCAACTAAATACTTCCTGTGAGGAGAGTTCTCGTCGTCTCTAGTGTACACGCCGACAGGGGCGTAGCCGCTCTCGACAAGCGACTTGGCGACTCTAACAGCACCTACCCCGCAACCAGCGATCATTATCTTAGTCGTCATAACAGCCACTCTGGCTACTTGTCGAGCACTACTCTCGGCTTTAATAGCTTTAGAGAATACTGCGCTTTTAAGTGTTTAAGGGTAATTAGCGGGAACACTACTGCAGTTTACGAGTGTGCTCTTCAAGCCTCTCGACTAGATCTACGTAGACATTTATACTCCTCTCCAAGTCCACCAGCTCAATGTACTCGTCCGGCTTGTGCGCAACCCCGACAGTGCCTGGACCGTACGCTACTGCCGGAATTCCAACAGCTGAATAGTACCTCAAATCCAGCCCGCCAACACATATAGTCGTCTTGGGCTCCGCGCCGAGAACGCTCTTCACGGATTCTCTGAGTAGTTTTACTATTAGAGAGTCTTCGGGCGTGTAGGCAGGCTCGGACTTTTCAATAACCTCTATTTCCGCCTTTACACCCAGCTCACTGCTAATTTTACTCACGAGCTCTCTAATCTCCTCTATAACGCTCTCTACGCGCTCTTCAATTACAAGCCTCCTATCTACACTAAACCCCGAGACGCCGGGCACGATGTTTACTGCTCCCGGCGCTATTAGCACTCCACCGGGGTTTATTGTGGGTTTAGCGGCGTTGGGGTCCTCGTAAGTGTACTTGCTAACTCTGCTCTCGAGAACAGCCCTGTACTCGTCTATAAACCTACTCGCGAATTTCAACATCTTCTCGAAGGCATTGTCGCCAAGCCAGAGAGCTGAGCCGTGAGCCTGCTTACCGTACACTTCTACAATAAACCACACCAGCCCCCTGTGTCCAGTGTATATGTTGTCTACACCCGAGGGCTCTGCTATTACCACTGAGTCCGGCCTGGAGCCAAGCTCGTTTACAAGATACCCGGTTCCCGTCAGCCCCCCTATCTCCTCGTCTGGTACCAAAGCGGCCTCAACTATAATTTCGGGTTCACGCGCCTGAGCTAGATACGCAAGCGAGGCGATCACGGCCGCTATTCCCCCCTTCATGTCACTAGACCCCCTCCCATAAAGCCTCCCATTCTCAATTACCGGTGTAAAGGGGTCTCTCGACCAGCCCTCTCCCGCCGGCACTACGTCGTAGTGCCCATTAAACTGTAGCGTGTAACTCCCACTTCCAACTCTGGCGAATAGAATGTATCTCGGTTTCTCTGGATTGAACTTGGCGTGTAAGGCTCTCTTCACATAGTCGTCTGGAACTCTGTGCACAGTCACGTGTACTCCGTAATTGAGGAGCACACTCCTGTAGTAGTCAACTATGGCTTCGTAGTCTTCGCCGAGAACAGTCCTGTACCTAATACTCTCCGCGAGGATTTTCACAGCTAAGTCGCGCGCTTCGCTGAGCTCCAAGCGACCTACACCTCTAAGCTACTAGTTAGAGAACTCTGAATTTAAACGCGGAGAACACTTGTAGGGGACGAGTAGAGTTAATGCTAGTAAAAACAACAAAAAACGACTAGAGCTTACTCGATTTTCTCGACGTGAATTATCTGTACAGGACAGGCGTTGGAGGCGTCTTGCACGCAAGACTCTAGGTCCTCTGGCACTACGCCGGCTGCTATGTTATCGCCCTCTCTGTACTTCGCTACGATCTGTGATTTGTTGTCGTCTGGGTTCATCTCGAAGACGTCCGGGCATATCGAGACGCAGACCATGTCTGATATGCAGTTCTCTCTAGGATCTATTCTGACTCTGTACTTCGCCATTTCCCCCACCTAGACATGAGAGATTAGAGGGCGTGGTTTTTATACCTGACGATCTCGCCGCAGTGCTGAAGTGATCAGCTATGCGGGGCCTCCATCACCCAGTCAATAACCCAAGGTTCCTCATCACTCCTAAGTAGTGTTATATGAGCGCCTAGCTCTTAAACATCTCCTCATAGTACATCTTTATTCCACTAGCTATCATTTCAACTGCTACTCCCGCAATAATTAGAGACATGAACCTGCCGAGTGCTCTCACAGTCGACGCCTTCAAGTACTTTACGAATATGTTACTTAGAGCTAGTATTCTAAACGAGACAATACAGGCCGCTACTCCAGCTACTAGGACCAGGACTAGGTTTACTGGGTCGCCGGGCTTAGCCGCTGTGAGTAGTAGAATTGTCGTTATTGTACCCGGACCTATAATTAGAGGCGTTGCAATGGGCACTACTGCTATGTCCCCGCTGTACATTTTCTTAGTGCGCACTTCCTCGCCGAGCATGTCAATGGCTATAACCATTAGTATTACTCCACCGCCGACTCTGAGGCTGGGTATTGAGATGTTGAAGACCTCTAGTATATAATTACCTAGAAGCGTGAACACGAGTACTATTACTAGACCAGTAATTGTTGCTCTGCGCAGAATGCTCTTCACTTCACTGGGTTCGAGTGCCTGAGCGAGAGAGATAAATGTCGGTATTACTGCAAACGGGTTCATTATAGCTAGTAGCTGTATGAAGTATACTGTGAAAGTGACGACTAGCTCTCCGAGCACTTTTACCTACCTCTCTTCACTAGCGTCTCCACCACGTATATTTAGCTAACAAAACCAGACTTCACCACCTCTAATAATTTTGCCTTCAGAACAGCTAGTAGACCTCCGCTCCTCGAGCCCTCGGATCTGAGTACTCGGAGTCGTAGACGTGCACGTGAATGTTTACTCCGCTGGATATAGCCAAGAGCTCTTCGCGCTCGACTACTCTATCAGTTGCCGCTTCTCTCCTCAAGGTAGAATTCACCACACTACTCCCCATGAGAACACCGGCTTCAACTACACCTCTGTACCAGCACACTATCACGCCTCCTAGTAGTGAGTACAAGTAGTAGATCGCGCGCTAAGCGCTTTGAACACTACTCAATAAAGAGCGCTGGTTTAAGTGGTAGTGCACGCTCTGCTCTGGGGATGCTCCTGTGCCTAGCCTCCTCCTCCCAGACCACCTCAACGCTTAGACCTAGTTTGCTCTTCAAGTACTCTCTAACGGCTACTAAGACCTCGTGCTCGCGCTTACTCGTAGTCTTAGTTATTTTCTCCAGCTCAGACTTGTCCATTTTCTTGTAAGTATTGTAGGCGTCAACGATCTCTACTTCACGGCCCTTTAATCCGTACTTAGACCTCATTGTCTCAATCACAGACTTCAAGTCAAGACCACTGAGCACAAGCCTCGCTATTTCACGCTTCCACTCGGGCGCCACTATAATGTAGACCCTGCTAGCAGGCTTCTTCAAGAGCCCCATGACCTCTCTGATGTCGGAGACTACTCGCTCAATATTGTCTACTAGCACGACTAAGTCCTCCTCGTAGGCTCTCAACCCGGGCCACGATAAAATAGAGAGGAACTCGCGGCCTCCAAGCCAGCCATCAATCTCCTCCGTTAAGTGAGGAATTACTGGGTTTAGCAGTGTAATCCACTCCTTCAAGACGCTCCTCACACCGCAGATGTAGCGTGAGCCCTCGAAGTCCCTGTACCTGTCTACTAGTGCTAGCATGTCGAAGAAGGCGTGCTGAACGTACTTCCTGATCTCCATGTTTTCCAGCATAGCTGTGCTCTTGGCGACGATTTCAGCGAACTTGTTCTTAAACCACTTCGTGAACAAGTCCTCTTCCAGCTCAGTGCACGTCGCCTCTGCTGCTTGCTTAGCTATACTAGTAAACTTCACGAGGCTGTCTACTACTCGCGAAACCTCGGCCTCGCGCCAGTCGAGAACGCTGTCTAGTTCAGCCGCCCACGCAATGTACAGTCTAAAGAGGTCTGCTGAGTACTTCGTGACTATGTGTCTCAGTGGTATGACATTGCCCTTGCTCTTCGACATTTTAGCCCCCTCCCTGATAACCGTCTCGTTCAGCGATATTACTCTGGGCCAGTATTCCCTCGGAAAGAGCACTATGTGGTGGAGTATGTAGAAAGTCAAGTGGTTTGAAATGTGTGGTATACCTGTGTGCCTCTGGTCAACAGGATACCAGTACGTGAACTCTCTCCTCATCTCTTCTAGTACTTCTGCGGATATACCACTCTTAGCTGAGACCTCCCTAGCGTTGCCTTGACCTAGAAACACGTAGTCAAAGACTTGTGGTATTAGCATTTCGGGCTTAGTGCCCCCCTCTCTGATAGTGTGGGCTATAGTGTAAAACGCCATGTATATCGTCGAGTCGCTCAGGCTCTCAATTATCCACTCGGGATCCCAGGGCAACTTAGTCCCAATACCGCGCTTTCTAGCACACGGCCTCTTGTCAAGCCATTCCAACACATCTAGGAACTGCTTTGCATACTTAGAGGGAATTATTACCAGCTCGTTTCGGAGTAGTAGTTCACGCGCCTTCTCTTTCAGCCACTCTACATTGTAATTTATAAACCACTGCCCAGTGATCTTTGCAACAATGATCTTGCCCTTAGCCCTACACCACGCCTTTCTATTAAGCTCGTAGAATGGTGTGGCCAGCCCCTGAGCGTAGAGCTTGCTTCTCAGCCTCTCGCGGGCCTCTCTCACTGGGAGCCCATTGAACTCTGGGTTCTCGACCCTCATAACCCCCCTGTAAAACTGCTCTCTGTAAACCTCACTAGTCACCTCCTCTAGTCTGGAGTCATCTTGGGAGACTATATTAGCTCTCTTCACAGCCTCCTCTGCGTGGTGACCCTCTACGCCGGGGACATCAATTATCTTTACAGGCTCAATACTAGCCACAATAGAGGGGTCTATCCTGTAGTCTCTGAGAACGCTCGGATCTCTCTTCAGCTCCATTAAGGCCACGTAGTCGTAGGGGGCGTCGCTAGGCTCCGAGTAGACAATGCCGGTAGCGTTATCAGGGTCTACGAATCGAGCTGGCAGGACTACTAGTCTCTGGCCCAGCGGGGACACAGCGTATTTCCCAATTAGCTCGCTTCCCCTCACCGTCCTGATCACTACGAACTCTTCTTCGGAGTGCTGGTGCCTCAGCTTGACAAGAGCCTCGCTCGAAACAATGTACTTCTCTCCGCGCCACTCAAACACGATGTACTCTGCTCGCGGGTTAACCCACAAGTTCACAGCGCCGAAGAGAGTCTCTGGTCTCAAAGTCGCCGCTAACAAGTACTCTCCTGTGTCTTCCAGCTTGAACTTAATAGCCGTGAACTCCAGAACCTCAACGGGATTTACATCGGCGTCTTGAATGTCGTCCTCGCCCTCTGGTTGCTGGTGTAGCAGACAGTACGTGACTATGTGGTCTCCGCGAGTTATGAGGCCTTTCTCTGCTAACTTGTAGTACTGCCACGTAATGAACTTCTGGTATATCGGCTCGCCAGTGTGAAACTTCCTCCTCCAGTCAATGCTGTAGCCGAGCTCCTCGAAGTCTCTCTGAATCCTCTCCGCGAAGAATACTGCGAGGTTTAGCGGGTTCTTAAAGGACTCCAGTATTTCATCTACTTTAGACTCGTCCTCGACGTAGAGGCCAATGTACTCCCTGTAGAGTGCTACTGTCTTCTCGTCGCCTCTACTAATCATCTCCGAGAACGCTATTATTGGAGTGCCAGTTATGTGGAAAGCCATGGGGAAGAGGACGTTGAAGCCTCTAAGCCTCTTGTACCTCGCAATAATATCGCCTATAGTGTAGGTTCTCCCGTGACCTATGTGTAGTGGCCCATTAGCGTACGGGTAGGGCACAGTGATGAAGAACTTGGGGAGCCCAGACTTCGGACTAGCCTCAAATACGCGCGCTTCTCTCCACTTCTCCTGCCACTTCTTCTCAATACTCCTAAGCCACTCTAAGAACTCCTCTCTGCTCTGCGCCATTCCAGTAGCCCTATAATGCTACTCCACTTAACTACACAAGAGACTTAAAATTATTTCAGGTAAAATCTACGATATAGCTCTACGAGGTTGAGGTTAGGGGATTTGACTAAGCACTGGATTGACGAATTAGCTGATAAGCTCTACGAGAGCCTCACTAAGAGGGGTAGTAGTGTACTAGTGTTTAATGGCGGGCTCTCAGTTTCCGGGCTTCAGCACGTGGGGAGGCTCAGGGGGGAGGTTATTATACCAGAAGCTCTGAGGAGAATACTCCAGAAGCGGGGCTTAGTAGTAAAACAGTACTTAACGCTCTACACGCAGGACTCTTGGAAGGGTAAAGAGGCGCAAGTCAAGAGGTTTAGAGAGGGCGGTGAGAAGTACACTGGCTGGCCTCTAGTAAGAGTCCCTGATCCAGAGGGGTGTCACGCAAACTGGGTTGAGCACTACTGGGGGGATTTCGGGTCTTTTATAAAAGAGTTCACGGACGGCGAGATAGAGGTCGTGACCACAACCGAGCTCTACAGAACTAGGCTCAGAGAGTTCGCCAAGCTAGTGATCGCGAATAGGGAGAAAGTGCGTGCTGTACTGAACAAGTATAGAGGTCGCAAGCCCTACGAGGAGGGCTGGATACCATTTGAACCTACTTGCGAGAAGTGCGGGAGAATAGACACGACCGAGTCAACTAGAATAGTAGACGAGGATCAAGTGGAGTACGTGTGTAGGAACTGCGGACACCGAGGAGTGGCCTCGCTCGAGAACGGGAAGTTGATGTGGAGAATTGAGTGGGTTGGAGTGTGGTGGTCTCTCGGAGTAGACTTTGAGCCTTATGGCAAAGACCACGCAATGCCCGGAGGTAGTCGAGACAGCTGCGTAGACCTAGCAGTCAACGTGTTCAACATAACACCGCCGGAAGGCCTGCCCTACGAGTGGGTTGAGTGGAGAGCTCCCGATGGGAGAGTAGTGGACATGGGTAGTAGTGACTTCCTGGGCTTTACGCCTAGAGAGTGGCTCGAAGTCGCTCACCCCCACGTATTCAGATTCCTAGTCCTCAAGACGCCGCCTATGAAGAAGCTGACTGTAGCCCTCCACGAGATCCCACAGTACTACAGCCTCTACTACAGGGCCGAGAGGATCTACTACGGCGTGGAGGGAGCCACTAGTGAAGAGGAGAGGGTAGTCTTGTCGAGGAGCTATGAGCTCAGCTACCCGCGCGGAGAGCCTCCGCGCGAAATGCCTGAGCAAGTACCCTACTTACACCTAGCTATACTAGCACAGATCGTTCCGAGAGAGAAGTGGAGTAGTGATGGCGTTGCGAGGTTAAGGGCGAGCGGGCATCTAGGAGAAAACCCCACTGCCTACGGGCTTAAGAGAGTGCTAGGAATCCTCGAGAGGGCTGGTAGGTGGGTTGAGAAGTACGGGCCCAGCGAGCTGAGAGTACAGCTCTTGCCGCTGAGCGACGCCGAGAAAATGACCTCTACTGTGCCGAGTGCTCTCAAAGAGGCTTTCAGAGATCTCTACGAGCGCCTCTCATCACTAGACTCGTGGAGAGAGGAGAGTATAAAAGAGGCTTTTATGGCCGTGACGTCAAAGCTAAGTAGTGAAGACGCCATTAAGAGCTTCTACGCGTACTTCTACAGAGTCTTCACCGGGAGAGAGAGCGGGCCCCGGGCCGCGCCGCTACTCGCACTTCTCGGCAGAGACTCCAGCTTAAGGTACCTTCAACTAGTAGCTAGATAAGAGTAGTAGTTAGGCTTGAGGCCGGTGAAGATCTCCATTATTATTCCTACTTACAATGAGAGAGAAAACATTGAGAAGCTGATTCCACTAATTGACGTGTACTTGAAAGGCCTGGACTACGAGATCATAGTCGTAGACGACAACAGCCCTGACGGCACAGCGGCTGTGGCAGAGGCTCTCTCTTCAAAGTATCCAGTTAGAGTTGTAAAGAGACCTCGTAAAATGGGCTTGAGCTCGGCTATTCACAGCGGTATTAGAGTTGCCAGTGGAGAAGCCATTGTAGTTATGGACGCTGACTTTCAGCACTCTCCATCACTTATTCCCAGACTAGTTAAGCGCCTTGAAGAGTGCGACGTCGTCATTGCCTCGAGATATGTTAGAGGTGGTGGTTTTAGGGGCTTTACTCCGTGGAGGCGCTTGATGTCGATTGGAGCAACGCTCCTAGCACGCCTCCTAGTAAGGGGCTGTAGAGGAGTAAAAGACCCTGTAAGCGGGTATTTCGCGGCGAGGAGAGAGCTCGTGGCTTCGTGGAGCCCGCTTGAACCCGAGGGTTATAAAGTTCTCGTTGAGATACTGGGCACTCTGCGACCTCGTAGGGTGTGTGAAGAGCCGTATGTATTTGAGCGGAGAGTCGCCGGCGAGTCTAAGCTCGGTAAGAGAGTAGTGCTCTCGTACGTGAAGACTCTCTACAAGCTCAACAAGACAGGATTCTTAATACTAGTACTCGTGGCTACCGGGGCTGCAGCCACGTTAGTGTACCTACTGATCTCACTGCTAGCGTGACGCCGTGTAGCGGTAGCCCTCTCTGAGTTAAAAGAGCTTTTGCTGAGTAGTCGAGTAGCTAGTATTCCTTAAATAGCTCTATTGGTGTCATTATAGTGAGCCTGGTGTAGTAGGACTTGAAGTGGAGTCTCGAGGGAGCTTATAACCCCCACAGCGTTGAAGACGCTGTCTTAAAGTACTGGGAGGAGAACAAGATATACAGCCTAGTGAAGGCCAAGTCCTCGAAGAGTACTCGTGTATTTAGATTTGTAGACGGCCCACCCTACCCATCTAGCGACGTGCCACACGTTGGAACAGCTCTGAATAAAGTGCTAAAGGACTGTGTTCTGAGATTCTGGCGAATGCGCGGGTATAGAGTAGAGGGCGATAGGCCGGGCTACGACTGCCACGGTTTACCAATAGAAGTCAAAGTAGAACAGCAACTTGGAGTTAAATCTAAGAGGGAGATTGAAGAGAGAATTGGCGTCGAGAACTTCATAGAGAAATGCAGAAACTTTGCGCTCTCAAACGCGAGAGCTATGACTAGGTGGTTTAAAGAGCTAGGAGTGTTCATGGACTGGGAAAACCCCTACTACACAATAACGAACGAGTACATTAGCGCGGCGTGGTGGCTAGTCAAGAGAGCTGAAGAGCTCGGCTTACTAGACGTAGAGCACAGAATCGTCTACTGGTGCCCCCGCTGCGCGACAACACTAGCAGAATACGAAGTGGAGTACCACGAAATAGAAGACCCGAGCATCTACGTCAAGTTTCCAGTTAAAGAAGAGCGTGATGCCTACTTAGTAATCTGGACCACAACCCCCTGGACTCTCCCCGCTAACGTCTTCGTAATGGCTCACCCCGACGAGGTCTACGTGAAGATTAGAGTGCGCGGGGAGAAGTGGATTGTAGCTAAGCAGAGGCTTAGAGCCTTTACTGAAGAGTGCGGTGTGAAGGACTACGAGATTGTCGAAGAGCTGAGTGGCAGAGACCTCGTCAAGTACACTTACACGCACCCACTGAGAGACTTAATGCCACTACAAGGAAGGCTGGAGGAGTACCACAGGATCTTACTTAGTAGAGAGCACGTGACTATGCACGAAGGCACGGGTCTAGTTCACGGAGCCCCCGGTCACGGCTTCGAGGACTACGAGGTCGCCGTGAAGAATAATCTCCACGAGACAATAGTCTCGCCGGTAGACGACGAGGGCAGATTTACTAGTGAAGCCGGCTTTGTCTCAGGCCTCTACGTGAGAGACGCTAACGCCGATATTATACGTGCACTGAGAGAAAGAGGATACTTAGTGCACAGTAGTAGTGTAGCACACCGCTACCCAGTGTGCTGGAGGTGTAAAACCCCAGTTATTCTCCGCGCCACTAGGCAGTGGGTTATAAAAGTCACTAAGATCAAGGAGCTACTCCGAGAAGAGGCCTCTAAAGTCGCGTGGACACCGTCTTGGGCTCTCACCAGGCTCGAGAATATCCTAGAGAACCTCCAAGACTGGGTTATCTCGAGGCAGAGGTACTGGGGAACACCTCTACCAGTGTGGCTCTGCCCCAATGGACACAGAGTAGTAGTAGGTAGTGTGGAGGAGCTCGCGAAGTACGCGGGCTACGCGCCGCTCGACCTCCACAAGCCGTGGATTGACAGAGTAGTTTTCAAGTGCCCCTACTGTGGACTTGAAATGCGCAGAGTTCCAGACGTTCTCGACGTGTGGCTAGATAGTGGTGTGGCGTTTTACGCGCCGCGCGGACACCCCGCTAAAATGAGCCCTGAAGAGGCGGTAGTAGACTTCATTGTCGAGGGCTCAGACCAGATTAGGGGGTGGTTCTTCTCGCTCCTCAGATCTGGCGTTATAGCGTTCAAGAGAGCACCCTACAGAGTAGTCCTCGTACACGGCTTTATGCTGGACGAGAAGGGCAGGGAGATGCACAAGAGCCTGGGCAACTATGTCGGCACAGACGAGGTCATAGAGAAAATGGGCCGCGATCCACTTAGACTCTGGCTCCTCTCCAACACGCTGTGGGAGGACGTGAAGTTCTCGTGGAGGGAGCTCGAAGAGGCCCGCCGCGAACTCTCAGTCTTGTGGAACATAGCCGTGTTTGCTAAGACCTACATGGAGCTCGACAACTTCGACCCGCGCAGACACAGACTACAAGACTACGAGAGCTCTCTGCGAGTAGAGGACAAGTGGATTTTGAGCAGAGTGAATAGACTCGTCAGAGACGTGTTGAAGCAAATGGAGTCTTACAGAGTACACGAAGCTGTCAGGCTAATAAGGCAGTTTATAACTGAGGACCTGAGCCACTGGTATATTAGGCTTATTAGGCCCCGCGTGTGGGTTGAGGAAAACGTCGCTGATAAAATGGCGGCGTACGCCACGCTGTTTTACGTAATAGACAGGCTCCTCAGAGTACTAGCACCCGTTACACCGCTAATTGCAGAGTACATTTACCAAGCACTACTGGGAGAGTACTACAATGAGCCGTCAATACACCTCTTAGAGTACCCAGAGCCCGACTACAGTCTCATAGACGAGAAGCTGGAGAGAGAAATGGAGATTCTACGTGAAATATACAGCGCCGTGGCTAGTGCTAGAATGAAAGCCCGGCTGAAACTCCGCCAGCCCGTGAGGAGAGTAGTTATATACACTAGTAGCCCCGAAGTCGCGGCGGCGCTCGAGAGGCTCTACGAGGCTGTCAAGTTCGCTTGTAATACTAAGAGCTTCGAGGTGGTAGAAGCCAGTAGAGCAGAGGAAATTAGGAGGTATAGAGTAAAGCCCGTGTACAAGTCCCTTGGCCCCAAGTACCGCAGGTTAATGAGCGAGATCGTGAGACACCTAGAGGAGAATAGTGACGAGGTGGCTAAGAGTATACTAGCAAGCGGTGTCTACAAGTGCGTGCTGGGCGGCGTGGAGGTCACTATTACTAGAGAAGACGTAGAGATCACTCCTTACTACTCCGAGGAGTACGCTGTGAGCGAGACTGAGTACGGTGTCGTGGCGGTAGACACCAGGATATCCGTAGAGGAGCTCGCCGATGGGCTCGCTAGAGACATTGTTAGGAGAGTACAGGTCATGAGAAAAATGCTCAAACTACCACTAACAGCTAGAATAGCGACTGTTATTGTAGCGCCTAGCGACAAAGTGCAGCTAATTGCCTCTAAGAGAGAGTACATTATGAGCGAGACTAGGAGCGCCAGCCTCGTAGTGACTAGTGACTCGAGTCATGTGGGTAGACTGGGAGGCCTCGTTGAGAAGTGGGATATTGACGACGAGGAGTACATTATTGAGGTGAAGCCGGCTGAGTGAGAGAGTCTACTGGGATCTCATTGAGAGAGCCATATCTGTACTGAAAAACAGCTACGCCCCCTACAGTAATATTCGAGTCGCGTCAGCTATTCTCTGCGAGAACGGTAGTGTGCACTTAGGAGTAAACGTGGAGAACTCCAGTTACGGGCTAACTATCTGCGCTGAGAGAGCCGCTATAGCCTCAATGGTGACTAGTGGGTGTAGAAAGCCACTAGTAGTCGCTGTCGTCGCGGACACGGAGAAGCCGATACCCCCCTGTGGTGCTTGTAGACAAGTAATAGCGGAATTCAATCCCGACGCTGTAGTAGTCATGTACAGCACAAAGAGCAGAGAACTAGTAGTCAAAAACCTCGCTGAGCTCCTGCCCAGCCCCTTCTCGCTTAGGTAGCTAAGCGGATTAGGCCTAGTGAGCCGCTCTCACAGTAGTAGAGTGGCTATTGTGAAGTAGACGGTCACTGTGGTAATATCTGCTATAGTCGTTATGAGCGGGGCTGACGCCGTAGTGGGGTCTACGCGCAGTTTTGCTAGTAGTACTGGTAGAAGCGAGCCTATAGTGTCTGATATGTAGCACGATGTTGCGAGAGCTAGTGAAACCGCGAGGGCAACTCTCACCGCTACTGATGCTTCGCGGAGCGCTAAGTATGTCACGGAGAAGCTTATCGCGAAGCCCACTGGCAGGAGGACAGCTAGCATGAATAGAACAGTGAGGAACTCCTTGGCGAGCACCATTAAGATATCGTGCTTATTCAAGCTAATCTCGCCTGTAACGAGGCTTCTAATGACTATAGCCGAGGACTGAGAGCCAATATTACCGGAGTTGTCAGCAAGCATTGGCATAAAAGCCACTAAAACGGCTATTCTCTT
>JBMSAO010000071.1:0-50168 GCA_049414425.1 Desulfurococcaceae archaeon
AGGCTCCAGGAGATTTACAAGAAGGAGAGGAGTCTTTTTCATAGTGTAATAGCACTCTACATGGAGCTCTTAAAGCCCAATATACCAGCCCAGCTTCTAGACAGGGTTAAGAGCGCGGAGCAGTGCGGATATATGAAAACACCTGAGTGTGCCAAGATCACGTACGAGCTCGACTTAGCCCTCAGGAAGAGTAAAGTACTATTTAACGACGTAAGTGAAGTAGTAGTACTAATAGCGGCGTTTGGCTCGTTTGAGGGTATTAAATAGTTTAAATGTTTACCAGTACTAGTTTGCGCCTTGCCGGCAACGAGACATTGTAAACTGGGACTCCATACACGTTCATGATTTCAATAGATCCCTTATGGGCATGTCCGTGAATAACAAGGTCTACTAATCCACTTTCTAATATGCGTTCAAGTCTTGTACAGGCTAGGTAGGGGTATATATTGGGGTCTTCTCCTACTAGGTTCTTGTAAGTTACTCCATAGTGTGATACTAGTATTATTTTTCTACACTCGGAGAGTCTGAGTTGCTGAGACATTTTCTCAATAATGCCAGGCAACTCTCTATATCTCTTCTCGAGTAAAGGCATTTTCTTCTGCTGCCACGTAGTTAGCTTGTCTAGAGCCCCTCTCGTGCCAATTATACACACCTTCTCCTCTCCTGATTCAACTTTTAAATAGCTCTCATTTAACCACGTGATCTCTCCGTATACAGACATGTAGAGCTCTTCATACCCCAGAAACTCTTCGTTGCCAAAAACACTAACTACTCTGCTGTCTGGGAATTTTTGTTTCAAGGCGTTAATAACGGGTCTTAGCGCGACAATATTGTTCTTCTTTACCATGTCACCGGCGAATACTATTATGTCAGGTCTAGCGTCTACTCTGTTTAGAGCTTCGAGGAACAAGGGGAGATTTTCAGGGCTGTGAACATCTGAAGTAGCTAAAATGAGCACTTACCACTTCACCGTGTTATTGTAATGGGTAAGGGATGTAGAAATACTTTAAAAGCGGAGAAACCCACTAGCGCTACCAGCACTAAGCCGAGCTCTTGTACTTTTAAACCCTTTAAGTCTAAGTTATTGTAGTCTAGTAGTGATTAGGGTGATTCACAGTGACTATAGGACTGCTTCGAGGTGCTAACAAGTCAGGCCACAGGGGCTGGACTACTGAGAAGTGCATACTGTGCGCCACGACTCTGGACTTCTTCCACGGCTATGATTTAAAGAACATTTACTACTGTCCCAAGTGTCTAAGCAATAACATTAAAGCATACTTCTGCTTAGCTGACGCGAGAAAAGTGCACTATAAATGCCCATTCTGTGGTAGCGAACTCAAACCCTATTACTAGCTAGGCGACGAGTACTCTATTCGAATAGCATTAGTGGGGCAGAGTGCTACGCACCCATAACACTCAATGCACTTAGAGCTATCAGTTGTAACTTTGTTGTTTACAATAGTAAACACAAATGTAGGACAGTACATAACACAGTACTTACACATAATACACTTCTCTGCGTCAACTTCAACTCTGAGTATACTCTGCATTGGATTCACTAGTAGCTGAGTTTCTGCGTGACTAAGTGTATCACTTAGGATAAAAATATTGGGACTAATATATGGAGTAGTGCTAGTAGTGGTGGTGTATGTTACTGAGAGCAGATTTACACGTGCACTCTACACGTAGCGATGGAAAGGCTTCTCCACGAGAGATTCTCTATATAGCACGAGAAAGGGGGATACAGGTAGTTTCGATAACTGATCACGATACGTTCACCGGTAGTGTAGAGGCCTTTAAGTATCGCGGTGCTAGAGATGATCTTCCGCTAGTTATACTTGGTGTTGAGGTTAGGTGTGATGAAGGCGATATACTACTATACTGTGAGAGAGAAATCAACTTCCCTAGGAGAATAGATGCTCTTATTGAAAAAGCGCACGCGGAGAACTGTCTAGTCGTGCCGGCACACCCTTATGACGTGTTGCGCCTCGGCATTGGTGACTTAGTACTTAATTACAGTGACTGGGATGCAATTGAAGTTTGGAATGCATCTGCTACTAAGGGGGCGAACTTAAAGGCTATAAGAGCCGCGCAACTACTCGGTAAGCCCGGTCTCGCTAATAGCGATGCCCACATCTCCGAGGAGATCGGGGCGGCCTACACTTACATAGAAGTAGACGACTTGACGCCGTCGGCGGTTATGGAAGCCATTAGGAGGGGCAGGGTTAAGCCAGTTTATGGCTCGCGCCCTTTCAGCACGAGTTTTAAAAGAGTGTTTTGGAGTATTGAGCGATTAGTAAGACACTCTATAGGGGTTTAATGTACACATCCTCATCCAACTTTACAGCGTTCTCTGGAGGGCTTCTCTCGTAAAACACGAGACGCTCTAGGCGGTGCAAGTCTATTAACTCCTCTGCTACAGGCTTGAACTTCGAGTTTAAATAGACCTCTTCTCTGAGCGGCTCACTTAGTCTCATACCCTTGCTCTTCTTGAATTTCCAGATCGCGTGGTTTACTCGCTGAACTTCGAGTGCTAAACTCTCAGAGAGCTTTAAATACTTCTCTTCGGGCTCTGGGAATCTCTCGTTGTGAACACAGCGTCCGTAGAGCTCTCTATAAATAGCATCTGTTATAAAGGGCATTATAGGAGACAGCATCACCAGTACTCTCTTTAAGACATAGTGTAGAGTATACCAAGTACCTCTCTGCTCAGCTATGCTATACTTACTATTAAAGTTGTAAGCCCTGTTCTTAACGAGTTCTAGGTAGTGTGACGCGAAGTAGTTCCAAGTGAACTGGTACAGCGCGTTAATAGGCTCGTAGACATCAAAGTCGCTATACGCCTTATCGACAGTTACTATTAACTTGTCGACTAGAGCTAGAGTGGCCTCGTCTATGGGTCTTAGAGTATAGTCTTCTGGCTCCGGGAAGCTAGATATGAATCTAGCTATATTCCATAGCTTAGTCGCGAAGAGCAAGCCGGTTTTAATAGTAGCCTCGCTGAATCTGTAATCGTAGCCTAGCTTAGCACTAGAAGCCGCCCAGAAGCGAAGTGCATCAGCACCATACTTCTCTAGATAAGGCTCTGGATCAATTATGTTGCCTTTAGACTTGTGCATTGCTTCTCCTTTCTCATCGAGACCCATACCAGTAATTCTGACCCATTTGAATGCCGGTTTACCAGTTAGCTGGTATACTCGGAGAATAGAGTAGTAAAGCCATGTCCTGATAATGTCTACTCCTTGAGGTCTTAGCGTGTACTGAAGCGCCTTCTCGAAGAGCTCGGGGCTTCTCATATAACCCGTTACGTAGAGAACAGTTATACTACTATCAAACCACGTATCAAAGACCTTCACCTCGCCAACAAGCTCTGATCTGGGCGCGCCACAGCGGGGACAGCTCTCCCATGGCGGTGGATCTATCCACGGCCTGTAGTACTTGCCCGGCTCGGGTACTAACACCTCGCCACACTTCTTACAATACCACACTGGTACCTCTGTGGCGTAGTACCTGTCTCTACTAATAGGCCAGTCAGAGGTAATACTTGTAATCCACTCTACTAACTTAGTTTTGTGCATTTCCGGCTTGAACTCGATTTGGTCAATTAATTTGAGGAGCGCGTCTTTAAACTCTAATTGCTTCAAAAACCACTCAGTAGCGTGGATAATCTGTATTGGCGTCTTACACCTCCAGCAAACAGGTATCTCGTGGACAATTTTCTCCTTCTTGACTAGTAAACCTCTCTCCTCCAGAATTTCTACGATTTTTCTCCTAGCTTCCTCCACGGGTAGACCAGCTAGTACTCCAGCCTCCTCCTTTAACCTCCCCTCTTTGTCTATAATAATGAGAGGAGTTAGCCCGAGGTCGCGGAACATTCTGACGTCTTCGTGATCTCCATAACTACAAACCATTACGAGTCCTGTACCAAACTCCGGGTTTACGGAATCGTGAGTTAGAATAGGCATTTTGTGCCCATAAAGTGGATTGATTGCGTGTAGTCCCTTTGAGTGAGCATACCTGGAGTCTCGGGGATTAAACACTAAGGCCATACACGAGCGCAAGAGCTCAGGTCTAGTTGTAGCAACAACTACTTTTTCACCGGTCCCTTCAACGGTAAATACTATGTAGTATAAGTAGTCTTCTCTCGAAATGTACTCTAGCTCGGCGTCTGCTAGTGTTGTCTTGCAGCGAGGACACCAGTTAACAGGCCTCTCTGCTTTATAAATAAGCCCTCTCCTATAGAGTTCAATAAAAGTAGCCTGAGTAATTTTCCTGTACTCTTCGCTGTCAGTGCCATTTCGCCAGTAGTGGAATGAACAGCCAAGCCTCTTCCATATCTTAATGAGCTCTTTTTCAATACTGTCTAGGAATTCTTTACACAAGTTAAGGAACATTAGTCTGCCTTCTGGAGTTTTAGCCATTTCATGCGGTTTAACTCCGTGAGCCTTTTCAACTTGCACTTCAACTGGAAGACCATTTCTATCAGCGTAGAACGGCACGAGGGCTTTGTGGCCTTTTAACCTAGAGTACCTGGCAATCGTGTCTATCTGCGCGTAGTGGGCGGCGGCTCCTACATGCCAGCGGCCACTTGTATATGGTGGTGGAGTGTCAATTGCTATAATCCTGTCTTGAGGAGTATACTTGAACTCGTATAACCCCTCCTCCTCCCACATTCTGAGGAGTTCCAGCTCTCTACTAATATCCCATCGGGTAGCCTTCAGCTTGGTCTGGAAGCTCTGCAAGATATCACCAAATATCTCTACACCACTTGCCTAGTAAGGAAGTGACTTAAGTGGTTGCTAAATAAGCTTACATCTCTAAAGCGCTATAGTGCGTCGAGGACTATTCTCACGCGGAAGTAGCTAGTTGCCAAGACAACTTGTAAATCTCTTTGATCTCCTCTCCGCTCGGTTTGCGATTTAATATCCACTTAACGTTTACAATCTCTACTGGATTATCGCGCACTTTAACAGCCACTACTAAGATCTTGAGAACTCCGTGTAGAATTTCGTGGAGAGAAGTGACTTCCCCGACTTCTCTAATTAGTAAACACACATCGTCCGTACATGTCCTATTAGAGTATTCAAAGTTATCTCTCTTAGAGTAGACGTCCACTGAGACTATGTAAGTGTCTCCTTCGCGTATTACCAGGACTCTGTAGAATTCATCAAAATAAATCTCTTCATAGAGGGCTTCAGTGCTACTCAACTACACATCACCCGTAGCTCTGAAAGCTCTCTACGATACTGGCTCGTAGACGATACCTAACTCCTCGGCTATTTTATAAGCCTCTAGTATCTCGCTCCGTGTAGGTCTTCTAGCTATATCGGAAAACATCTTAGGATACCTCGCTACCAAGTGTTCTGGGCGGTATTGGTCCATTATGTTTACTAGAGCTCGTGGAGTGTTCTTGGAGATCCACTCTAGAACTGGGCGAGTACAGCACTCTACGTGATTCGGCATGACTAGGTGTCTTATTATTACGTCTCCGCTCTCATGAGCTCTCTTAATGTTTCTTGTTGCCACTTCCCAGTAGTTTCTCACTTTACTTAGTCTCCACGCGCAGTCGTTATTACCGTACTTCAAGTCGGGAAGCCATATGTCAATAACGTCTTCGAGTAGTGTCATAGACTCTACGGACATGTACATGTTACTGTTCCACAATTGAGGCGTGTTCACGTCTAGATATCTGAGACTGTCTAGAATGAACGGTAAGTGTGGTGTGGGATCTCCCCCCACGTGATTAATATTTCTAGCGCCACGCCTCCTCAAGTAAGCTTGAATAGCGGCGAGCTCTTGAGGCGAGAATCTCTCACCTTCACGCGCTCTAACTTGGCTAATATCGTAGTTCTGGCAGAAAACACACTTAAAGTTACAGCCCCCGTAGAATATAGTTCCACTCGGCACGAGAGGCGCCTCTTCACCCATGTGGTGGAAGTAGCTGTGGACAATTGCCTCCTTGTCTACTAAGCACACACCCGGTTTACCTTCAAGTCTAAGAGCACCACAGGATCTCTCGCAGAGCCTACAAGGACTCATTAACTTATAGGCTATAGCTACTTTGACATCTAAATAGCTATATATAGGCTTCTCGAGCTTCTCTACATTAAGCTCGCCGCTCTTTACTGCTTTTAAGTAGTCATTAAAAGTTCGGGAGGCTTTTTCATGGAGTTGCCATAGATCTCTAAGTGTCAAATCATGTGAGAGGGGATCTGCTTCCACTCCAACTCTTTTTGCAATTAGAAATTTAGCTGGCTTCTCGTTTCTCATCACACTATAATACCAAGATAGCCTCTCTCTAACTACGGGATTAGACCACACACTTATAGCGTCAGGTCTTACATTTAAGAGCGTGATAAACCACTCCATTACAAGATCCGCGGAGTTAGGCTTTTCACCAGAATATACTCTAACTACAAACCGTATATTTATTTTACACTCGATGCTCGAGAAGCTCGAGTTTATCTATAATGTCGAGTAGCTCTAGTAGGTTCTCAATAGTGTATTTTGCGTACTTACACGCTTCTCCACACGGCATAATAGCTATAGATGTCGGTATTGCCTTGAAGACCTCGATGTCCCACGAGCTATCGCCAATGTAGACAACATCGTCTAGTTTAAAGCCTAAGTCGCTGGCCAGCCTCTTAATTATAGTTGACTTATCACGTAGAGGGACTCTCGCTACACCTCCGGGTATTAACTCATCGCCTGCAAATACGAGCTCGTTGTAGAGACATATATTAATACCTAGCTCATGACACACTCTCTGTACTAGTAAGTCCACGCCACTACTAACTACTGCTACTTCGTGGCCTCTCTTCTTGAGCTCATTCACAACTACATACGCCTCTCTCTTAACCTCGATGCTTCTAAGAGCCTCTTCCACCTCAGATCTCTTTATTGGAGCACCTCGACTGTGTATCATTAGGGCTACGTCTATTATCATCCAGTCGAGATATGAAATAAGGCCCCTCCTATACAATTCCGCGAAGTACTTATTGTCTCCACTCCCGAAGTACTTGTGGAGAAACCCCCAGCTACTCTCCGCATTCGTCAAGACACCGTCACAATCAAATACGATGAGCTTTCTCGACAAGCTCGCTAATCACCTCTAAGACTTTATCTAGCGTAGCCTCGCTGAGCACTCTCTTAATTAGAACCTCTATAATCAGCTTACCCCTAAATAACCTAACTCTAATCTCACTACTTTCATCAATACCCACTCTAACTGCTCTCTTCGAGACCTTTACATACTTAGCATTGAATTTACTCTGGAGAAGCTCCGCCAGCTTATCAATGCTAATGGCAAGTCCGCCAGTACCCTCTCTAAAGCTCTCTTGACGCAGTTTTTTCTCGATGTTTTCTATAGCGATTTTTAAGTCTTCGAGCTCTGAGTAGGCTTCTTTAGCTTTTTTGAGAATATCGAGTAACAGGTCTCTGTAATTGCTAATTTCGAGGAATTTTACAAGCTCGTTAAACTCGCTCGACTCTAAGTAGAGTTTTAAGTTTCTAACATCTCCTCCATACGAGGTAAACTTATACTTGCTCTCTGCCTGGAGAATAAGTCTTCTAATTTCACTAGCAATTTTAAGTGGCATACCCCGCTTCACGTAGTCGTTTACTACGGGATTTACAATGCTCCTCAAAAAGTCCGGCTTCACTACTAGCACCTTAATCCACATTTATAAGCCACTCTAGTAGCTATTATTACTCCAAGAAAAACGAGTTTAAGAAGCGTGTAAAAGTGTCTCGCGATAGAAACAGAAAAGACCCATACAACATCGACGTGTACAGGTACAGTATATACCCTAGAATAAGATATGAAGACGGCAATGAGATCAGAGCAGGTCGCCAGCTGGTGCTAGACATATATGATGTAGATGAGAAAGGGCGTGGAGTGGCTTCATATAGGGGTAAAAAGATCATAGTGCCAAATGCGATGCTTGGTTCAAAAGTTCGCGTTAGAATAGTAAAAGTAGAAAAAGATTATGCAATAGCCCACATTGTCAGTATTCTAAGAGAGACAGATAACGTGTACTAATAGCTAATGTACTAATAGCTAAAATTTACTTGAACACGAGTCGAGTTTTTAACTACTCTACATTTTATACCCTATTTTCCTGAGGAATTCTTTCCTCTCTTTCTTATCTTCACTTGACTCTACACCTAGAGGCGTGTAGCCGTCAACTACTCCGATAACTGCTCTCCCCTGCTCTGTCTCTGCTACTATGACTTCGACGGGGTTTCCAGTAGCTACATATAGTGATACAATTTCTTGTACATTTTTCAATTGATTTAATATGTTTATGGGATACGCGTTTCTAATAAATAACACGAATATGTGACCGGCGCCGATATTTAGTGCAGTCTCTACGGCGGCTTTAACGAGCTCCTCGTCGTTACCTTCATATCTTACAAGTCTCTTTCCACTAGCTTCGTTAAACGCGAGCCCGAATTTAATACCGAGTACACTAGTAACTAGTGTTTCGTATATGTCCTCGACTGTTTTTATAAAATGACTTCTCCCGATAATCACGTTCGCTCCTTGAGGAATTTTAACAGGTACTACGTGAAGTCTTACACTCATACCTGAGCCCCCAGTATTTGATGTAAATTAAGGTAGTGTTGTAAAAAAGTTTACATAGGGGAGTTTACGTGAAAGTAATTTCGAGAATAGAGCTGCTAGAACCAGTACTTGAGAGTAGTGGCAGTATTCGCGTGAAAGTCTTAAGGGTTGCTAAGGAGTTGTGGAGTCCTCTTGAAGCGGGTAGTGCCAAGATCACTATAGACAACCTCGTTGAAGTAGCGGCAGAAAATGTTGTGAAGCACAGGAGCCCCGAGAAGCTAGTTTTAGCTAGCGTCGAGGCACCCGGCTTAAAAGTTATTCTCGGAGAGAATCTTCTAAAAGGAGCTTTAACAGTCTTGTCGCCCAAACCATCTTACTTAAAGAGAATTCTATTTGTGAAATGTGAGAGTAGCGAGAAGTGCTCTATTGTCTACGAGTTTAGGCCCAGCTCGCAAGTGCTAGTATACGAGGGGCTTATTGAAGTTTCTCAGAGCATTAACTACGACTTTATTATACTAGAGTGCGAAGACTACAAGAGAATAATGTTACCACACGAATTAATGCTACCTCCTGTAAAAAGCGAGGTTGAAAAAACTAAAAAGGCTAGGAGACGCAGAAGAGCGAAGTCTAAGAGAGGAAAATCTAAGAAGAGGTAAGTGCGATATGCCAATACACATTAAAGCGCGCAGAGAAGACATAGCCTCTAATGTTATAGCCTCGGGAGACCCGGCTAGAGTAGAGTTGTTGTCTAGTCTCTTAAGCGACGCGAAAGTCGTAAGTACGCACAGAGGACTCAAGGTCGTTACCGGGTATTACAAGAGTACGCGAGTTACACTAGCTACTCACGGTATCGGTGCTCCCAGCGCGGCAATAGTGTTTGAGGAATTACATCAACTTGGCGCTAAGAGGATTACTAGACTTGGAACTACTGGTGGTATTAGGAGAGACGTTAAAATAGGAGACGTCGTAGTCGCAACGGGGGCGGCATATCCGCAGGGGGGCTGCACTATAAGTCAGTATATGCCAGGTATATGTGGAATGGCAAGCCCTGATCCCGAGTTAACTCACTACATTACGCGGTCTCTTAGAGAGAGGGGAATTCCATATAAATATGGCCCCGTCTTTTCGAGTGATGCGTTCTATGCAGAGCTTTCTGAATTTATAGAGACCTTGAGCAGGTATGGGGTAATCTCAATAGAAATGGAGGCGGCAGCTCTATTCACTATAGGGTGGATGAGAGGTATTACAACTGCGTGTGTTCTCGTAGTTAGTAATGTACTACGCGGAGAGAACAGAGATGTATTTCTAACTACAGAGGAGTTGACTGACGTGTTTTTAAGGGTAGGTGAAGCTATACTAGACGTGTACAACTCGTACTACAAGGCTGATTGAAATTGTGTTACCACCTATAAGAATATATGATACACTCAGTAAGAGTGAAGCAGAACTAAAGCCCGTTGAACAAAACACCGTTAAAATGTATGTGTGTGGTCCTACAGTCTACGACTACACACATATAGGTCACGGCAGAACATACGTTGTCTATGATGCTCTCAAGAGGTACTTGGCTCTGAGAGGCTACACAGTTATTCATGCAATGAACATTACAGACATAGACGACAAGATAATTAAGAGGTCTCTGGAGGAGGGGCGTAGCTGGAAAGATATAGGAGACGAGTTCACTAGAGATTACCTAGAAGCTCTAAGTCAGCTTAAAGTACGTGTTGATCACCATCCCCGCGTCACAGACCACATAAAGGAAATAATAGAATTCATATCGGTACTAATAGAGAAGGGCTATGCCTACGCAGCGCCTAGTGGAAGTGTGTACTTCGAAGTAGACAAGTACGAAGACTACGGTAAGCTGTCTGGTAGGCTAGAGAAAACCCTGTGGAGTCAAGAACAGGAGTATTTGAGTGAGAAGAAGAAGCCCTATGACTTTGCACTATGGAAAGCAAGTAAACCAGGAGAACCCTATTGGGAGAGTCCGTGGAGTAGAGGTAGACCAGGCTGGCACATTGAGTGCAGTGTAATGAGTTCTAGGTATCTAGGTGGGAGATTTGATATTCACGGGGGAGGAACAGATCTAATATTTCCCCACCACGAAAATGAGAGAGCTCAGGGCGAGTCCTTCTTCGGCACTAAGCCATGGGTTTCGATCTGGATGCACACAGGCTTAGTAATGGTTGGATCTGATAAAATGAGCAAGAGTTTAGGAAACATTATACCACTGAGAGAGGCCCTTAAGAAGTGGAAACCAGAAGTGTTAAGACTGTGGTATTTACATGTACACTACAGGAAGCCCCTCAACTTCTCAGATGAGAGCATTCATAACGCCGAAAAGCTCTTTGAGAGAATACATTCAGCTTACAGGCTCCTAGAGAGAGTTCATAGAGAGGCTAGAGATCTACACTACTTAAAAGAAGAAGACTTACATATTCTCAGGCAACTCATAGACTTAGATACGAGATTTCACGTAGCTCTCAGCAGCGACTTTAACACACCTGAAGCTCTTGCAGTTATCAGCGACCTCGTGTCACTAATCTACAGAGAAATTCAATACAATCCCAAGTACATGTTAACTTCCATGGCTCTTAAAATACTCAGATCCTTTAACTTGGTATTTGCTGCATTCGAGGAGGAGAGTGAGAGGGTAGTTGCGGAAGAGCCTCTAGTTGAGGAGCTTATTAGAGTTATTGTTGATGTCCGTAAGGAACTCAGGAGGAGAGGCCTTTACGACTTATCAGATCGTATACGTGAGGAGCTCTCGAATCTGGGTATTCAGTTAATGGACAAAGGTTTGGAGACTACGTGGATTATTCGTAGAAAACTACCGCTTTAAAATTTTCGTAACCTCGGCTACAAGTGTTTTTACCTCATCAATTGAGGCCAGTGATGAAATTTTCTTAGTAGTCTCGTAGAGGAGTACTCTACTAGTCTTCTTGTCGAGAATTCTCAGTACGTCTTTCTTTTTAAATGTGTATATGTCCAGTAACTCCAGTTCGCGTATGCTGAGTTCTCTTTTAAGTGTTTCTGTGAGGGATTTTGGCATTACTACCCTCCCGAAATTTTATCTAAATTTTTACTCTCGCTTTTAAAAATCTGTAACGTGGTGTTAATTTTGAAGAAGATCTCGGTGAGAGTAGACGATGGGTGTTTAGACATAGAATACACAGGGGAGTTTATACGTGTAATTGGTAGTAACTTTTCATTTGAGTTTAAACAGCGCTCGATCACACTTAAAAATGTTAGTAGTGTTGAGGTTTACACTATTAGAGGTGGGCGTAAAAAAGTCATTTATGCCAAATATCACGGTGTGCCTGTTTCCTGTATGGGGCGGGATGAAATAAGTGCAGAGGAAGTGAGCACCGAGCTCTTCACAGCACGTATAGTTAAATCTGGTCTCGGTGTATACATGACGCTTATCTTCTCGGGGTATTTCTACTTAGACTACGCTGTTATGAGCAGAGATCTACTAGGAATAATTGTATCTGGGAAGCGAGAAGTATATGCAGAGAAGACTGGTAGCGGCGTGACTATTTACCTTGTCTAGTCTTCACTTTACAGCTCGGCTGGAGAAATAATTGTACCTCGCTCTGGGATAAGACCCTCTATAGCCTGCGTGGCAGATTCTACATCAAAACCCGATGTTATAACAACCTCTATTCCAGTTCTAAACGAGAAAGTGCTCATTACGAGAACTTTACCGTATACTCCTCCAGTAGCATCACTTATAGAAGTACTCTTGAGGATCTCTAGTACGTGGTGAACGTTCTCGGGGGTTATTTTGTTTATTAACTTGGCGTCTCTACATGTTCGCGGATTACAAGTATATATTCCACTAACATCAGTCAGTAAAACAATGCGAGATACCTTAATGTGCCTTGAGAGCAGCTCAAAGACCTTCTCTGTAGATATTACGCTAATTCCCTTGCCTCCAATGACGCACTCTCCATAAACCACTGGTATAATGTCGTTAGATAGTAGTACCTCGATAGGCTTACTAAATACTTCGAAGTCTCCATCACTGCCGCATATGATTGCGCTGGTTTGAACACTAGTAGCTGGTATTCCGCTCTCAACTAAGTAGTCAACGATTATTCTATTGATCGATCTAGTGGCTTGATGGCACTTAACTAGAAGCGTGTGAGGAGGACTTTTCTGGTACTTTAAAACAGTGTAGTGAGCGAAACTTCCACCGCCATTACCTAAAACTACTCTGACGCGCCCTCTTACGCGATGTAGTATTTCTGCAAGTGCTCGTAAAGCAGAAGTATTAATCTTAACTGGCACGTCTTTTTGCGTTATAAAACTCCCACCAACCTTAACAAAAATCACCTTCACAGAATCCCCACCTAGATGACAGCGTAGTAGTATATATGACTTTAAGAATTTTCAAAAACTTTAATTCCGCCTTGTATCAACACCTAGACTAGGGGTCTCTAATAATGCTTACTTATAGAGGATTTCCCCGAGGCTATTATTTGCCGAGGTTTCCGGGCTCTGCTCGGGCTTTCACCGCATCGCAGGCAGGGCTCTCAGGGCTCCACGTAACTCCTAAGCCCCTCATCCGCGCTGAGAACAGCAGTTCAAGCAGTAAAACTCACTACTCACAAGTAAACACCTATAGAGAAACTAGTAAATTCAAACTACCCACTCGCAATAATTCACAACTAGCCACGAGTAATTATAGATCGGTCACGGGCTCAGCTGTACTCGTAAGTAAATGTGTAGTGAGCTATAAGGAGTTTTGGTATAATCAGCTTCGCCACTTACGCGAATGGGTGCTCAAACTGGGTAGTTCGGTGCTCCGATTAGGCTCTAAGTTAAAAGAGCTCTTTAGCGGGGGAGCACGTGTTCCAGTAGTATTACTAACAAGTATACTTGTTTTCTTGTGCGCTTTATCTGGCTGGAATTATTACGATGTGAGGTATTTTATTGAGTGGTATACAAGGTACTTTCAACGCGGATTATTACTAGACATATACGCTGATCAGGACCCTACCTTCAAAGCGGCGTACCCTCCACTAGCAGTAATAGTTTTTACTTCAATGTATCACGTGGCTTCGGTGCTAACAAATAACGAAGTACTCGTAGTTTTCATAACGAAATTACCGCTCTTAGTGAGTTTTTATTTAATGTACTTTATACTCATTAAGAAGTATAATGATCTGCTCGGTTATTTGTGGCTTCTAAATCCATTAACATACTCCATTATATTGTCCTTTCAATTCGACCCTATAATCGCGTTGTTACTACTCGTGGCGCTCTACTACTTGATCGAGAAGAAGAACTACTATCTCTACGGGGTGTTTACAACTCTATCCGCATTAATAAAACACGCTACAGCACTACTACTAGTGGTTCCACTAATAATTCTCTTGAAGAAGAGAGAATATTATGGGCTAGCGAAGTACGTAGTGATCACGGGAGTAATAGCCGGAGCAGTACTACTGCCGTTTTTCCTCAAGTCTCCGAGTGGTTTCTTAGAAAAAGTTGTCTTCTTTCACGCGAAGAGGCCACCTCAACAGCTCAGTATATGGTCTATTCCATATTACCTCGTCGAGTATAATTTAGATCTAGTGTCCCCCGCAGTATCACATATCTGGCTTTATGTTTTCCTCGCTTACTTAGTAATAATATTCTTCGTGGCATTCAAGGAGAGTATTCGTGATGAAGGGTCTTTTGCGCTGAAGTACATTATTCTAGTAATGTGTGGATTTATGCTGTTTAGTAAAGTTATTAATGTCACTTACTATTTGTGGTTGACGCCCATAATTTTAGTACTATTGAACGAAATTAGAGATAAAATGGTGTATAAAGATCTAATAAAGAGTTACATTTTCATATACGTGTGGATTGCGAGTTACGGCTTTTTCGCGTTTATAGCACCACTATTAGTGGGAGAAGATGTGTTTATGTTTGAAGACTGGTGTTACGTTCCCTCGGAGCTAGTGTATTTGCGATCGCAGGTTGGTTTCTTCAAAGAAGCTTCAATGCGCATTATACTCTACACTAGGTCCAGAGGAGAGTTATTGTCTGTGCTTAGTGCTCTGGCTAGGACACATCACTACATACTAATTTTGATAATCTTTATTCACGCGGCGTTCCAAGTATATTTAATTATATTAGCACTAAGACACTTGAACCTTGCGCGCACTTCAAGTGCTTTAAACACCTTTATATCTGAAAAATAGACTTGAGCTCGCTGAGTAGGCGGTGAAAAGTGCTCATATTTCTCGGCCTAGGTTATACAGTAAAACACTTAACACTAGAGGCTATCGAAGCTCTGAAATCTGCAGACATAGTCTACATTGACACGTATACTTCCATATACGGGGAGTCTCTAGATCAAGTTAAACAGTTTAATCCTAATGCCGAGTACAGGTATGCTTCTAGAAGAGACCTTGAGGGCTCTTCAGCTGAGAGGATTCTCGAAGAAGCCAGATCTAAAGTAGTCGTCATAGCAGTGCCCGGAGACCCATTTATAGCGACGACTCACGACGCGCTGTGGATTAGCGCGTTGAAACGGAGTATAGAGGTTAGAGTAGTAAATGGCATTTCGTTTATAACTTTAGCATACAGTAGACTCGGGTTGCAATCATATAAATTTGGTAAACACGTAACTCTAGTTCACCCATCACTATTTAAATCCTACAGTACAGTAGAGACTATTTATAGTAACATGGAGAGAAACCTCCACACAATAGTTCTCCTAGATCTACGCGTTGAAGAGAGCTATGCAATGACCATTAATGAAGCCGTCCGAGTAATTTTAGAGTTGGATTACAGAGGTCAACTAGGAGATCAATTGGCGCTGGGGGTGGCTCGCTTGGGCTGGCGGGATGAGAAGATATGTGCGAGTAAACTTAGAGACTTAGTAGTATTTAACTACCCTCCCCCACCACACAGTCTAGTTGTCCTCTCACCTCGCTTAGACCCTGTTGAAGAAGAGTTCGTGAGAGTGTGGATGACTGCGTGTCAGTCCCGCTAAACAATTCTGTTAAATAAGTCTAAAACCTCCTTGTGATCTAATAGCTTAGCGCTGAGCACAGTCGCTATGTAATTAAGTGCGTAGAGGTGGTCTTCTCTACTAAAAGCAGCTACAGCGTCTTTGACTACAATAATGTTAAATCTCTCGTAGAAAGCGTCGATCGCTGTGTGGAGCACACATATGTGTGTATGTATTCCAGTGAGGACGACCGTGTCTACTCCGAGATCTCTGAGAATACCACTGAGCCCAGTGTCTCTGAAACCACTATATGACCTCTTATATAAGACTATGTCGTCTCCTCCTGGTTTGAGCTCGTCTATAATATCAGCTTCTTCACTGTTAAACATAGCGTGAGGACCCCATATATGGATCTCGCTGTCAAAATTCCTGTGCCTATCAGCTAAGTATATGACTGGTATCTTCTTTTCACGTGCTTTTGTAACTAGTAGTTTTATAGTTGGTACTATTTCAACGGCGTGTGGGCTCTTTAATCTCCCATAAACAAATTCCTTTAACATATCAATAACGAGTAGTGCCGGCTTCAACACGAGTACTCCTCCGCGTTGAACTTATTACAACCTAGGCATTAAAATTAAAATTCGTGCTGTAATCTAAAAGTACAATTAGTAGTGATGAGCGACACCGGTTCAGAGAGTTTTTCTGTGAAGAGCCGTGTGAGGGCTGAACATTCTCAACATTATTCAATGTAATAATCATGGTAGTATATACGCAGACATGTACCTATTACTAGTAATTACTTGTACATATCTCAACATACATGTCTAGAAGACTTATAAACTTGACAGCTCATTAGTATACTCCACGGGTGTTTAAACATGGTCGAGCACGCACCCTATGCCTCGCTCTACGAAAACGACCCCGTATATCAAATGGCTGTTAAGCAGTTACGCGAATCAGCGAGTATACTAGGACTCTCAGCCGATGTTGTAGAGGCCTTAAGGCACCCGGAGAAGTTAATACAGGCAAAGATCACTATAAGGAGAGATAATGGCAGAATCGAAGCGTTCTTGGGGTGGAGAAGCCAGCATAACAGTGCTCTGGGACCCTATAAGGGCGGCGTGAGATACGCTGAAACCGTCACACCGGGTGAAGTAGTAGCTCTCTCCATGTGGATGACTTGGAAGTGCGCACTCGCAGGACTACCCTATGGTGGTGGTAAAGGCGGTGTGAGAGTTAACCCTAAAACACTTAGTCAGCGCGAACTAGAGGAATTAAGTAGAAAGTACTTCGCCGCCATTGCTAGAGAGGTGGGTCAAGACATAGACATACCAGCGCCGGATGTAAATACAAATCCACAGATAATGGGGTGGTTCTACGACGAGTATAGTAAAATTGTAGGTTACTCAGCCTGGGGCGTCGTAACATCTAAGCCGGTAGAGCTCGGAGGCCTCTACGTTAGAACTATATCAACTGGATATGGCGTGGCCCTGTCGGCTAGGGAGGCTGCTAAAAGACTATTCGGCGGACTCGAGGGAAGAGCGGTTGCAGTTCACGGATTCGGTAATGTCGGCGTATACGCGGCTAAATATCTAGCGGAGTGGGGCGCTACAGTTGTAGCTGTTGGTGACAGTAAGGGCTATATTTACAGTCCAAAGGGCCTGGACGTAGAGAAGGCAATAGAGGTAAAGAACAAGACAGGCACGGTAACGCAGTACAAAGAGGGCGATGTGAAGGTGTCTAATAATCACATGGAGCTCCTTGAACTCCCCGTAGATATTCTAGTACCAGCGGCAATAGAGAACGTGATTACAAGAGAAAACGTAAATAGAGTTAAAGCTAAACTAATAGCAGAGGGGGCAAACGGCCCCACCACTCCTGAAGCTGATGAGATATTACACGAGAGGGGAGCGGTAGTTGTACCAGATATACTGGCAAACGCGGGAGGCGTGACCATGAGCTGGATTGAGTGGAGTCACAATAGAATGGGGTGCTGGTTAACAGATGAAGAGGCCCTCGCTAGATTAGATAAAATGATGACACTAAACTTCAATAGAGTCTACGATGAGTGGCAGAAGAAGTACTCGCAGTACCCAATGAGAGTAGCTGCCTACGTCATTGCGGTAGATAGAGTAGTTAGAGCAATGAAATTAAGAGGGTGGATCTAGACTCAACTCTGCCTCTTATACACTACAACACCATTTTTTCTTCTAATTTCTACTACTCTGTGTAGAGGTATTATCTCCCCATCGACAATCATACAATTACCACGTACATCTCTCAGTAGACTTCCTGGTATAGGGCGGAGCACTTCCTCACCATCCTCTCTGTGCTTGATATAGATGATGTAGTCATCTCTAGAGCCTCCATACACAATTCTCCTCAACCATTCCTCTATTTCACCGCGTTTTTTACCACACAATTCTTGCTCCCATATAGTGCTCTCCTGGAATAGAAGCGTGACTAGAACACTTGATCGACTTTACTCACTTTTCTCGATATGCGAGTTTCGTAGTGATGTACTTCAATAACTCCTTTGCACCACTGCAAATATTTTTCGAGGACTCGAGAACTTGTAGTGCTTCACTGGCGTATCTGTCTATTAGTCTCTCGCAGTATTCTAAACTGCCAGTATTTTTAACTATTTCGCGGACTCTATTAACGTGAGAATCTGTTATTTGCTGTGGTGTCAGCGCGTCGTAAACCTCGCTGAGGAATTTTCGCTCAGCCTCTTCCGCGAGCTCGTAAGCTTTGATAACTAATAGTGTCTTCTTCTTGCTCTTGACATCGCTACCGGCGGGCTTGCCGGTAACCTCGGGACTACCGTAGAGCCCTATAATATCATCTCTGATCTGAAATGCTATGCCAGCTGGTATGGCGTATCGTGATAAATCGCCTAGTATTTCGTGTTCGCCGCCACACGCGATAGCCCCTAGGTGGAGGGGTAATTCAACCGTATATGACGAGGTCTTTAACTCGTATACTAAAAGGACTTCTCTCTCAGAGATCTCGGCTAGTGGTAGTTGGGAGAATAAGACGTCTAAGAACTGGCCGTACGCTACTCTCCTCAAGCCTCTGCTGTATACTTGTAAGAGCTCTTTTACAGTGTTGGCTGGTAAGTGTGAGCTGGCTATGAGTCCTACTGCTGATGCTTCTAAGAAGTCTCCTAGTGTAATAGCCTGCGATGTCCCGTAGTGCGAGCACTCGCTCCGCCCGTGTTCTAGACACCTCTTAGTGAAGACAACATGTGCAGTGGGACCTCCTCGTCTAAGCTCGTCTTTATCCATTATGTCGTCGTGTACTAGTAGATAGCTTTGAAGGAGCTCTATTGCGGCTCCTAAATCTAATACTCTATTAATAGCATTTAGATCACAACACGAACTCCAACACCCAGCAGCAACTAGTATTGCTCTAAGTCTCTTACCACCCCTCAGAGTGTAGTCAGCTCCCACGTCTACGAGCTCGCGCGCCCTGCTCGATATTTTAAGAGCTTCTGTGCTCAGCTCCTCGAAGACATCTCTTAGACGTGTATTAACGCTGTTAATTACTCTATTAAGGATCTCGCTGTAATTAAGTTGCGGTTCAGAGTTCAAGTAGTAGACACCATTACTTCACTTTATAATTCTCGACTTTATAAGTGCTCTAAGCTCTTTTATGACACCTAAATTCCTGTGTTCCTCGCTCAGAAGGTCCCATAATACGCCTTTGGGCTTATAGCCTCGAGGCTCTATTTTCACTAATCTCGACGTAGTCGCGTAGTAGTCCACGGTGAGGTCGTGGGGTTCTAGTGGTATTTCGTCTACTATTTGCACGTCATGAATAGTCGTAACTACTGGAGTGCTCTCAGATACTACTCCGAGTTCTCGTAAAATAGCGTATTCTAACTCGGCATATCCGCCTCCCTTTCCAAGTCGTACACCGCGCTTATCCACAGCTACACACCCAGTCACCACGAGGTCTACTGGCGGTATTTCAACTAACTTTACGGGAACACCGTATTTGAAAGCGCCGCTAATAGTAGCAGCATAACTCAATTTACTCGACTCTATTTTCCGCGGATTTAGTAGTAGAAACCCTTCTCTAAGGCGAGGCGAGGCCATAATAACGACTTTACCCTCTAATAGGGCTCTAAGTCTCAAATAGTATTGTGGCGAGTCCGGGTTTGCTTTAATAGCACTAGCTTTGATCCACTCGCTTAACCTCGTAATTTTCTCCGCGGCTAGATCAGCTCCCTTAAAGTTAGGTATTCTCCCATATACAGGGCGTGGAAAACTAGCAATATTTGCCTCCTCCATTAATCTCCAGATCTTCGCTCTAATCTGCGCTTTAACCTCGTCAACACTCTTACCGGTTAATCCGCACATAGTACTTAGTACCTTGCTAGGTAACTAAACACCTTATTTTCTAAACTGAGTATTTTTAAGACTACGAGGTGTATGTGTATGAGTAAGCCTATTTTACAAGTAGCCTTAGATGTTGAAGAGCTTGTTAAAGCGGTTAATATAGCTACGAAAATCTCCTCTAGTTTTAATTGTGAGAATGTATGGCTTGAAGTGGGCACTCCTTTACTCAAATCCTGGGGCAAGATCTCTGTGAGGGCTATTAAAGAGCTAGCTAAATGCTTCGTCGTCGCTGACACAAAGACTATGGATGTGCCACTCCTTGAAGCCAGAATAGTTAAAAATGCTGGTGCTGACGCGTTTACAGTACTGGGATTAGCTGACGAGGAGACCCTAGCCGAAGCCCTGACCGCTAAGAGAGATCTCAATATACTACTAGTAGTGGACTTAATTGGCACTAAAGAGCCCTATAAGAGAGCTTTAGAGATCGCTAGATACGAGCCCGATGTAATACTATTTCACGTGGGTATTAGTGTTCAGAAAGCTCGCGGAGTCACAGTGGCAGATCTCGTAGAAGAGGCTGTGAGGGTGAAAAAGGAACTCGGAGTTAAAGTAGCAGTCGCGGGAGGGCTAAAACCAGGACTTATAAAGCCCATAGTTGAGCGCGGCGTCGACGTTATAGTAGTCGGCGCAGCTATAACAGCGGCGGAAGACCCTATAGATTCTACGCGGAGAATTCTCAGAGAAATGGGAGTCCTCTAGGCACGAGTATTTGTATTGAGAGCTACAATACCGGTGTACTAGCATCAACAATGTAGTGATTGAGTAGTTGAGCTAGAGAAGAGCTGGGAGAGGCTAACAGAATAGAGTGTTGTTTAACCGTGCTCGAGTATCTAAAGTTATCTAAAATGAGGGCTTTCTAATGATCTTTTCAACCAACTTCTCTCCTAGCACACTTCTTAAGTTCTCCTGGTGGAGTTTAAGCAGTTCTTTTAGTATTTCCGCTGCGCGCCTCTTACAAGGACCGCACAGCACTTTTCCACTAATACACTCCTGGCGTATTTCCTCTAAGTACTTGTCGTCTTTAATGAGGTGGTAGGTGTATAATTCGAAAATAGTGCATTTCCATGGCTCGCCTCCGAGGCGCTTCTGCTCTTCAGCAGTCGCGCGACCTCCTGTCAGCGCGTTCATGACTTTTTTCTCGGCTATTTCTAGTGGCTCGTTTAGGTGTATAGCGTACTCAGGGCGACTTTTACTCATTTTATTTCCGTCAAGACCTCTTATCAACCTGTGATATAGCGAAGAAGGCCTCCTAAACCCTAGTTCGTGTTCAAATCTATCTGCTAAGTCCCTCGCGAGCCTTATATGAGGGTCTTGGTCAATGCCTACGGGGACTACTACGTACTTATATCCTCCAAACTCATCTAGCTGTAGGTGCAGTATGTCGGCAACTTGCGTCAACGCGGCCATGATCTTGGCTGGTGCTAAGTCGCCATAAATAGCTTCCACTTCGGCCTGGCTTACTTTTCTCGAGAACATTTGAATGAGCCTATAGTAGCTACTCGGCATTTCAGTCTGGAAGTAAAACTCGGCCTTTTCCGGGTTAATGCCCCACGCTATTGCGTGTGCTATAAAGTCTAAACCGCGCTGAACGACCTCCTCTCTGCTTTCCCGCCTTACAGAGTAGGCCTCAGCGTCAGCTATGGCGATCTTAGCAAAAGCGCCCTTCTGCTGGAAGTACTTTAGTTCTTCATAAACCATAGCAGTGCCCAAGTGGGGATAACCACTAGGCATAAAGCCCGTCAAAACAGCTACTTTTTCACCGCGCAGAAACATGTCTAACCACCTATCTAGATCTCTGTGTCCAAATATGACTCTGCGAGTAAAGTAGAAGTGGTTTAACTTGTGGCTAGGTAGCAATTGATCATCTATGGGTTGAATACCAAACTCCTTCATTAACTTCTCGTAATCCTCTACAGCGTGGTAACCCCATGGATCTATTCTAGTCGCCACGGAGATCACCGGCTCTCGACTATAAGCTCGGCCCCGGAGCTCCCAATCACCATTCAGTCTGGACTAGGATTCCTCACGGCTGTACTAGAATTAAGGATTAAACCTAATAAGGTTAGTTTTTGTCTAAATAGCAATACTGATCCCTAGATTACTGAATTCTAGAGTGCACAACATCTTAACAGATAACTCTAAGTTGTCACAGTTTTCGCTAATCCTGGTGGAGTGTCTACGGGAAGTCCTTTTACTACTCCAAGATGATATGCTAGTAGCTGTAGAGGTACTATAGCTACTATGGGGTACAAGTGTCTACTAACTTGAGGTAATGTAGCAATGACGTAACTAGTATTTGCTGCAACTTCAATCGTGTAAATCCTCGCGCGCCTGTTCTCAACCTCCCTAAGCACCTTGAGGAATAGCGGTTTCGCGAGATCTTCAATGGGCTCTATGAGCACGATGGGGAAACCAGTAGTTGTGAGTACCTGGGGACCGTGCCTTAGTTCACCTAGTTGTAGCCCCTCGGCGTGAGTTAGCGCGGCCTCTTTTAGCTTTAGCGCCCCTTCTAGAGCTACTGGAAATGTGATTCCACTAGTAGCTATATACATGCTCTTGTACTCGGCTACTTCCTTGGCAAGTCCTGATATTTTGGAGTCGTAGCTCGAGATCAGGCTTTTAATTTTATCGGTGAGGTCTCTAATAGAGTTTACAATTTCTCTGTACTCGTTAACCGTCAATTTACCAGTATATACACCTGTATATGAAGCTAGCATTAGAATTCCAGCTAGAGTAGACGTGAAAGTTTTAGTAGCGGGAACAGCTATTTCGGGCCCAGCACCTATTGGTAGGTACACATTAGACTCGAGTGCCAGTCTCGAGCCGACATTGTTAGTAATACCAACAATAACAGCCCCTCGCTGTTTAGCCAATTTAATACTTGTTATTACATCTGCGGTCTCACCGCTCTGACTCACTGCTATTATAACTGTCCCTGTTTCCACGCTCTCTAGTAAAGAATACGGGAACTCGGCAGCTGAGATCGCTGTAACGCTTAGTCCAGCTAAATCACTAAAGTAGTAAGTTGAGATCATCGAGGTGTGCAAACTCGTTCCGGTGCCCATGACAAGTACTTTCTTAGCGCCTTGAATAATCATAGCGGCCAATTTCAGGTACTTCTCCATTATTGCAAGTGGAACGCGCCTCAACGCGTCTGGTATTTCATATATTTCTTTAAGCATGTAATGAGGAAAGCCGCCTTTTCCTACATATTCTACTGCATACTTAACTCGCTTTAACTGCAGACTCTCAAGTTCTATCTTATCACCATTAAGTACGCTATAGAGGCTTACCATGTCTTTAGATACAATACCAATAGTGCCGTCTTCAATAATATAGGCTACTTCGGCGAATCCGTAGAGAGAGGGTAGATCACTAGACACGTACACACAGCTCTTATCTGGCGAGAACCCCAAGACTAGTGGTGAACCGTTTTGAATTATAAGAAAGCTTTTCGTCTCAGCGTCAAGAAAGACAAGAGCGTACACGCCGCGGAGCTCTCTAGCAACCCTCAGAAGGGCCTCTACTCTACTACTCGCGCTCTTCAAGTACTCCTCTAATAAGTGAACAGCGACTTCGGTGTCTGTTCTAGAGGAGAAGACATGGCCGGTTTTCTCAAGCCTACTCTTTATCTCCTCGTAATTTTCAATAGTGCCATCTCCTACAATGGCAAGTCTCCTTGTGCAATCTAAGAATGGATGAGTATTCTCGTAAACAGGCCAGCCTCTACTAGCATACCTCGTGTGGCCTACTGCTATGTCAGAGCCTATGTTCACGAAGTCTATTTGTCTCGAAACGCTCTCTAGGTGACCTGGCGCCTTTCTTACTTCTATAGTGCCGTCTCGCAGAAAAGCAACACCAGCACCGTCATACCCCCTGTAAATTAGCCTGCGCAAACCCTCATATATTGATCCTCTAGGTATGCTCTCTCTGCAAATAACAGCGAAGATTCCACCCAAAGACACTACACCGCTAGTGGAGGCTTCTACATTATGTGAACAGCTCACAGAGCTTAAAAGCAAATATAAAAACACGTATTTTTGAG
This sequence comes from Desulfurococcaceae archaeon, assembly GCA_049414425.1. Classification (GTDB taxonomy): domain Archaea; phylum Thermoproteota; class Thermoprotei_A; order Sulfolobales; family Desulfurococcaceae; genus UBA285. Next base: position 23,967 of record JBMSAO010000071.1, read on the forward strand.
TTAACTATATTCATCTTCTAAAGTGTAGTAATGTATTGACTGAGGCTCTGTAAAGATGAGTCGATATACAGTTATACTGTTAGCTCCAAAACGAGAGATCAGTAAAGAGCTTCTCAGGGCGCTGAATTCCCTGTATTCTGAGATATCTACTAGTGTGCTTACATGTGAAGGCCTAGTCTATGTGCTCTCGCCTCGAATAATACTAATACTGTCTAATGGTATTAGTAAACGAGATCACGAAGACATCTTTCAGCGTGTAAATTCGAGTGAGTACTTTTCCGCGAGAATAGCCTCAGTAGCTAGTAGCAGTCCTCTTCACGCAATTTTAACAGCTATGAGGATTCTCGACGTCAACGAGTACTACTTCCAAGATAGTGTTGAAAAGCCCTATACTATTGGAGTGTTTACGTTAAAATACATGCGAAGTGAGGTAGACGTCGTCTCTGAAATAGTGAGTCAGATGAGCCTATTCTCGGAGATTTCGAGACTACTACTCAGCACTGGGGGTCTTCCTCTAAGTGTAAACACGTATGAATTAATCAGCGTTCTTAGAGAGAGTGCTTTAAACTACATTACAGAAATTCTTGCTGGAAACGTAGCTATAGGTATAGGAACCGACTATAAAGCTCTCAGAGCTCTCACTAAAGCTGAAGAAAACATAGCCCTATGAATAAGTCTCGGAAGCAATCTTAACAGCCTCACTCTCTTGCAGGCTCTGCAACTTGAACTCTAATACGAGTACTATTAGTGATACAGCTAGCGCTACTATTACTAGGAGTGTAGAAGTATCAGCGAGTACTGCTTGTAGTACATCAGGTAAAGACCTTTCGGTATTATTTAGTGGACTCCCTACTTTAACCGGAGTTAAAGTATCTGTACTTAGACTCAAAATACATCCGCGCGCGATCTCTCTGATCGTTAATAGTCACCTCTACAGTACTATTATTATTGTGAACTTATTTTATCTGCGCGTCACAGGTAATACTACTCCACAGGCTACTTGAGAATATCTTATTAGTGAGTTGTAGTGCTCTGTACGCGCGTAACGGCGTTTCACTACTAGTCTTCACTAAGACCTTCCCGTGGTTTTACAATTACTAGTTTTTCAGGAGCTCTATTTCGCTTCGTTATCTCAATATATATATTTATGATCTTGAGTGAGTGTGCAACTTCTTCGTGATAAAAGCACTCAGAAGTCACTAATTTACCGTTAATTAAATGTAGAATTATCTTCTGAAAATTCTTCTTTTCGCAATCCTCTACATCAGCTCTCTCTGCCAGCCCGATCATTGCTAGAGATTCAAGGTGTCTGAGTGAGCAGTTCTCCAGGCAAGTAATATATTGATCTAGACTCACGTAAACCCCCTGTATATTACGGAGCGTGTAGTCGTTCTAAGAGTACTATGGGCACGTGTCCTTTAAAAGCACATGCAAGAGGCATTGCTCTAGTGGTGACAAACCCATATGGCTTGGAATAGAGAGGAGACGATAGGAGAGAAGATTAGAAAGCTATTTACCAACGAGACGGAGTCCATGGAGAAGAGGGCTATTATAGCACAGTATAGAATTAAAACAGCGCTTGGCAGGATAGCGAATTATATTGAGAAGCTGTCTGAGAGAGACAAGGTCTTATTTGAGAATGTCGTTGAGGCTCTTATGAGGAAAGACGAAGCAAGAGCAAAAATGTATGCTAAGGAAATTGCCGAGATTAGGAAGATAAGCAAGCAACTCCTCACAGTGCAGTACGCGCTCGAGAACACGCTACTAAAATTAGAGACGTTCCTAATTTACGGTGGAGCAGTCTCGGAGGTTAAACCTGTACTTGGAGTACTAAGAGAGGCTGTTGGGATAGTTAGGAATGTGGCGCCAGATGTGTGGATTGACCTGCAAGTTGCTACTCGAGAGCTCGAGTCGGCTCTAGGAGCCAGCGTAGTAGACCTCACGATAGATGTAGGAGTAGGTCTTGACAGCGAGGCGAAGAGGATACTCGAAGAGGCTAAGATTGTCGCTGAGCAGAAGATGAGAGAGAAGTTTGCAGAGCCACCAAGGATCTCTATTGCTGAGAGCGAGCAGGTTAAGATGCAGACGGGCTGAGCACTCTCAGCTTCTAAGCCTCGGTAGTATACTCAGACGCCTAGTAACTATAGACTCAAATATTTTTAAGGTATTTCTAATCTCACTAAGCTTCTCTTCATACTGCTCTCTACTAGTTAAGTCGAGTACTATGTTAACGCCTCTAGCTCTAATTTTAAGCGAATTTGTTGAGACTTCGAGCACTCCTCTTCTCGATTTAAGTGAGACTGTATTGTCAGCACTGTTCACGCTTATAACTACGTGCTCGGGTCTTGTTCTCATGATGACTATTTCGTCTCTCTCACCCTGGAATATGTAAGTATACGGTGCGAGATGCACTACTTCAGGAGCACTAGAGACTCTCTGCGAAATAGACTCTAAGACATCGGCCATCTTCTCTAAGAGCAGTATTATACGCGTTGCTAGGCTTATTACTCTTGGGTTTTCCTCACCCCTTCCACTCTCAATAACGTTCTTTCTAATTATCGAGGCAGAGCTCTTCAGCGCGTTAACACCGAGTTTAATACTCGCGTTTAGATCAACACTCATAACTCAACCCTGTACTCCACTTAGTTACGTCCACAACTTATATATCTCGTCAACTACATCCTCAGTTACAACTTCAACTAGCTGTGAGCCTTTAAATAAATACACTTCACCAGAGCCCTCCCTAACAGCTCCTATTGTACTGTATGGTTTTCCTAGAGCTTCAAGAGAGTTCTCGAAGTCTCTCTTATAGTGCTGCGGGACAGTTGCAATAATACAGCCGCTACTTAGAAGTCTAAGTGGGTTTAGACCCACAGCCCTCTTTATAGTCTCGACAGCGCCATCTATTCTTATATTATCAAGGTCGACGGTGATAGCTTTATTACTAGCAACAGCTATTTCGCGGAGAGCTTGAATAACGCCTCCCTCTGTGGCGTCGTGCATAGTGCTCACGTATTCTTTAATTCCAAGTGCAACTCTCACTACGCTAATATCGAAAATGAAGTTCTTAGCACGCTCAATAACGCTTCTATCCACACTTCTCTCGACCAACAGCTGTTCAAAATCCCACGCAATAATACCAGATCCCTCGCCCCCCACTCTGCCAATTACGTAGACTACATCGCCTAGTTTGGCGTCGCGTGTTAGTATTACCCGAGACGTAGTGTAGCCCGCAGCTGTTACCGATATTACAGGTCTACTGAGCCCTGGCGTCACCTCTGTGTGTCCTCCTACAATTACGCCATCTAATTCTCGTAACGCCTGGCCCATATCACTGAATATCTCCTCTACGTCTTTTACCGTGTAGTTTTCAGGTATTAATACTACTGGCAAAAACCACTTCGGCTTAACTCCCCTGACAGCAATGTCGTTTGCGGCTATGTGTATAGCTAAGTAGCCTATACGCTTAGCTCCTGTAGTTATGGGGTCGCTGTGAATTACGAGAAAACCATCTCTAACTCTAATAACTGCGGCGTCTTCGCCTTGTGCAGGGCCTACTACGACATCGATATCCTCTGATACTACATACTGGAGCAGCCTCGCTACAAGTCTCCACTCAGGCTTTCCCGACTTCAATACTAAAACACCTCAACTCCTACTCTTAAAGCACACGATGCAGATATATTCCAGGGGGGATATTTCAACGAGACAGTCTTCACAGCAATGTCTTCCACAATCACTACACGTAGCTATCGACAAATTCCTTCTACAAACCTTGCACAATGTTACACTACACGCGCTGCAAACACCATCACTGACATCGTAGTCATCAGAACACACTCTCCTACCACAGACTCTACACTTGTATACAGCCGGCTTAGAGTGACATATCTCGCAGTTCACGCGAAATACACCTCACGGAGGCTTAACGCTAAAGTACTTGACTACATTATCTACCATGATCTTGTATGCGAGCTCCTCGGTGATCAGACCTCTCGCGATTAATTCTCTCACCGCGACTGGTATATCCCATGGATAAGCAGATACACCAGGCCTTCTAGGGTCGTCTAGAAAGTCTGATTCTAGCATACAGTACTCCGCTAAATTGCTCTTCAAGTACTCTTCGTTAAGGTACTTAACAGGAGCTGTAAAGGGCAGACTGTGAATACTGGCCCAAAAACTCGTCTCGCTGTTTACGTGGTGTAATATTGCTTGCCTATTACTTAGTCCAAGCATGTTTAGTAGAAGTTTAATTGAGAGTGCTGTTATAAAGCCCCCTTGTTCCAGGTGGAGTTGTAACGGCACGCCGAGGTCTTTAGCTATAGTCATCGCGTCTCTCATTATGATCTCTGAGAGGACGAGCCTCTCCGGGCTGGTAGTGTAGTGTTGCCTCCCCACTTCGCCTATACCGTCAAGCAGGCCGTTCTTAATAGAATTCTCTATTAGTTTTAAGACTTCGCGTAGAACTGAGTAGAGTTTTTCGCCTTTAACTCCACGCCTATAGTACTCGTCTATTTCGGCTGGGTGTATACCCATGAACTTAACTACTTCAAGTCCCACTTCTTTCGCCTTGGCGGCCTCTTTATTCAGCAAGTCGAGTACACGCATATATGAACTAGGCGAGATCTCCTCGAAGTCGTAGTAATAGGGGGGTAGGGCTACAATAGCTATGAACCAGCCGTTTTCTTTCTTAAACCTCTTTGCTATTTTTTCAGCGCCAAAGCCCTTAACAGGGTTCACGTGTAAGTGAGCATCGCTAAAAAGCACAGTGCACACCGTGTTGATGCCGACTGGGGAGAGTTAATAGACCTCTCGACTAATAATACTCTACGACCTTGGTGTAGAGTTGATAGATTAAATGTCAGAGGAGAGGCAGGTAAAGAGAGTAGTACTGGAAATACCAATTGAGTTGTACATGGAGCTAGAAAAACTTGCTCGTGAAGGAGGCTCTAGTAGTGTTTCAGAATATTTGCTGTCTCTACTACCAGCTCTCACTACTCAAGCTGGGAGAGGGCGTGTAGAGGATATTGACAAGTGGAAGGCCCGTCTTGAGAGGTATATTCAGGACGAAATTAACAAGAGGCTCTCAGTTATCGACACTGTGCGATCACAGATTGCCGAGCTCTACGAGAGACTAGATAGTATCCAGCAGAGACTCGAGGAGCTAGAAGCGACTCTTCGTACAATTTCAGCGCAGAGAGCAGAAATGCCAAGCGAATCGCAGGAGGCAGTACGAGTTAAGAAGTCGCGTAAGACCGGCATTGAGAGACTCCGCGAGGAGAAAGTAGTTCTTGAGAGCAGACTACCCCCTCGAGTACAGCGTGATAGACTCTTCGCGTACTTTGAGCGAGAAGGTGCAATCGTCTTGAAATTAACTAGAGAGAGAATAGCAGTAGACCCGGAATACTGGAGAGAGTTTAAACAAAAACTACTCAGCCTCTCAACCAGTGCGGAGGAGGAGATCAAGAGTGCTCTCGGGGACAAGGGATTTGAGTTGTGGAAGGCTTTATATAGTGACAACGCTATAATATTCGACTCCAGAACAAAGAAGTGGAAATTTGTAATCACCGATACACTGTGAAACGGGGGCAGTTGGTGTGTGCACTAGTAGCAGAGTACTTGAAGTACATTGAGATTAGACCTAGTGGTGCCATACTAATTGGGAGAAATTTCGTGGTTGATGGACACGCTGAAAGACCTGTTAGAGTAGTTACACATGCCCACGCTGATCACGTAGTGGATATTAATGCAAGTGCACGCGAATGTAAGGAAATCGTAGCCACAGAAATAACACTAGACCTCATAGAAGTACTGGGTTACATAGAATCTCGCTCACTTCCACTATTTAGAGTGAAACGAAAGCCTATTGATTACTACGAATGTCGCTCTTATGGTAATGAAAAACTGTGCGCCATACCAGCAGATCACATACCAGGCGCTATGCAGGTTATCGTAGAGATTGTAGACAAGAACATTCGTATTGGCTACACAGGGGATTTCAAACTAACTAGTAAAACAGAGATAATGAAAGATCTCGACGTGGTAGTTATTGAAGCTACCTACGGACATCCCGCTTATAAGAGGCCATATAAAGACTCTGTGAGCGCTCTCCTAGCGGATTTCGTGTACGAGGGTTTAAGAGTGTATAGGCGAGTACACATATATGCCTATCACGGCAAAATGGAAGAGGTAATGGTGGCTCTTCGCGAACGGGGAGTAACGGCCCCCTACATTATAACAAGCAAAGTCTATAATGTGTTAAAACTTCTTGAGCAGAAGTACGGCTTCAAAATCGGTAACTACTACAAGGAAGTAGAAATGTGGAGGTTTAAAAATAGTAGTGAAGGCGTAGTTGTTTTCAAGCACTTTAGTAGTGCTAGATACCGTAAACTAGATGGCAGTGCTCTTCACATAGTACTAACTGGTAGAATCTCGACAGAGCCCTATAAGAAGCTAGATGACTACACATATGTAATCTCATTTAGTGATCACGGCGACTTCGACGACCTCGTCACTTACGCAATCAAAGCCAACCCCAAACTCGTAGTAATAGACGGCTCTCGTGGAGGTTACGCAAAAAGCCTCAAAGAGTATTTAGCTAAGCGAGGATTTAATGTAATCATACTACCAGGGAGCGGGGGAAATAGCTATGTCTAAGTGTATACTAATTAAACACCACATGTTAAACGCGCGTTTCATGGGGCCTGGCGGTTCACACTACGTACTGTTAGAAACAGCGATAGCCTTTGCAGAGAGAAAATTTAATGTGTATGTAGACTCTCTTATTCTTAGATCTCGAAGCGACCTCGTGAAACTCGCAAAGATCTTTGGTGTTAGTCGCTTAGAGATGGAAGCAATCAAAGTAGGCGATCCTCCACGCAAACCCAGTCTGGTTATCAATACTAGCGGCGATGTGTTCTCGGGTTTAAGTGACGTTATGTATATTCACTACCCAGCGTTTATAGATCACCACGTCTACTACCCCGGCTTATCTGGCCTTCCACGCTTCCTAGGACATCTATACTCACTAGTCAACTCTGCATTGTTTCCCATAATTAAAAAGCGAGTTAAACTCTACATTGCAAACTCCAAGTTTACTGCTAATCTCTTGAGAGAATGCCTCAGAATAGATCCTATTATTGTCAACCCCCCGGTAAATTTGGACGATATACTAGACAAGCCCGTTTTAGACTGCACAGAGAGGGACAGGAGGGTTCTAGTTGTTGCTAGAATAAGTCCCGAAAAACACCCTGAGCACGCGGTCTACTTAGCCTATTTACTAAAAAAGCGCAGGATATATACTACGCTAGTTGGAAGTTTTTCAGCTAGAAATAAGCGTTTATATGATTACCTCGCTGAGTTATCGGCTAGGCTTGAAGTAGACGACTACTTTGATATTATTACTAACGCTCCGCGAGAGAAGTTAATAGAGCTCTATAGGACATCTCTAGCGTATGTTCACGTAACTCCAAGAGAGCACTTTGGAGTAAGCGTAGTAGAAGCAATGGCTACAGGTACGCCTGTAATTTTACCACGAGATTCAGGGTGCTGGGTAGATATCGCTCTCGAAAATAGCAATATAGCTCTTCCTTACTCTAGTATTAAAGAGGCGGCTTACAAAGTCTTTACTCTCCAAGAGAACTTAAACTTCTGGAGAACTCTGAGCGCGAATGGGCACCTAAGATCTCTTGAATTAGACAGGAGGAGTTTCAGAAGAAAGCTTTTTGAAGTAGTTAGTGGTTTAATTAAGTAGTAAGTGGATGAAGAGAAACCGCGACGCTGATTAATGATGTAGAAGAGCCGTGCTGATCAAAAGTAATCGTAAAGAGTCATTGACGCTGTTCGGAGTCGCTATAAGCGCTGGGCACGCGATCCTACTAGAAATTATCACTATTTCTCAGTGTATAATGTAGAGTTGTCTAGAAGCGGTTTTGTGAATGGTGCTCAAGTTTCCTTACAGTATATCCTGTGCACTCGTTATTCACGTTCTTGCCTCAGATAATAGCATCTAAGAGAGTTCTTCGTATTAAGAATGAGTACTCTTGTATCTTCAACTAATCTAGATGCAATATCGACTTTGTGTCTTACGCCGGGAATTAAGGGGTCTGGGTAGTTCAGCTCTCTAAGCCCCTCGTATATAGCTTCCATTACTTTGAGGTAATTCTCAGCTTCATTAGCGCGAGCCTGATCTAGGAGTCTAACAATGAGTCTTCTCAACTCTCCCACTAGGTCTCCAAGTCCCTGTAAGTAGGGAACTACTGGCACTCCGAGCTCTCTTATTGAGAGAAGTCTATTTTCAACTACTATGGCGTAAAAGAGTGTAGCCTCCACGTACTCGCTCAGACTATTATAAACGAGTCCCGAGTACTTTAAGTCGTCGTGTCCTCTGAGAGTTTCTAGTAATTTTACTACGTATTGTTGAAGAGAGGAGAGTTCTCGCCTAGCATCTTCGAATCTCCCTCTGTGAATGTAACTTACAACGCGGCTACTAAGCCTTGTAATATCACGTGTCAATTTAATGACTTCTTCTCTAACACGATCCTTCTCACTTAAGAGAGAATTAATCTCCTCTAAGTCCCGTCTTAAGACTTCTTGAACAGCTTCAATAAAACTGTCCATGCACTTCCTCCTCTAGCAGTTAGAAATTACGGTGGATTTATATTAACTTGGCACACTATTGACTGCTTTCCGAGAAGCCAAACTCGTATTCATTAAGTAATCAGCTCAAGAATGGGTCTAAATCACAAAGCTTTTATAGGCACTAAAATAGAAAAATGGAAAATGAGAAAAACGGGAGTCCCGCCGTAGCTCAGCGGCAGAGCGCCCGGCTGTAGTGAGGGGGCAGTAACCGGGTGGTCGGGGGTTCGAATCCCCCCGGCGGGACCTCTCTAGTGATCCCATTGACTCCCAGGCGGAGCATTTTTATAAGCACTCGACTTTTCACATATCTCATACAGGGGCTTAGGGCCCGTCGTCTAGCCTGGTAGGACGCCGCCCTTACAAGCTCTCTAAGAGAGGCGGAGGTCCGGGGTTCAAATCCCCGCGGGCCCACTAATCCATGCTAACTAAATACCGCTCAAGACAATTATAGTGTCGACACTGGTAGGAGAATACGTTATATAAACCCGTCCAAGCCTCTATATTCTACAATAGATATATGTTTCAAAACTATATTTATATATACGTGGGTGAACATATTGATTGGCGTAGAGAAGCGGAGAGTTCAAAAGACAGGCTCGTCTTCATACGTTATTACACTGCCTAAGGAGTGGGTGGATTCTGTTGAGTTAAAGAGCGGAGATTACGTTATCGTAGAGAAATATGGAGATAAACTCGTTATAACTCCGCCTAAAGCTAGGCCCCTAACTCTTAAAGCGACTATAAGAGTTCACACAGGAGTGGACTTGCAGCAAGTCTTAAGAATGCTTCTCGCAGCTTACCTTGCTGGGTATAACTTAATAAGTGTTACATTTAATAAGAGTATACCCAATATAACTAAGCTTGTAAGCGAATTAAAGAGTACTGCTAGAGCTAAGTTGGCTGGTATAGAAGTAGTTGAAGAGTCATTTGATACAGTTGTGTTTAAAGTTCTAATAGATATGCGCGAACTGCCATTGCTGAACGCTATTAGACGCCTTCACTTAATAGTAGACAATATGATGCAAGACTGTTTAATCCTCTTCGAGACAGGCGACCTTAACTACGCGCACGCAGTCATACAGAGAGATGACGAAGCTGACAGGTTTCATCATATGATAGTGAGAGAGCTCTCACTAGCCCTACTCGACGTTAAAACTCAACACGAACTCGGAATACTAAACACAACAGAGGTTCTAAGTTATAGGATTATTGCTAGAAACCTCGAGAGAATAGCCGATCACGTGGCAACCGTCGCCAGGAGAATACTGGAAGTAGGGGGTCTTAGGAATTACGATTTAATACGAGAAATTTTCGATAGAGACAGAAAACTCTTAAATAAAGCAATGGAGGCGCTCTACAATCTCAGTAGGAGAGGCGCGGAGGAGGTCATAAGCGAGAGCAGAAAAATAGTGTATGAAGTTGAAGAGGCATTACGGAATAAAGTAATGCCACTACATATAGACGTGCGCGAAAAAGTAGTCATAACTCTAATATTAGATAGCTTAAAGAGAATTGCAAGATACTCAAACGGAGTTGCAGAAGCTACTTTAAACATAAAAGCCGCAAAGTCACCTGAACTCGATATTAAGTAGAGACACGCGTAGAAGGTTTCCCTGAGGCAATCATCTGTGAATAGCTGTAGTTAGTTGTGAATACGTTGTTCTTGCCTCGGGGTTCCCCGCATTGGGTCGGGTTTTCACCCCCTCACTTGCGGGGCTATCAGGGCTCCACGTAACCCGCGAGCCCCTCATCTGCTTTAATCCCTCAAGGGCCAGGTTCCACGAGGCTACTACATCTCTAGACGTAATAGTGTTTCCTAGCTCGACGAACTTGTAGTTTATGAACTTCATCTTCCTGCCATTTGGCGATTTCTTAGATGTTCTCGCTGGGTTTACGTATATTGTCCTAATGCCCTCTATCAACGCCTTGTACTCTGTGTGCTCCTGTATCCTCCGGTAGCACCACAGCGGCTTCATCCACGAGAGCCTCTTACCACCATTACTATTCTCTCTTATCTTCTCCAAGTCCTCGAACACTATTACAGCGCTGTACTCTCTAGCTACCTCTACGAGCCTCTTGGATACTCTGTGCGCCGAGTCGATGAGCATATTCCTAGCTCTACTAAGCCACCTAGCCCTAGCTCGCCTAGCCCACTTCAGGAACCTCCAGTTCTTTGGATGCCTCCTCTGGAGATTCTCGGCTAGTTTCCTATAGTGTAATGCCCTCTTCAACCCCCTATACGGTATCACGCCCATCGAGACCAGATTCCCGTCCAAGTCGAGGACAGTGTAGGTTACATTGTTGAAGTTTATGTCCACTCCCATGACAGCTCTAGGCTCTCTGAGCGACACCTCTTTGTTGAATGTTAAGTAGACTAGTATCCTACCGCTCCTATAGCTCACTAATACCTCTCCTAGTCTCCAAGAGTCGCCTAGGTACTTATCGAGGTAGCCATACCACTTTAGCTTCAGCTCAACCCACTTCTCGTGCAATACTGCTATCTTGAGGGTTTTCGTGTTGAAGTCTATTTTGTAGTCTAGTGGGTGTATTCTAGCTGTCAGCTTCTTGAGCACTGGTCTAGAGCCGTTATTCTTCCTAGTAGCTTTAACTACTTCCCGGGCGCGTTTATAGATTTCTGATACGTGGTGTGCTCTAAAACCAGTCTCTCTCAGTCTACTATAGAATATTCTATGTAGAGTCTTATTAGACGGTATTCGATCCAAATTCCATATCTCATTCACTACTAGCTGGACTGAGTCACGGTACGCCCTCAGAAACTCAACTAGAAGACCCTCCTCTCCCTCGGGGGTGACCGCCTCAACCCGAGCGGTCACAGTCACCCTCACAGGGAGACTCATCGGTGACACCGCTGCTTAGTTATTGTAGACAGTCTTATAAGCGTTTTTGAACAGTATTCCTACTGGTGCGAGAATGAGCCAAGTATACGTATTTGAGGCTAAAGTAGTAAGGTTCTCGAAGAACAGGTACATTATATATCCACCAGGAGAGTACCAGCTAAAACTAGAGAAGTTCCACGGGAAGAAGGTCAAGGTGTTAGTAGTTATAGAAAGCAACTAGCTCAAGTATTCACAGCTATTCACAGGTATTCACAGTTGACGTAGACCCCGCTACGGCTCTAGCCCGCAAGGAGGAGAAGTGCGGGGTGGGTTGAGCGCTATTACTACTAGTCGAGTTAACTGCGAGAACTAAGTAAATGGCTCTTTCTTCTCGTGCTTTGCTAGTCTCTCATACACTTCTCTGAGTACGCTCTCACTGGAAAATTCTATTTCAACTCTCCCATTGTATTTCTTAATTACGACTCCTTCAAGCGGGTTCTTTGGGGGGTCTGGGAGGTCTGGAGAGGGCTTTTCTCTACCTAAGTAAACCCACTTCACTCTCCCCCGCTCGTTCCTCTCAACTCTATACCAGTACCTCCCGTAGTAGTAGTACTTTAGTACTGTGCCGTCTACTAGTCTCCTCGTAGTCATGTGAATAGGCTTTAAGTAGTACCCGGCGTTCTTTATTCTGTTATTGTACTCGTATATCTCTGAGAGCATCTCCGCGAAGATCATGTTTAGTTTAATGAACATGCTCGTCGACTCCTTCAGTACAAGTTTAGTGTTGGTTTCTTTACTTAGCGCCATGGTGATCAGACCATGGGAGTTCAATCACTACTCAGAGACCACTATTCTCATCACACCTCCTATATAATAGTGGGGAGAAGAGAGTATTAAAAAGCTGGAGTACACTTAGCACTGAGTACTAGTGCTCTCTATACTCCTAACTCCCGCGTAGTCGGGCTCGGCTACGAATACATTTAACCCGCTACTCGCCAGCTTAGTGACTGCTTGGTCCGCCGCGCTCTTGTTAAAGAGGCCCACTACTACCCCACCTCTACCAGCACCACTAATTTTCGCGCCCAGAGCCCCTAGTTCTAGCAGAGCGTAGACTACTTCATCGCACACTCTACTAGAAGCGCCCATTGACCAGAGCAGTCCGTGGTTTACTAACATCAGCTCTCCTAGTAGTCTACTATCTCCGCGCCTTATGGCCTCAATTGCAAGCTCTACTATCTCGCCAGCGGCCTCGTAAATGTGCTTGGCGGCTCTCTCACACCGCTCATATCTCTCTAGCACCTCCTTGACAACAACACCAGTACTCCTCTTAACACCCGTATCTACGACGACTATGGCGAGGTCGCCGGGGAGCCTCAAGTCGCTTAGGAGCCTGAACTCGCCCTGCTTGTAGTAGAGAAGGCCCCCGTGCGTAGCTAGCGTAGTGTCAACACCGCTAGGCCTATAGTGCACAGCCTTCTCAGCCTCGTGAGCGAGCCTCCTCACGTCTTCCCTGGTGAACTCGGCGCCGAGGAGTACTAGAGACGCGTGTATACACGCCACAGCCACAGCCGCGGATGAGCCCAGACCAGAGGCTATTGGGATCTCGGAGTCCACGTACACGTCTAGGTCCACGCGCCTACCAGTAAACCTCTCTACTTGCTCGAAGACAGCGTCGAAGAGAGCTCTCTGCTGAGAGCTCTCTCCCAGCACTCCTAGCTGAGTAGAGTAGACTCTACGGGAGCCCTCTTTAACGCAGACTCTAGCGTACCTGTTAATAGCAACACCCAGAGCTGGCTTGCCTTTAACTACAAAGTGCTCGCCGAAGAGTAGTACTTTAGCTGGGGCAATACTGCACTTCAAGGCCTAAAGCCCCCTCACTCACACTCATAGCTTAGAGGGCGTCTACTTATTAGCTCCCTCTCAATATCGTAGTTACAGAGTCGTGGTGTTCACGTAGTTGAGTAGTGCTCAGCAACACTTTAACGTAGCCTCTCTCTTCCAGGAGAGGGCTAGGAGGAGGCTGAGTAACTACAAGTACAGAGTTCTAGTTATTAGTGGTAAGGGGGGTGTGGGGAAGTCCTTTATATCTTCAATGCTGGCTCTAGCCCTTGCTGAGAGAGGTAGGAGAGTTGCTCTCTTTGACGCGGATATTTACGGCTCTTCGGCTCCAGTGCTACTAGGAGTACAGGGAGTTAGGCACTACCTCGACGAGGAGGGCGATATTCTACCAGTTGAGGGCCCTCTGGGAGTTAGACTAGTAGCTGTGAACTTAATGCTAGACACTCCATACACCCCAGTCGTGTGGCGAGGTCCGCTAGTAGCGCGGGCTATACTAGAACTCGCCGCTCGCGTTAAGTGGGGTGAGGGGGACTACTTAATTGTCGACATGCCGCCCGGTACGGGAGACGTGGCTATAACTATAGCTCAGTTAATGCCCCCGGAGACGCACGCAATAGTAGTCACAGCACCGAACGCTCTGAGCGAGGTGGTGGTGTCTAAGGCTATTAACTTCGCTAAGTCTACGGGCTTGAAGCTCCTAGGTATAGTTGAGAACATGAGCTACTTTAAGTGCCCGCATTGTGGTAGAGAAACTAGTATTATGGGGAAGTCGAGTGGGGAGCTCCTAGCTTCGAAGTACGGAGTAGCCTTGCTAGCCAAGATACCACTCGCACCAGAAATAAACACAGCTGTAGATGAGAGTACCCCTTACCTCCTGGCAGATAAAAATGGAGAAGTAGCAAGGATTATAAGGGAGCTAGCTCATACAGTAATCAGGTTGCTTGAGAAGTAAGCTCTATTCGCGGAAGTCCAAGTTTAAATACTTGCTCCTAGGAATCAGGTGAGAGAACTGTGAGCTCGGAAGAGGGCTTGGAGAAGAAGCCTAACTGGCTACTACTAAAAGAAGCCGCTGAGGCCCTCTACAGGAGTGGAAAGACTACTTTTACGCGTAAAGAGCTCGTGGCCGAGGTCTTAAAGAGAGACCCCTCAAGGTCCGAAATGAGCCTGGACTTTGAAATAGACCTCGTGACTGTTAATAGTGGTAGTAAGGAGAGGTACCGCGACCCCGAGAAGCTCTTTATCTACAGAGTTGAGCGGGGCAGATACACACTCTACAATCCCGAGGAGCACGGAGACCTCGAAAAGTACATTGGGTCGCAGAGAGTTCTAACTATTAGCAGAAAGGAGCTACTCGAGGAAGTGACGGGTATTTTCGAGGAGCAGGGCCACGACGTAACAGTCAACAAGACCACTAAACCTCTCGAGCCAGACATTATAGCCGAGAAAGCGGAGGAGGAGGTGTGTGGTATATGGGTTATAGACCCGGCTCTCCCCCTCTCAGCGCAGTACAGGCAGCTAGCTTACGCTATAGGCTCGTCTCTACTGAACAAGAACTATAAGGAGCACGTAATACTAGTTCCAGGCGAGCTCTACAAGAGAATACCGCAGGAGATAGTAGAGAGCCTCAGGAATTTAAACGTGAAGTTCGCTATTATTAGAGAAGAGCGGAAGTACACGATACAGCTCTGAAGACCAGAGGGGCTCCGCGCCGCCAACGGCGAGTACTCGTAAATTGAGTCTTTCCCGCTAAACTCGCTTAAGCGAAGTGTTAGGGCTCAAGCTTCTTTCTCAGCGCCTCGTAGGCCTCTTCGAGTATACCTCTAATCTCACTAGTGCCAGGCTGATTTACTGTGAAGCTGGGTGGTGAGAGCTGTAGTTCTGCTAGTTCCCTCACAGACTCCTCTAGGTCGGCTAGTAGTAGCCCCATGTCAGGCACACTCCTAATTACCGGTAGCTCTGAGAGTTCTCGTAGTATGGGCTTTAAACCCTCAACTAGAGTAGTAAACTCTCTGGCTACTATAGCGTGTTGTAGTGCTGTGTCTATTTTCTCGAGGACGAGCTGTATATTAGCGAGGTTTTTCAGCAGGCTCTCCAACTTGGCGATCTCCTCCGCGTACCTCTTAGCTAAGTACACCTCTCCCCGGAGTTCAAGCGCGGTCATTCTATTTTTAAGCTCACTTTTCCGCTCTTCAAGTCTACTGTAGAGCCTGCTCACTCGGTCTCTAAATAGCCTCGTAGTGTAGAGCGCCTCGAAGGCTTTTCTCAGAGGCTCTTTCCGCTTAAACACTAAGCACACCCCTAAGACTATTCCGCGGGGAGTACTTTTAAGAGAGGGGGTGTGGGCTCGAGGTGCTAATGCGTTCACGGAATTCTCGTAAACCTGTATATCACTATTATACTGTACAGAGTGTACTGCTCGCCTCTATAAGTCACAACTAGTAGATTACCGGTTACAGGGTCTCTAAACGGCTCTACTATAACCGCGTAGGGCTCTAGATAAGCGTCATTAGCTAGTGGTCTCAGCGACACGCACTCACCAGCTGGACTTACAACTCTAATAGCTCTCTCGACGCTTATTTTCAGCGCATCCTCTATTAACCTCCTAATCTGGTAGTCGAGAGGCTGCTCAGTTCCACTATACCAGCAGAACTTTGCAGTCTTATTCTGACTACTAGCCCAGTAGAGAGCAGCGTCAACTACAATTCTGTATATTAGTGGAGTGGTCTCCGGCTTATCTAGGCGCGGCGAGAGCACTCCCTCATACCAGTAGAGGAATCTAGACGTGTCAATAGGGCTTACGTCTACACCTCTCCTCCTCAGCGCGTCTACAACGGAGTTCCCTATTCTAATCATCCATATACTCTTAGGCCAGTCAACTACGCCCGGAAACGCTCCTCCAGCCAGCACGGGCCAGATCTCTATTTCCCTCTCAGCCTCTCTCACTAAAATACCCTCTATGACCATGAGGAA
This sequence comes from Desulfurococcaceae archaeon, assembly GCA_049414425.1. GTDB lineage: Archaea > Thermoproteota > Thermoprotei_A > Sulfolobales > Desulfurococcaceae > UBA285. The sequence goes on from JBMSAO010000071.1 coordinate 40,253, forward strand.
CGTAGTATTGCTCTCAGCTCGCAGGAGTCTAGCTAGTTCAGCGGCCTTCTCAGTTGTGCCAGAGAGCAGTATTAGCCCGACTATTCCTATTTGAGTGTTATTCAGAGTTGACCCGTCGGCTGCGGAGGCTCTACCACCCGGGACGCTTATACCGTAGCCATAATCCCACCACGCTATAATCAGAGATCCGGGAGGCGTGGACCTAATCGCCTCAATTGCCCTGTACCAGGAGTCAGTGTAGTAGTTGACTCCGCTCAGACCGCTTCTAAATGTATAGAGCATTTTAGAGTTTATAGTGTAGTCAACGTACGCAGTGTACCCTGTATTAGCGAGTACTGCTACTAGCAGGAGTAGTAAGAGCAGTCTAGTGTAGACTCCACTACTACTACGCCTCGCAATACTTCTCCTCGCTCTCACACCACGAGTTCTCGTAGTACTCACTACTTGAGGTGTGAGCCTGCTTACTAGGAGTCCAGTGAAGTGACTAGCCACTAGAACACCGAAATACGCAGCGGCCCCAATCATGTAGACGGCGTTTAAGTAGGAGTAGAAAGCCACAGTGAACGCTACTGCTAAGTATACTTTCTCCGGCGCGCCCTTGTAGAAGAGGTAGAAGAGTCCTAGGACGCTCATAAAGAGTGGTGAGGCGAATACTAGCACAGCGGCTGGTGAGCCCCACGAGTGAAGCATACGTAAAACCATGCCAGCACCTGAGAGAGGTGACTGGTGCTCTGCAATACTCTCAACAAGTGGTGGTACAGGTACGAATCTGAGTCCCAGAGCCCACGCCAGTCTGCCGCTAATGGGTACTACTCCCGTAGCCACTAATACAGCGCCCGCGACTAGCACCACTACTAGTAGGAGTGTGTACCTCCCTGTTGTCAAGAGAGGCTTTTTGAGACTTAGTCTCCTGTACTCAACTCCGAGGTAGTAGTAGAGGAGTGGTAGAGCGAGTGAGCCTACTAGAAGTAGTCCTAGTCCGCGCAGTCTAAATGGATACCAGCCGAGAGTGTTAGTAGTAGCTGGTGATGGCAGTGCGAATACCTGCGCCAAGATCACTACTAGTATATTGTACAGCACGAAGTCCCTATTTACATACCGATTGACTAGTACCGGGGAGATCACTATGAAAGCCACTACTGTGCCGAGTATAAATACGTATCCACCCCAAAGCCACCCTACAAGAGCTAGTGAGAGCGCCGCTAGGGTGGTGTGTAGTAGTAGTCTACTACGTGGAGGTGGAGTACTAGTGGAGAGCTCTCTGAGTAGCTTAGTATAGAAGTACACGAATAGCATTACAAAAACAGCGGCTACCCCCTCTTTCTCCACGTAGCCAATAACAGACCTCTCAACAGCGGCGGGTAGTACTGCTAGTAGTAGTGACGCGAGAACACCACTAACTCTACTGTTACTCACTTCTCTACTCGCAAAGTACGCCGCGATGACAGCGGCTACGGCGAATAATACTGGCTGTACAGCGGACCACTGCTCTAAGCTAAGTCCTAGTAGTTTTACTAAGTGGTAAGTAGTTCCAATCCATAGTGGGAGAAACGGGTAACTCGTAAATACGAAGTCTCTGCCCCACGGATACCAGAATACGTGCGTGTCGGGGTTTTTCCTAGTTAGCGTGTACCACGCGAGCGGACCTCTCTCATAGACGTATTTGGCCTGCCAGTACTCAATGTAGCTGTCAAACTCGAAGAACTCAAAGCCATTTAGTCCAAGAGGGGCGGTGCGTATTATAATCGCTAGTAGAGCGGAGAGCGCTACTAGTGAGGCCACGAGGACTCTCTGTAGTCTCTGCGAGCTGTGAACGCGCTCGACTAGAGAGCTGACTACTCTATCTACTCTCTCTGCGAGCACGTCAATACTTGAACTCACATTAACACACCCTGAGTTCACTACACTTAGAGCTGTGTAGGAGTAAAAAAGCGCATTGTTGAGTAAAAACTCTTTAGTATTGAGTGCCGAGTGTTCACGGTATTATTAGAGCTAAGAGGGCTTTCTGCGCGTGTTTTCTATTCTCGGCTTGATCCCACACTGCACTCCACTTGCCGTCAATTACTTCGTCTACGACTTCTTCTCCTCTCTTAGCTGGTAAGCAGTGCATGAATATGGCGTCTGGTTTAGCTCTCCTCATTAAGTCGACTGTGACTCTGTAGGGCTCTAGGTCTCTCACTCTCTTCTCGCGCTCTTTCTCCTGGCCCATGCTAACCCAGACATCAGTATACACGACGTCGGCCCCCTCTGCGGCCTTGTAGGGGTCTCTCTCGATCTCGTAGCTTCCACTATTTGGAGCGGCGTACCCTTCGAAGAGCTTCACTACGCTTGGATGCGGCTCGTAGCCTTTAGGAGACGCTATGATGATCTTACCGCCTAGTATTCCGACCGCGAGCATTAGACTGTGCAGGACGTTATCTCCACCGTCCCCTAAAAAGACTATTTTGAGCTTTGTTATGTCTCTGCCCTTCTTCTCCATAATTGTAAACACGTCGCTTAGTGCTTGACAGGGGTGGTGTAGGTCGCTGAGGCCGTTTATTACTGGTACTCTACTGTACTCTGCTAGTCTTTCTAGTTTCCAGTGCTCGTAGACTCTCGCCATTATGCCGTCAACGTATCTCGACAAGACTCTCGCAGTGTCCTCAATAGTCTCACCTCTCGCTAACTGGAGTTCACTCGCACTGAGATATATGGCGTCGCCTCCCAGCTCTCTCATAGCGGTCTCGAAGCTAATTCTCGTTCTCGTGCTCGGCTTCTCGAAGATCATTGCTAAGTGCCTGCCGACGAGTACGGGGATGATCCTCTCTCCGGCTAAATACCTCTGCTTGAAGTTAAAGGCCGTGTCAATAATGAATAGCAGTTCTTCTCGCGTGAACTCCGTTAAAGTGAGTACGTGGCGGCCTTTTAGACTAGTAACCAAAACCCCCACCCTCTAGAACTAAGCCTAGACTGTATGGTAGCTCGGTGGAGTTTAAATTTCTACACGGCTTAAATCACGGCTCTCTTCAAGACACTCGACTCCTAGTTACGAGTGGGCGCGCTACTCGTTAAGCGAGAGAGCTAACTAGCAGCTAACTAGTTAAATGTGAAATGGCGTTGTAGTGTTTAAATGTAAATAAGACTTGACTTTACCTGCTCTACTAATGGGTGTTTTAGTGCTCGGGAGGAAAACCGGCGTTTACATTCCAAGTGAACTAGAGCGCGAGCTTAAAGCTCTACTTGAAAAGAGAGGCGCTGGTAGTGTTAGTCAAATTGTGCAGGAGGCTCTTAGACTATACTTATCGGAACTGCGCATTAGAGAAGAGTGTGTAGTAGTGGGCTCTATTACTGTGCTCTATAATCACAACGTCGAGGGAGTCGACTCGACACTAACTGACCTCCAGCACGACTACATGGACGTAATACTCTTCGCGAATCACGTTCACTTAGACAGAGAGAACTGTTTACTAACAATAGTTGTCAGGGGGCCTAGTGCTCGCGTAGAGGAACTCACTAGTAAACTCACAAGTATACGCGGAGTGCGAGTAGTTAAGCCCACGCTAATCTGCACTAGTTAACTTCTCCGCTCTCTATAGAGTTCATCGCGGTGTCCACTAGTTTCCCAGTGTTCTCTCCACTGTGAACTAGTAGAGGTGAGTAGCTCTCAGCGATAGAGTAAAAATGTAGTGAACACACGCCTCCTTTGCTCAGAGATCTCCCCGTCAATACTCTGGCGAGTTAAACCTCAAATCTCACTTTGAGTGGCAGGAGCTCTGTGACTAGTCTCAGTCCTGGTGGCAGCTCGAGGACTTTTTCAGCAGTATTAACTACTACAGCGGCTGTTCCAAGGTCTCCCGGCGTGCCAGTACTCCTCCACTCAACTGTGTACTCCCTTCCCTTTATAGTGATCTGCTCGTGCTCCGGCGCGCCGACGTAGGCGTGGAGTTCTAGTTTAATGACTTCTCTGTCTCCGACGTAGCCGACTCCGTAGCCCACAATACCCCTACACATCCCCTTCTCGACTCTGATACCACTGGACTCGACAGTGTTCTCGGCTACGAGTGGTTCTTGGTGCTCCTCTACGCGTGTGAGCTGTAGATCACCGGCCTGCGCGATGAGGTATACTGACTCAGCGTACCCCACGTGGCCGGTAATCTCGCTCCTTCTCAGCCTTTCTCTCACAACATCCGGCTTCTCTCCCACTCCAATTTTCCTCCTAAAGGGCTCTCTCCTCTTAGCGGCGTCGAGACTCCTCACAACTCTAATCCAAGTCACACTCGGAATACTAGAAGCTAGTACGGCTACTAATGTGTCCATGATGAAACCGGGGTTTACGCCCGTGCCGATAACTACTACTCCGTAAGTCCTCGCCAGCTCGTCTAGTCTCCTGGCGAGAACGGGGTACCTGTAGTAGGGGTAGGCCAGCGTCTCGCAAGTAGAGACTACGCTGATACCCATCTCGACGACTGAGGCTATTTGACTGTAGACTCTGTCGAGGTAAGAGCCCGCGGCGTGAACTACTACGTCAGCCTCTTCGAGTGCTCTGACATCGCGAGAAACAGTAACGCCGAGTTTACCAGTACCCAGTATCTCGCCCACATCTCTATTCAGAATTTTCTCTTCAATATCGACGACACCAGTAATTTCGTGACCGCGCTCAATTAGCAACTTGGCGACTAGTCTACCAATAGACCCGAAGCCGTAAATTCCAAATTTCATAGAAATCCCGAGACTAAGTAGTAGGGTTTAGGCTAAAAAGAACACTACTCCTCGGCGAGCTGAGAGAGCCTCTTAAAACACCTTACAATAGCGTAGAGCACTGAGAACCCTATAATTACGAGTAGTAGTGGCTTAAACTCAAATGAGATCTCAGCTACAACTTCACCGTACTCGATACTAGTTGTCAGCTTCTCGCCTATGACTACTAGCAGTATTAGTGCTCCTAGAGTACTGCTCAGAGCCTCGAATACTAAGCCTATAAACGGCTTGACACTAGTAGAGATCACGCCGAGAGCTATGAAGACACCCAGTAGAAGCAGAGCTAGTAGTGGAGGAGGCTCTATTGGCACGCCAAGAGCGCTACTAAAAATCAACGGTAGTAGGCTAAAGTACACTATGTAGTAGAGTAGGCCCTCGACAACTCCCAGAATAGTGTTTTTAATCACTCTACTCCACAAACTCAGCCCCCTTTACTCTCGTTCTTGAACTTAAAGCCCACTCTGTAGAGCCCCGCAATACTCGCCTCTACCTCCACTTCTCTAGGTGCCTGCTCAATATCACTCTGCCTAGCGATGACCTCTCTAGTAGTGTTTCCCCGCGTAAGAGAGCTGAACTCTAGAGTTATGTTTCCAACACGTATTCTCACATTTCTCAACTCCACACTCGAGCAGTAGGAGACTGTAATGTTGAATTTGTAGTAGTCATCTCCAATAGGGGTGACATTACCCCCCGGTGCTATTTCGAGGCAAGCCGGGTTCTCGAGAAACTGCCAGGTAAAGACGAGTAGTGGCATGAAGAGCACTACTATGACTAGAAGTGATGCTAGTGTTAAGGCGTAGCTAAATCCACTGTACACTTAGAAGCACACCGGGAGTCTAGTTTTACTTCATCAGCGTAATTCCGTGTTTTAGTAGTATACTCGCAGCCCACACTATTATGCCGAGAAAGCCCAGCCTCACAGCTACTTCAACTAGTGCTCTCATTAGTGAGGCAATAATCTCCTCAATAGTGCTCCCAGTAATTTCTGGTAACTGGTAATTGTAGAAAGCATTGTAGGCTAGTGTTATAGCGACTATAACTACTACTAAGCCTACTAGTACGAGTATTAAGCCCACTAATCTACTGCTAGTAGCACTAGTAGCAGTTGAGCCGAGTGAGCTGAGAGTTTTACTCACGTTAACACCACTATATTACTAGCCGCGCAGAGTTAATAAGTCTAGTCGGGTAAAATCTCGAGGAGTTTATTCACAGCGTCGACAGCGGTCTTCCCGAGGACTCTAATCATCGGCTCTTTCCCCACGTCTCCGACATCGTATATTAAATCCGGGACTCTCCCAGCTTGCTTAACTGCTTCTCTCAGAATCCACGGCAGCGTAGCCCCCTCTACAGCCTTAATTTCCTCTGGCTCACGCCGCCTGTCAACAAACACTACAGTATACCCCCTCCTCCTCGCCCTCTCCACGAGCTCTTCAGAGTACCTGATGTTGACCGCGCCTCTCACAGAGGGGTCTACTCTCATAGCCTCCAGTACTAGTCTGGCGAGGTGGCTCGAAGCCCCGAACTCTACGGGGCCCACAGCTACTAGTCTATTACCGGCTCTCACTACACGCCCCTTAACGCCGGCGGCGTCTTCAATACTAGTAGCGTATTTGGGGTCTATGGCCTCTACGACGTTAATTCCCACTTCTGGAGCGTACTTTAAGACTCTACTAGAGTTCTCGAGGAGTATTTCAACAGCTCTCTTAACACTGTTGAGAACTCTAAACCTCTCGGCTGGCACTTCGAGCCACGCTACTGGGTTCACTGGGCAGTGACCCCTGCCCACTCTCAGCCCGTACTTTATAGCCCACACAATGAACTCCTTAGCTCTCCCCACAGCCTCTACGACGTCTAGACCCCGGGCTAAGTGCGCTGTTATGGCGGCCGAGTACGCGCAGCCGCCCCCGTGAGTACAGCCTTCTACTCTAGGAGACTCGTAGTGGTAAAAGCCCCCGCGGTAGTAGAGCACATCGACTACTCTCTCGCTCTCTAAGTGCCCGCCTTTGACTACTACTGCCTCTGCACCGTACTTCTCGGATATCAGCCTCGCGGCTCTCTCAGCGTCCTCCACACTCCTAACTCTCAGACCCGAGAGGACCTCAGCCTCGGGAGTATTAGGTGTTACTACAAGTGCACGTGGCAGTAACCTCGAGGTCAGCGCACCCACGGCCTCTTCTCTGAGCAGTCTGGCACCGGACTTAGCGATCATTACCGGGTCTACTACGAGTGGTATTTTGAACTCTTCTACCGCTCTCGCAACGCTCTCCACTATCTCGCTGTTACTGAGCATACCCGTCTTAGCCGCGTCAACGCCCATATCTTCAACTACAACTCTGATCTGCTCGTAGACCAGCCAGCCCGGCAAGTCAAATACAGCTGAGACTCTATAAGTGTTCTGAGCCGTAATACTGGTAATGGCTACTACTCCGTGAACGCCGAGAGCGCTAAAAGTCTTCAAGTCAGCTTCAATACCGGCACCACCACCAGAATCACTGCCGGCAATAGTCATAGCCACGGGAACTCTGCGCATAAGAGACCCCCAGTAACCACTTTATTTAAACACCCTCTAATTAAGCTGCGTGAAGGCGAGTAGTGGAGGGCGCTCCAGGAGATCTTGTAAGTACGCGTTAAAGAGCTCTTAGTTGAGTGTAAGTGTAAATTAAAAACTCGTGGAGCCTCTACAGGCACTTGGTGCGCGTTTTTGATTAGTTGTCGCGACCTCGTAGAGGCTACTTCGAGACTGCGAGAGCGGGGCTTAGTAGTCGTAGAGGCTTTTAGTGTCGTCCTCGCCGTCCTCGCGGAGAGCGTTGGCCGGGTCGCTCTGTCTAAAATGCTGGGTTTAACTGAGAGGACTGTGAGGAGAGTTGCCACGCTACTAAAGAGTGGCGAGTTGAGCTGGCTGCACGACCTCTTGAGAGAAGTAGTCACTACTACTATTACTGCTCCCTGGCTTACCTGCCAGCCCGTTCTCTACACTGGTCTCAGTAGTGAGCTACTCGAAGCGGTGTCTAGGAGAGTAGTGCTTCTAAGAGACTTCATTGTCATATCGAGCGGGGAGCCCAGTAAACTAGAAGTTCTCGGGGTCTTGAAGAACAGTGAACTAGTATTCCCCGGGCTCGTCGAGGAGTGGGCAGAGCCGTATTTGAGGCTACGCGGAGTACTGCCGAGTACTAGTGGTCTCCTCGTGTGCTGGAGGAACTACAAGAGGTTTCTCGACGACTCGGTTCTCCTCTACTCGCTAGCTCGACTCTGCGAGTCTGAGAGCTCAGTGGAATGAGCACGCGGTAGTCTCCTAGAGAAACGCTAGTAAAGGGCACACCGTAGACCTCCTCTAATATGTGCGCGTTCTCTAGTAGCTCGCTCTTAGAGCCCGCGAAGACTACTCCACCGCGCGAGAGGACCACGAAGTACTCACAGGTAGCTGAGGCGAATAGCGGGTCGTGAGTTGAGAGCACTACTGTCACACTACTAGAGATTTCTCTCAGGAACTCGGAGAGCCAGGTCTTAGCGAGCACGTCGAGGTGGCTATCCGGCTCGTCGAGTAGTAGTGCTTTAGGCTCTCTCGCGAGAGCGGCCGCGAGAACTACGCGTTGAAGCTCACCAGCGCTGAGCTCACCGAGCCTCCTACCTAGTAGCCCCTCAATACCCAGTTTAACCGCTACTTCACGCGCCTTCTCGACGTCTTCTCTACTAGTGAAAAAGCCCTTTGAGACTGGATACCTAGAGTAGACGAGCACGTCGAGAACAGTAACACCCAGTAGTTCTCGCTCCTCCAGTACTGACGCGTACGAGAGTATTCTCCTGAGCTCTCTCAACACGCTCTTAGCGTCTCTACCGCTAATTTCCACTACACCACTATAGTCAACCACTTGAGCTATAGCTTTGAGTAGTGTCGTCTTGCCGGAGGCGTTTGGCCCGAGAATACACGTCACGGTATTACCAGGTATAGTTAAGTCCACGCCTCTCAGCGCCACTACACCACTACGCTTGTAGACTACAGTCAGCTTCCTCGCCGAGATCACCTCAGAGCGCCCCGAAACCTCCTAGCGAGTAGTACTAGGAAGAAGGGTGCTCCTACAGCTGATATTAGTGCACCAGCGGGTATCTCCCCCACACCCCCAGGCATAGTCTTGGACGCGGCGTCCGTTACGTAGAGTAGTAGTGACCCCGAGGCCATTGCTAGTGGTATTACTAGTCTGTTATCACTAGTTCTCAGCGCGAGCCTCGCTACGTGTGGTGTTACTAGTCCCAGAAACCCTATAGTGCCAAACTGCGATACTACAATACTAGCACTTACACCAGCTACTAGCGAGGCGAGTAGCCTCGTGAGGCCCGGGTTTACTCCTAGTTGCGCGGCGTAGTCGTCTCCCAGCATTAGAGCGTTAAGCTTCCTGCTCAGAAACGCGTAGCCCAGGAATACTAGTACTACTGCTACTAGCGTGTACTCTAGACTCTCTGGGCGCGAGTGCACGAATGTCCCTGTTAGCATTAGTGAGGCGTAGGCGTACTTTCTCACTACGTAGTGGAGTAGTAGTACCGAGAGGCCGGAGAAGAGGCTTGTAACACCTATACCAGAGAGCACGTAGGCGACATCACTACCCGAGACGCTCTCAGCTATAACTACTGTTAGTGCTAGAGCTGAGAGACCCCCAATTATAGCGGCTAAGCTGAGAGCCCAGAGCGACACGCGGTCTACTAGTAGTAGTGCTGTGTACACAGCGAAGAGAGCCCCGGAACCAACACCTAGTATGTAGTGGTCTACGAGGGGGTTTCTCAGAGAGGCTTGTAGCATACAGCCCGAGGCGGCGAGTACTAGTCCTGCTAGTAGAGCGTAGAGTGACCTGTAGAGTCTATACGCTAGTACCTTTTCAGCGACTCCTCTAGGCATGTCTTCGAGTAGAGTAGACGTGTAAGTGTAGAGTAGTGGTGTAGTGAGCGAGGCTAGTAGGAGTAAAAAAACACCTAGTACTACGTGTTTACTACTCAAGTCTTACGCCTCTTCAAGCCGGCGAGTAGTCCAGCACTAAACGCCGCTACAGCCACGGCTACGACTAGCACTACTTGCTGAACTACGAGGCCAGTAGCCTCCCGTGTCGTGGGTGCTGGAGTAGGTGTGGGGGTTGGAGTAGGTGTGGGTGCTGGAGTAGGTGTGGGGGTTGGAGTAGGTGTGGGTGCTGGA
>JBMSAO010000072.1:0-7193 GCA_049414425.1 Desulfurococcaceae archaeon
CTAAGAGGCTTGCTGAGATAGCCAAAGAGTATAGCGCTCTAATAGTCTTTGAGGATTTGAATAAGCTCAAAGAGAGTAGCAATGGAGGTTACAAACTATCGTGGGAAAAGCCTCTGTGGTGCTATAAGAGAATACAAATGTTTACGGAGTACAAAGCTATGATCTACGGAATTAAAACAGTTTATGTGGATCCATCGAAAACATCTAGAGAATCGCCTAACGGCAAAAAGCTCAGGTTCATAAACTACAGATTCGTTGAGCTTAGAGATGCTGTGACAACTAGAGATGTAGTCGCCTCTTGGAACATAGCTCTGAAAGGCTTAGAGAAGTTAAAGCAGATGAGGGGCTCGCGGGTTACGTGGAGCCCTGATAGCCCCCGCGGTGAAGCAGTGAAAACCCGAGCCAAGCGGGGGAACCCCGAGGCGAGAAAAATGTATTTACAACTAACTACAGCTATTCACAAATAATCGCCTCGGGGAAACCCTCTTCCCATCACTATATTTTCTGGAGCTTAGGTAAGCCCAGCACATCCATTAATTCTGCGAGAGTCCTGAACACCGTGTATACTAGAAGGAGCCTCCACGCCCTGATTTTCTCGTCTCTTTCACCAACCACTGGGTGTTTTTCATAGAACTTATTAAACTGTAGTGCTAATTTCACCGCGTATTCTAAGACCCTGTTTAATTTGAGCTCCCTGTAGGCTTCAATTAAAACCTCGTCGAAGTCCGCGAGTAATTCAATCAGCGACTTCTCTTCTATAGAGAACAAGGGTCTCCCACTACTCACTAATATGGTATTTAAGAGCTCTCTCACCTTATCATCTAACTCTCGATCTCTTAAGGGCTCTATATTAAAGGCGTTCCTCAATATACCCTGTGCACGGACAAACGCGTACTCCACTATAATACCCTGTTCGTACTCACATAGTTTAGTTGGATCCAGCGAGAGAACTTTACCCGGCTCAACTGAGAGTAGTAGAGACCTAGTATTAGCTACTGCCAACTTCGACACTACTTCTGAGTCCGGCTTGAACACACCGCGCTCTTTAACTAGTTTCTTGAATATACAGTTCTCTATATCTACTAGTAGCTCGTCTATAGTGTAGTACACTCCTCGTCTCCCACTCATTCTCATGCCCTTCAAGTGAACCATCTCGTACATAAAGTGATGTAGGTTTTCGGCTTCACGTGTATAGCCTAGGATATAGAGAGTCGCCTTGACTTGCTTCTGCTCGCGTTCTTGTTCCACTGCTATTACATTATAAACTCTCGAGGCACCAAGCACTTTGAATTTATACAGGGTATAAGCGATATCTCTACTTATGTAAAGAGTTGTTCCGTCACTCCTCTGAATAATAAACCTGCCAGCTTGATCTGGGTGGAAGAGGTCCCGAATGTAGACGTGATCTTGGGCCGCGCTGTTAAGATCCACTTCAAGGGCGCCTCCAACTACTCGTGCATATTTAGTTCTCGAAACATCGCTGACAATAGTCTTAGCAAGGCTCACTATAGTTTCGCTAGACTCTAAATCAAAGCCATTAAATACTATATCAAGTCTGCTCAAAGTCTCATTGAAACCCTTCAAGACATCCTGCGCAACTCTGTTAACTAGTGATAGAACCTCTGGATCGCGCCTTTCAGCCCTCCTCATTAAATCTCTTATAGCACTTTCAGCACTCTCGTGGTCCTTAATAGCAGATCTGAGGTGACTGTAAAGATCAGGATATGTGCTAGAAATTCTCAGCTCAGCTACAAGGTACTTTTTGTACTCACTCCACAACTTTCTGTACTCACTTAATACCTCAAGGAGTCGCTTGATTAAATTAGCGAGATTTGAATCCTCTAACTGCTTTTCACCGAGCCATTTACACATAGTGTAGAGTTTTCGCATTAGATTTAGAGAGCTGTGTACATAGCGTACTTTCGCGAGGACTTCTCTAATTGTTATTAACGCATCTACAAGATCTCTTAACTCGCTTTTACTCATTAGTATACCTACTATATTTTCCAGTAATCCTAATGCCTGGTTCACTCTCAATCTTAACTCTCTTTTCAGCCTCTCGAGTTCTATTAGCGTATTCGTTGCCGCATAAACTACGCCGTACCAGTGGTCGACCTTTACGTGATCAGGTCTTTTAATATCAGCAGATTCCACTATTTGAACACCAAAAACGAGCGTTGCGATCTGTCTGCCGAGATCATTTACGTAGAATCTAGTATTAACTTCAAAACCGAGCTTTCTCAGTAATTTGGCTAAGACATCGCCTAATACACTATTTCTACCACTACCTATGTGCAGTGGGTGAACGGGATTCGCGCTCGTGTGCTCCACGATAACTTTCTCTCCACGACCAATACCCGCCAGTTCCTTTAAAAGATCCCCTGTTAGGAATTTTTCAGCTATGTCTCGCAATATAGTGGAATGATTCAGAGTTATATTTAAGTACCCATTTATGAACTCTGCTTTCTCGATGTTGCACTTCTCGCTAGCTACCTCTAGTAGTTTTCTACTTAATTCCGAGCCTACTTCACTCCAGATATTCTTATCAAGGTCTTTGAGTAAGGTGTGTAGGGGTACTCCATAGTCGCCTAGTCTGGGATCAGGCGTGCTCGCTACTCTCAACTTCCCAGTACTAAAGAGCTTTATCACGTCTTCGCGGCTAAGCTTAAAGACTTCGCTCAGAATACTCACTAAGGCCTCGCTAATACAGTCTTTAATCCTGCTCATACTACGCTCCACTACTCTCTTCATGGACTTAAAAGCCGAGGAGATTATTAACTTACTGGAAGAGTAATTTTCACGAGTCACCGCGCTGGGTAAACCAGTGCCTCTAAGATCAGGTGTCCACGTCACATGTACTTGACGAATTTAGGCGAAGACTCAGTAGTTGATCTAATAGCTAAGACTCTGATCTCGACACCAAGTCACGGAGAGTATCTTTTCTATCCCGAGGACGCGAGAGACCTGCTACCTAGAGCGCCCAGGATTCTAATTGCCATGGACGCTTATAGCGTCTCGTCATTGAAGTTGCCGTGGAGAGATTACAGTGATGTGGCGTGGGCTTCTATTACCGGTGTTATCAGTGATATCGTAACTAAAGGCGGCATTCCACACGCATGCATGATCGCGCTTGGTCTCCACTCAGCTCTCAGGCAAGAAGAGCTCAAAGATCTACTTAGAGGTTTTCGCGAAGCCGCTGATTACTATGGAGTCAGAATTTTAGGCGGTGACACTAACGCCTCTACTGATAGCTGGATAGCTGTCTCCGCAATAGGCTTTACTACAGCTAGAATTCCTCCTAGTAGGCGTGGCTTGAGACCTGGCGACTACATTGTAGTAACTGGAGTATACGGGGCAATGGGCTACGTAGCAAAAACCGGCCTGAATGAATCCTCGCGAGCAGAGTGGGTAGTGAAGTACACCAAGAGACCCCTGGTGATAGTAAACACCGCGTACGTTATTGAAAACAATTACAAGTACATATCTGCCACTATGGATGTGAGCGACGGGCTCGGCTACACACTCTACACTATGAGCGAGTTAAGCGAATACGGTATTGCAATAGAGTCTCCACCACTGGTACATAGTGAGCTACTTGAGCTATGTAAAAAAGATGAAGCATGCCTACTCGAGTACGCTCTTCAAGGTGGTGAAGAGTATGGAGTCGTGATGGGTGTTAAGCCCGAGTATCTGGATCTGGTAAAGAAGGACTTGGAGTACTTTAACATACCATACGAGATTACTGGAAGGGCTATTAGTCAAAGAGGGGTCTTCTTCCGTGACACCAAGCTAAACGTATATAGATACGACCAGTTTAAAGGCTGGCACAAGATAGCGTAGGAAGTGTTAAGGGGTCCGTGCCCGCTTTTAAGCATACTCATTCATCGGTGCTCTCTATCTCCCGGGTTCCTCTTCATCCCTATTCTTATTTTAGTATTCCACAACTTTTTAAAGTGAGCTAGGATCTTATTGATGGGTCCTCTTAGTGCTCTAATAGCAGATGTAACTACGTAAATAGCGGCGAGTCTGAGCCCCTTCTCTCTGTATAAACGGCCAATTTCGCTCCAATTGATTTTACCCGACACATATGTGAATACTACAGTTAGAATTATCATTGATGAAACGTACATCCAATTAGTTGCTTCTACTTCTTCTATAAGGAGAACTACCATGAAACCAAATAAAGTAGCCATTACTGTTACTACTAGTTTACCCAGAAATAGAGCCGTGAAAAATAATACTGTATTGTACCCGGAAATCCCAACTGGTATGTAAACAATATCGTCTGGTATGGGCAAGGCTGCCGCTAAGAAGACTGCGAGAAATGTAATATTTCTATGTGTATTTACCACCTCCACTAGTCCTCTAAACTCTCTTCTCACTCGTCTGAATTGCCCAATTAGTCGACCAGCACTGTAGACAACGAGCTTACCTAGAGATGCTCCGAGAGCAAGTATTAGTATTGAAAGAGCTAGCTCGACGCCTTCTAATTTTGTTAGTTCAGGGGCTATAATCAGCAAGTATGGAATAGTCGTATAGGGGACAGAATTAGAAATAAACGCCAGACTAAATAGTCCAATAACTCTTCTCCATGAAATCTCTACTAGCACTATAGGCACCTCTACGTCAACTTGGTATGCCGTACACGACTACTTGGCACTTTGAACTCTCTATTCAATGCTCAACTCTATATAATGTCATAGTACCTTAAAAATCGTTCTAGATCTTTGTCCTCTCTGGCTAGCTTCAATATACTCTCTACTCGCTCCCTCTCTACTAGTCCTAGTTGGATTCTATAGAGACAGGCTCTACATATTCTTTGCGATGAAGGTTCACCGCAGACTATGCATTTATGGAGTTCTTTGATCCCAGGAGGACTCTTTAAAAATGACGTTATTGTCTGCAGGCTCCTCAATAAGCCATATTTAACTCCTGGGTATTTGTCTTCGAGCTCATTTAACATTTTTCTAATTGTGAATCTAATATTGTACTTGACGTAAGGACATTGAACAAACTCTGGCTTTACGAGGCCGTTTAGTAGAGCATATAGAGCTGACTCCTTTTCCGGTATTTCATAGAACGGCTTAATTCTCCTAATGAACTCACTGTTTTCAGACTCTCTAACAGGCGTTAATGCCAAGACCCTGTCCCAGCTGTTAGAAATAATGTTCATCAAGTACGTTTGAACAATATCATCCATATTATGAGCCGTAGCTATAACAGTGGCTTTAAGCTCGCGGGCTACTCTACTCAGAACGTATCTCCTGAATACACCACAATAACTACAAGGCATGTAAGGCAAACTCCTTTTACGCCCCTCTAGGACTATTTCATCTAAACTCATACCTATGTAGTCTCTGAAACTAGCTATTACATAGTCTACTTTGAATCTCTCTGCGTACTTAACTAGGTTTTCAATAGTTTTTTCTCTATAACCCTTAATACCCTCGTCCACTAAAACCGCTGTTACTCTCCACTTCGGGTTCTTTCTCGCTAATTTAATCATTATGTGTAGTAGGCCTATAGAGTCCTTACCCCCACTCGTAGCTACGACTATATGCTCTTCTTCGCGTAACATTCCATACTTTCTAAGCGTTCTGCGGGCTCTGCGCTCAAAGTACTCTATGAAGTGTCTTTTGCAGTAAGCGAGCTTACTTATAGAGTTAATGTAAACTGCTGGTTTCTCGCAAAAGCTACATTTAACCATGCATACCCCTCTAACAACTCCCTATAAATTTGCTAATATCTAATCTACTCGTTAGAGTTAAGTCCACGTGTCCAGATTACTACGCTTCAAGGTAGACTGCTATGATAATACTTGCAATTAGTGATATTCACGAGAGAGTGAAGAAGTTAGCTAAACTAGCACTTGAAGTCTCTTCGCTTAACTTAAAAATAGATGTAGTAATTGTTGCGGGAGACCTCACTTACTTTAAGAGCGTTAATACAGCTAAGAGAGTCTTACTCGAAGTTAAAAACGCGCTGGAAGTTAACCACGTGTTTTTTGTTCCAGGTAATTGCGATGACCCCGCACTTCTCAGCGTAAAAGAAATTGAAAGTGGAATTATCAACCTTCATAGAAACCTGGTGAAATTTAAGAACTACGTCTTCTACGGCGTAGGTGGCGGGGGCATTAGTCCATTTAACACTCTAATAGAGTTTAGCGAGGAGGAGTTTCGCGAACACATTTATTACTTCAAGAACATTAATTACGGTGAAGTTGCGAATACAGTATTAATTACTCATCAACCCATTTACGGCTTCTACGATAAAGTCAACAGTTTAAACATAGGGTCAAGGTCTTTTAGAGAGTTTCTCGGGGAGGAAAAACCATTACTGTGGATAACAGGACATGTGCACGAGAATAGTGGCTACACGATCAGTGGTAGGACGGTTATCGCTCACCCAGGACCTTTCATGCACGGGTACTACGCAATTATAGAATTAAGCGATACTGAACCAAGTGTTCTAAGAGTTAGTATTTTCAAAAATCAAAATTAGTAACTACAGGAGTCTCGCGTAAAAACTGTATAGACACTCTCTCAGAGAGGCCCGCCGAGCTTACTGAGCAACACCATTATAACTCTATTCCACTTAAAAAGATCGCCATCGTGGAGAAAAGTGTGCCGAGATCCTAATAGTTCCTAGAGCTCACTAAAAACGGGTCTAATACGCCCTTCATGTTACTGAGGTCTCGGTGGAAAAAGGCTGTTGCAGAGCTGACGATAAGTTTAAATACCTGTGAATACTTGTAAATACTTGGCGCAGTGCGTTGAGTGAGCGGTATCTTAGTACTCGGGAGTTTGCAGAGCTTTTGGGTGTTTCAAGGGTTGCTGTGATCAAGTGGATTAAGAAAGGGAGGATTACTGCTTATAGTGTCCACGGTAAGTGGAGGATCCCCTACAGCGAGGTTGAGAGGGTTCTCAGAGGCGTTCAGAGAGTTAAGCGTGTGGCGATATACGCTAGAGTCTCATCGAACACCCAGAAGAGCGACTTGGAGGGGCAGGTCGAGTCCTTAAAGCTCTGGGTCTCTAAGAACCTTCCAAACGCTGAATACATTATTATTACAGATGTTGCTAGCGGGTTGAATGAGGATAGGAGAGGGTTGAGGAAGCTTATTGAAATGGCTAAGAGGAGAGAGATACAGGCGGTAGTAGTTGCGTACAGAGACAGGTTGACCAGATTCGGCTTCG
>JBMSAO010000073.1:0-2432 GCA_049414425.1 Desulfurococcaceae archaeon
CCATCGGAACTAAGCAGGGTGCTCCCCGTATAGAGCCCTAAGTAGCTCAGCCACCTGTAAAACGGGGAGGTCTCCAACGTCTGGGCCAACACCGGCAGCGACCTTCTGCGGCTTTCAGCACCCGGTAATCAATGAGGTTCCCGGGGGTGCAGAGCTACTTGGGGCGCGTCCCACGCCCTGCCGCTAGCGCCTTGGGGTGGCCTGAGCTCGTGGTTGGTGTTAGCAACATAATATCGCCTCTCTGCTACTCTGTACTGAGGCTAGAGCCGTACACGCAGTGCCAATTTAGCTGCTTGTACTGCTACGCTAGGTGGTATCGTGAAGAGGTAGAGTTCAAGCCGAGGCTCCACGTGGTGGAGCTTTTCGAGAGGGTGGCTAGGTTTACACGTAGGAGGGGCTTGAAGCCTATACCGTTTAGGCTCTCGACGCTTGTAGACCCCCTTCCTCGAGACGAGCTATCGTTTAGAGTTAGCACTAGGATACTCGAAGTCGCCTTGAAGCACGAGTACCCGTTGATAGTCAACACTAAGAGCACGTTGCTAATAGAGGACGCGGAGATCAGGCGCCTGGTCGAGACCTTGCTCGATAGAGGCCTCTGCGTACTTCAAGCTTCACTGTCGACTATAGATGATGAGAGAGCTAAGCTCGTAGAGCCACGGGTTCCGCCTCCCTCTGCTAGGCTTGGAGCACTCAGAGAGCTATCGAGCCACCCGCTGGTTGTGAGGCTCTCTCCGTTCATACCCAGCTACTCGCCCACTACGAGAGGCGAGATCGAGCGCTTCGTGGGCACGTTGAGAGATTTGGGCGTGAAGCACTTGATCGTCGAGTCTTTGAGGCTAGAGAGGGATCGCGTGCAGAGCTTCGCGGATATGCTGAGAGCTCGAGAGCTCGAAGCAGAAGACTACGCGTTGAGAGAGGTCGAGGGGTTGAAGCCCGTTGTCAGGATATCGAGTAATCTACGAGCCAGAGTGTACAGCACCTACTACGAGTACGCAACCAAGTACGGTATAAACTTCGCGACCTGCAAGGAGGGGCACTTCTCACTACACACGAGTGACGATTGTTGTGGAGCGTACTTGCTGAGAGACTACGCGTTGAGAGCAACGCTCTGGGACCTACATAGAGCTGGCTACAACCCCTTAAAGCAAACACTAGGAGATAGGGAGTTACTAGAGGCTTGCAGGAGGTACAATAGGCTCTGCGACGACGCGCTCCGAGAGTACCCAAAGATCATCTCAAAACAACTACGATACCACGAGAAGAGGCTGTTGAAGCTACTTAAAGCACCAGAGATCTTGAGACAAATAGTGCCTAACTTCAGAGAGGAGTAGAGAGAAGTGGCGGCCGGGTTTGCCCCCGACCTGTAGGCGTCAGGCATAAGCATCCCAGTGTATACATAGCCAGACCCCGTAACGGCACCCAACCCGTTATCCCAGGCTGGGCGCCGTTGCGGAGCCTGGTCATGTATACACTGGGATGCCTATACCCGGCACCT
This sequence comes from Desulfurococcaceae archaeon, assembly GCA_049414425.1. Classification (GTDB taxonomy): domain Archaea; phylum Thermoproteota; class Thermoprotei_A; order Sulfolobales; family Desulfurococcaceae; genus UBA285. The sequence goes on from JBMSAO010000073.1 coordinate 1,496, forward strand.
GCAGGCCAGGTTTAGGCCCCGGCCGCCATTACTACTCTTACCTATTGCAATTATTTAACCTCTCTGTTTTGTTTTATTGGTGGCTTTTGCAGGGCTTATAGGGTTTTTATACTGTTTTTGTATTATTGGATCTCTCGTAATACGTTCTCATATTATGCGTTTTTGCGTTGCATGCTCTCTTGTCACTTTCGCCCATAATGTATTGTATGGTGTTACCAGTATCATGCCTCTCCTTTCAGCTTCAACTATCGCTGTTGGGTGTGCGTAGAGGCCAGACACTACTAAGAGCGCTCTTCTGCCTTCGCCAAGTGTGCTCGCTAGGTTTGCGGCTTTCTCGTGGAAGGTTTTGATGTCTACGCCGTGTATCCTGGACTTCACCTCCCCGATGATCACGAGCTTGCTGCCTGTACTGTCTAGCGCCTCTCCATAGAGGTCTACCTCTAGAACCTTGTCTCCAACCTGGAAGAAGGCCCTGTCTAGGCTATCTACTTTCAACCCCACGTGTTTGCCAAGCCAGAGGGGTAGCATAGACCTAGAGACATCTTCGACCATGAAGCCCACCACGTCGCTGAGCTTGTCGACCTATCGCGAGAGCTCCTCGAAGGAAGCTTATCGACCTTCTCGGCATCACCTTTACGTTCTTCTTCAACTCGGCCACATTTCTACCGAGAGCCTCTACATGAGCCTTGATATCTTCAAGCTCATCTACACGTCGTGGAAGCCTCGATAAAGAGAAGAGCGTACAGCCCATTCAACCCCCGTAAAGGCGTTGGCAGGTGAATCGTTGGAAAAGAGCAATCCCCGGTATTACAGGACCAACCCTGCACTCTTAGGGGCCTCGGGCCTCCTACCTCTTGCTAGTCACCTAGGCGACTCGTGTTGAACTTCAAGAGGCAAAACCATTTCTAGTAGCGGGCGCTCGTAGCGAGTGAGGCTT
>JBMSAO010000074.1:0-14010 GCA_049414425.1 Desulfurococcaceae archaeon
GTCTCTTATACTGCTTACAATCTTCCCTCCAGCTGCTCTCTCTAGCTTCTCGAGATCACTCCTCTTAACTCTCCTCACAGCTAAAATACCCTTCTTAGCGAGGAAGTGCTGAGCAACCTCATCAATGCCCTTCTGGCATATCACTACGTTGGCGCCGACCTCAGCTATTTTGTCAACCATTTCTTTTAGTATTCTCGCCTCTTCATCTAGGAACGCCTTTATCATCTCTGGGCTTGTGATGTTTATCTTGGCTGTTATCTCTGGTTTCTCGACTTCGAGGGCAGCGTCGAGTAGAGCTATTTTAGCGTTTTCAACTCTCCTAGGCATGCCGGGGTGTACGACTTCCTTGTCTATTACGATGCCGTAAACTAGCTGAGTGTCGAGAACGTTGCCTCCCTTCTTCTTCTCTATTTTAACGTCGTCAACTCTAAACTCTCTTGTTCCATCTGGCTTCTTCTCCGAAACAGCGAGAGCGGCGTCAATGGCTATTTCTGTGAGCTTGTTTGACACAACATCACCGCCAATGTACTTACTCGCAATAGCAGTTCTCACTACTTTTCTCAGCTCGTTTCGGTCCTCGACATTAACCGGCACAGCGATCTCTCTTAGTATTCTCAAAGCTTCGCGAAGAGCCTTAGTATAGCCCTCGATAATAATGCTCGGGTGTATATCTTGATCTAGTAGCTCCTCGGCCTTAGCTAGAAGTGTACCAGCTAGTACAACAGCGCTTGTAGTGCCGTCTCCTACTTCAACATCCTGAGCCTTAGCAACTTCTACTAGTAGTTTAGCAGCTGGGTGCTGTACTTCCATTTCCTTTAGTATAGTAGCACCGTCATTTGTAACAGTTATGTCTCCAAAGCTGTCAACAAGCATTTTGTCAAGTCCACGTGGACCTAGACTCGTCTTGAGAACTTCAGCAAGAGCTTTAGCGGCAGCTATATTTGCTCGTAGAGCGTCTCGCCCAACAGTTCTCTTCGTTCCCTCTTTTAGTATTAGTACAGGTATACCGTACAGGGCCATGCTAATACCCTCTTCACAAGCCTCTAGAGGATATTTAGGAGACTTCTATATAAGCTTTTTTCACATAACTATGTAAATATTTTCAAGAACTGTTAGCTGGAGTTTACGAAGTGCTCGTAGCGATCTCCACCTAGCAAATGTGATAACCTATGATTTTTTAGCTAGAAGCTACTAAAATTTCAAGTGTGAAGTGCAGGATTATAGGAATGATCTGTAATGTACGAGTTAAAGAGCAAGGAGGAGTTTATCAGGGCTTTAACTGGAAACGAGGCTGTGTTAATAGGCTTTTACGAGCCTGATAGCGATGAAGGTCTTGTTTTTCACGAGTCTTTAAAGAACTTGGAGAGAGTAATTGACCAGAGAATTCTCGTGTGTAAAGTCAATGTAAAAGAACACCCTGAAATTGGACTAGGAATTTACAGAACTCCTACTATAAGAGTGTATTACAAAGGAGAAGTGGTATTTGAGCAGGTCGGGTGTCTAAGTACTGTTGAATTAAACGTAAAAGTCTTGAGGAGGGGTATTAGAGAGGTGTTTAATAAGCGTAATATCAACCTGAGAGTCTAACTATACAACTACACTTGGAGTTCACGTGAGTTTACCTCTTCGATGATCCTCGAGACCTCGTTTGAAGTCAAGTGTACAACATAGAGAATGGGGTTTTCAAGCCTAGCTCGTGGAGATCTCGGGTAGTAGACCCCCTTTTCACCTATCAAGACGTAGCCGTACTTCAAGACCTCATTCAACTCAGCTACACTAGCTGTCTCCACATATAATTCAAATTTCTCGTCGAAGCCTAGAGCCTTCCTAATGTAGTCCTCTGTTGCAACATGGCCGCAAATATGACACGAATTATCAGGCGTAATAGCATTAAACCCGCACTTAGGGCACTTTACCATGCCCTTGGGGCCGTAAGTGTTCCAGATGTACTTGAGCTGGTCGATTAGGTCTCGCCTATTATATAGCAGTGCTAGTTTATAGAGCTTCTCGATTTCCGGTAAGATAGCTTTTGAGCCGTGTAGAACTATGTATTCTAATTGTTGCGGAGTAGGCTTCTTTACGTGTTCAAGTAGTTTTGACACGGTGTGCTCGAGGAGAGCAGGGAGATTTCGCTTAGCTTTCTTTAGAACAGTCTCAGCGCTAGGCCTACTACTATACTCAGACGCTATCATCTCAACTACGTCTCTCACTATTTGCTTAGAGACTTCTACTGGTATGTCTAAGTCACTTGTTATTGAGAGAAGCGCACACATAGAGTCGTATAACTCCTCGACTAGTCTATCAATAGCTGAACTACTTGTCCTACTAGTCCTTCTCTTTGATACTTGAACTCGGCTTTTTGAGTTTTCAGCGGTCTCTGTGGAAATCTCTGTAGACTTCCTACTCCTACCACGTCTTCTCTTAACAACTTGTTCGCTCGCCTGTTCAGTACTAGTCTCACTACTAGTAGCTTTTCGCCTCCTAGGAATAGATAACCCCCAGACTACTATGTAGATATCTGGTTTAATAAAGCGACTATGTAGCTAAGGAACTTAAATCACAGTACAGAGGTCTCTACTCCTCCTTGTTTAGTATTTTGCCTATAAGGTAGCTCAGAATTAGATTAGCAACATTTCGCTTTGAGCGGAGGCTCTCCAGATACACTACTATGTCGTTTATAGTGCCCTTTCCGCGCAGCACTTCATTCTTGATCTCTCTTGCAATGTTGTATAGAAGCTTCTCGTAATCTTGATATCCCTCTATTTTGTCACTATAGTATTTATTAACAAGCTCGTCAACTATGTCTCCCACTACACTGTCAACGTAATCTGCTAGTTTGCGCTTGTACTGACTTCTCATTGTCCTTCACACGTAATAATTCACGCAGTGACGGGTTATTAAAAACTCGAAAGACGGGGTTCCACACACAGTGTTGTGGGCTTATATGTTTCTTCGAGAACACTATATGTAAGCTCTAGAACGCCTGCACATGTCACGCCGTAAACAGTACTTGCCGTGAATACTGTAAATACTCGCCCCTCGTGGCGGGTTTCTACGCCGTTAACGGCCTCGTGACCCCTAATGATGTACTTGCCTCTAATGAGCTGCATGGTCTTCTCAGTTATTCTGCGCCCAAATAGAACACCGGCTCCTCTGGGTGACTCCGTGTACTCCAAGTCGCTCTCTATGGGATCGCTCCATAGAATGTCCTCTAGTACGTTCCTTGTAAAGGAGTCTCTCCCGGCTTCGAAGGCCTCGCGCCAATTACTACTACTCAGTACTCTTCGCGGAGGACCTCCGTGTAGAGCCACGAGGGACCCCTCAAGAACAGCTACTACCGGCATGTTGTCAAACAGGTTTAATGAGAGAGAGTAGAGCTCCCGCCACTCAGAGCCGAATCGACCTGCCAAGTAATAAGGATAGTCGTGGGGGTAGGGTATTAGCCACTCAGGGGGCTCGTGATTACCGCGCAGTAGGACTACTCTGCCGGGGTAGTGTTTCTTTAAGAGGAGGACTAGTGCGAGTGTTTCTAACTGGTGATCACCTCTGTCAACGTAATCGCCAAGAAATACCATGGTGCAATGATCCTCTGCGAATTTACTCCACACAGATTTAAGTACGTTGTAAGCTGATAAAATGTCGCCGTGTAGATCACCTATAAACATGAGACACGGCGCCTTAGGCAAGACAACAATGCCTGGTTGAAGAGTCTCTCCACCACGTGGAGGAGTATTCACAGTAGCTAGCGACTCTGCCAGTAGTGACTTAAAGTTGCTAGCACTATTAGAGACTTCAAGTGCTAGTTTAAAAACACCCTCAAGGTCTCCCTGCATAAAAGCTCACGTGGGGGAGTCAGTACGCTCGTGCCCAGTCACAGGTTCTAAAACCGTTTACTCACTACTACTGCTCGGTATAATGCCTTTAAATCACTGCTCATTGCCGGAGGTACTCCTCATCGCCATGCTATTCTATACCTAGCACCTCTTTTAACTTCAACTTTACGCGTTCAGCTACTAGCTTGCCGTCTACACTTCCCCGCACGGTTTTCATGACTTCTCCCATTACTATGTTAAATGCCTTATCTCTCTTCTCAAGTAGCCTGGTTTTAAGTCTCTCAATAGTGTTCACTATTAAATCATCCAGGTCATTAGCGCTTATTTTCTTCACTCTAAGCGCGTTTACAGCGTCAATAGCGCGCACACCGGGGTTTTTAGCCATGTAGGCTAAGATGTCCGGCACTGCTTCTTTTGCCACGACGCCCTCAGCTACAAGTTTCACTACATCTTCGATCGCGTCTTCGCTCAGGTTCTCAACAGGCACCCCTTCTCTTCTAAGCATTGGTATGGTATTAACGAGTATAGAGGCTATAACTGAGCAGGGCACCTTATCTCCGTACTTCTCAGCTAGGTACTCGTAGAAGTCGAGCATGAGGTCATTTAGTAGCGCTCGCGCTAGCCCGCCACTGAGCCCGTGTTCTTCTACTAGATGCTTATATTTAATGTCTGGGTGCTCGGGCATGTACCTTGAGGCCTCCTCCAGAATGTCATCTGTTACTAGAACAGGTGGTATGTCGGTTTCAGGATACATGCGCGCGGCTCCGGGCCTCGGCCTCATATACCTTGTTGTGCCGTCTGGATTAGCAGCTCTGGTCTCTTCTGGTATGCCGATAATAGCGTACTTAGCCCTCTCAGCCACGGCTATTAAGGCCTTTTTCGCTTTCTCCTCCTCATCGGCTACTATTACAATAGCATCTCTCGAGCTATCAGCGCCTGTAGCAGAGTAGAGTTTTGAAACTTCGCTTTCAGAAATTCCATATCCAGGCAACTCGTCTGTGTGGAAAATACCCCCAACACCTCCCCACGCCTTAGCGTAGTCACTCAGCTCGGTTCCGAATCTCCTACCAGGCTGAGTGCTCCACGAGAGAATGCCCTTAAAACCCGGCAGTACAAGTGCCAGGACTACTCCGCCCTTTTCAAGAGCTCTCTTTAAGACTTTAGATGAAGTGTTCTCGAAGACTTCAGTAACGTCTACCACCTCGGGCTTTATGTTCTCGGGAGTTAGCCCTCTCGCCTTTAACTCGTCGCGAATTCTGAGTAGCTCTATTTGCCTTTTAACTTCATACTCCACAGCTAATGGTATCATGTAGAGGTGTTGAATACCCTTGATCTCTGTTTTAGCGCCACCCGCAATGCTGACATTAATGTCTTGTCTTATAGTTCCGAGACCCCACTTAGCCTTACCAGTCAACCTCACTAACTGCCCGATTTTGAGAGCTGTTCTGAGGGCTAATTCAGGAGTATCTATATCTGGAGCGGTGGCTATTTCGACAAGGGGTATTCCAAGCCTATCCAGTACGTAAACAGACTCTACTTCACTCTCTTCTACTTTTCTAGCGGCGTCCTCTTCTAGGCACAGCGTCTGCACACCTATTACTTTATCGTCTACTCTGATGTGCCCGTTGAGCGCGATAAGAGCAGTTCTCTGAAAACCGCTCACGTTACTACCATCAATGACTATTTTCCTCATAGCGTGTATCTCGTCTACTATCTTCATGTTCAAGGCCTTAGCGATAGCTAGAGCTACTAGTAGTGACTCTCTGTCTATGAAGTGTGGTGGTTCCTCGTCAGCCTCTACGAGGCAGGACTCCTCTCCGGATACGAGATAGCGGTACTTCTTCTTTCTACTCCACTCTAACATAGCAGCAGGGTCTACCTCTCCAACCTCACTTCTAGCAGGTCTAAGATACCTGTCTAGCTCACTACTATAATTCGTAGAAAGCCTCGTGGGGCACGGACAGAACAGTTTTCTCCTAGTGTTTAACTGAACGTGAATCTCCAGACCTACTTTCAAGCCGAGTACTCTGTAATCTATACCCTCACTACTCATACACCCACCTCGGATAGAGGTCTAGTGAGCGTCTCTCATTTAGCTCTCCAGCAATGTTCCTTGTAATCCACTCCTTGACTTCACTCGCATCGCGTGTAATTGAGCCGAGAATCCAGGACAATTTGACATAAGCCACCTCGGGAAGCATATCTCCTCCGGGTATAACACCCGCTTCTAGTAGTCTACGCCCAGTACTATACACGTTCATGTTTACACGCCCAAAGAGGCACTGACTAGTCATTACAACGGGAATACCGCTCTCAACAGCTCTCTTAATTGAGTTTATAACTCTATTAGCTATGTGCCCCAGACCTGTACCCTCGATTACAATTCCGTGGAAGCCCTTGTCTACGAGGAAGTCTATTATCTCCTCCTGTACTCCCGGGTAGGCCTTCACGAGGGCTACTCTATCGTCAAACTTGTTCCTTAGAACAGGTGTTTTCGAAGAATCTCTGTACTCGAGTATTCTACCTATAACTCTAATTTCGCGCTTAAGTGGGTCTACGAGTGCTATTGGCTTATCGTTTATTGACTGGAAAGCATCTCTTCTACTAGTGTGCATTTTTCTCGCTTTAACTCCTCTATGTACAAGTGTGTAGGGGTCTGAGGGGGTTGCGTGCATTGTGATAACCGACTCGGCAAATGGAGCTTTAGAGGCCACGAGAAAGGCTGATATTAAATTAAAGACGGCGTCCGTACTGGGTCTATCGCTACTTCTCTGCGACCCCACGAATACTACTGGCACGGGCTTGTCCTGTATAGCAAAGGCCAGCGCGGATGCAGTGTACGTCATGGTGTCAGTTCCGTGCGCAACAACAACTCCGCTAACGCCGCTCAGCATTTCTCTGTAGATACTCTCAACTATCCGCTCCCAGTGGCGTGGCTCCATATCTTCGCTAAAAATACTCATGAGCTCTCTAGCGCTGATCACGGCAATCTCTTCTAGTTCAGGTATCCACTCGAGTATTTCTTCAGTAGTAAGCGCTGGTGTTACGGCTCCCGTTTCATAGTCTACTTTAGACGCTATTGTCCCGCCAGTACTTATGAGTGTCACTCTCGGCGCGCTCTTCTCACTCACTAGCTTGCGAGCGGCTTGCTGAGCTCTGGCTACTCTAGTCTCTGTCAATTGAATATCGAGAACTCTCTCTAGCTTAATTCCAATATTGTAGCCGTTTTCTAGTTTAATTACGAGAACCTGTTGTTCACTATAGAGCTCTGGTCTAGGCATTAAGAGGCCGCGCAGTAAAGTACCGTCCTTTAAAGTCACAGCGACCAGGTCGCCAGGCTTGATATTCCTACTTGCTAAGAGCTCTGCCAGGGGACCCGTGTAACCATAGTAGACTATCATTACTAATTACCGGTCTATGTTTAGAGTAGAGGGAATATATAATGACTTCTACACGGCCCCCGAGAGCGCAGAAGAGGGGCAAATGGTCTAAGGAGTTGAATTGAAGATTCATTTACTGAGTTACAGGTAGTGGGGTTTCTTCTCGCTTAACGACAAATCTCCTAAAGTACTCTACTCTATTTCTCACTCTTGGAGGCTTGTTCTTTTTCGGTTTAGGTGGTATTTTTGGCGTCGCACTTCTGACTTTACCGGCTTTTGTTAGTGATCCGTGGGTTGGCATGTGTGTCACCGCGCTACTCATTTAGAAATTAGAGACAAGGGATATTTAAACACCTGTTCCACTATCCCTACTAAGGCTGGTAATTATGCCTAATAGAGTCTACTTGGCAGAGACTGTTATAGGAGTAATAGCCGTAGATGAAAATGGAGAGATAGTGGAGTTTGTTCCAAGTCCTTCGAGACTAGACGATCTCGTCGAGTACATTATTAGCATTGAGAGGGGAGATGTAACCCCTCAAGTTGCAGAGATAATAAGTAAATTGAAGGAGAAAGGAGTCGGCGTCGTAGTAGCAGAGTCTTACTCGGTAGCTAAGGCCGCGGCGTCTCAGGGGCTTTCTTCGATAGTTGATCCCATCTCTATACAGATACTGCGTGTTAAAGAGAAATTACCTGAACTAGCTGTTAAGTACGGATTTGCTCCATCTCTCGAGGAGTATTTTGCGAAATTACACGAGATAGCACTAGAGTGGACTAGGAGAAAATTAAGGAGAGCGGCTCAGAAGAGAGACATGTTGGCTGTTCAGGCTATTAGAGCGATTGACGATATTGACAAGACGATAAATCTCTACGTGGCTAGACTGAGAGAGTGGTATAGTCTCCACTTCCCGGAACTAGATGAGCTTGTACGAGACCACATGCTATACGCTAAACTAGTCTACGAACTTAATGACAGGGTGAACTTTACAAAGGAGAATCTCCGTAAACTAGAAGTCCCCGAAGAACTCGCCGAGAAAGTAGCATCGGCGGCCTCTACTAGTATTGGAGCTGAGCTGAGCGACTTTGACATAAACTACATTAAGGTCTTAGCGGGAATAATACTAGACCTCTACAGACTCAGAGGCACTCTAGAAGACTATATTGAGACTGTTATGAAGGAAGTAGCTCCGAATATAACAGCACTAGTTGGACCCAAGCTGGGTGCCAGGCTTCTCAGTCTCGCCGGTGGACTAGAAAAAATGGCTAAGTTGCCAGCTAGTACAATACAAGTTTTAGGTGCAGAGAAAGCCCTGTTTAGAGCTCTGAGAACGGGTGGTAAGCCGCCGAAACACGGAGTTATCTTTCAGCACCCAGCTATACACAAGTCTCCTAGGTGGCAGAGAGGTAAAATAGCTAGAGCTCTAGCCGCGAAATTGGCAATTGCAGCTAAAGTAGACTTCTTCACTGGCAGATTTGTTGGAGACAAGCTAGTAGCGGAGTTCCAGCAGAGGGTAGAGGAAGTCAAGAAACTCTATCCTAAACCACCACCAAGAGTAGAAAAAGCTAAAACAGAGGAGAAGAAGAGGAAGAAAGATAAGGAGGGTGGAAAAGAGAAGTCTAGGTGAAGCTGAGTGAGTAGCGTTGTCTCAATAAAGCCTCATGAGAAGTACTTTGGCGTCTACGTAGTTGAACTAGAAGATGGAACAACGAGGCTCGCGACAAAGAACTTAGTGCCCGGTCATAGAGTGTACGGTGAGAGGCTCTTTAAGTACAATAATGTCGAGTACCGTGAGTGGAATCCATATAGAAGCAAACTCGCGGGAGCTCTGTTAAAAGGCCTAGCTGATCAGCCGATTAGAGAGGGGGATAGAATTCTCTACTTAGGCGTGGCTTCTGGCACCACTGCTAGCCACATCTCCGATATAGTAGGTCTTCGCGGCAGAATATATGGGGTTGACGTAGCGCCTAGAGTTATGAGAGAGTTCATTATGGTTGCCGATGTGAGGAAAAACCTGTACCCAATACTAGCTGATGCTAGAAAGCCGCTAGACTATAGACACATAGTTGAAGTAGTAGACGGAATCTACGCTGACATAGCACAGCCAGAACAGGCGGTCATAGTCGCCGATAACGCTGATATTTTCCTCAAAGACTCGGGGTATTTGCTACTCGCAATTAAAGCTAGAAGTATAGACGTGACTAAAGAGCCCAGCGAAATATACAAGAGAGAGATTAACACGCTGAAAGAGAGGGGCTCTGAAATAATAGACGTAGTTCACCTAGAACCTTACGACAAAGACCACGCAATGATACTAGCCCGTTATACTAGGAGAAAGTGAGAGAGTAGGAACAGGACGGGTTTTAGGCATTAAAGTGCATTAAAGTAAAATTTTTGCAATAGGAGTATTTTCACACAGGCAAAACAGGTATGAGTGGAGATAACAGCGCGGAGGAGCTGGTAGGAGAGACTCTCTCCGCGCTTAAAGGAGCCGGCTTCGTAGCCGAGACTATCTACTACCCTCCGGAAAGTAGAGGATTCGACATTATAGCGTATAAAACAGGCTCTAAACCCCTGGTAATTAAGGTAGTGGAAGACCTTAGGAGAATTAGCAAGATCGAGCTGGGTGATTTAAAGAAGAGTATTAAAGCGTACAGCTCAGTGCCGTTGCTAGTAGCCCTCAGAGACGGGGACGGCAGTCTAGAAGACGATGTTTTGTATGAGAAATATGGAATAGTAATCTTGACTGTGAAGACGCTTGAGAAGAGTATATCCGGGAGTGAGAAGCCCATAGTCATGTACCGCAAAGGCAACTACTTCTTAAAAATAAACAGCAGAGTATTTCGTGAGAAACTGAGAGAGTACGGCTATTCTAGAAGCGAGCTCGCCGAGCTACTAAAAGTCACTAAAAAGGCAATATATCTATATGAACGCGGAGATCTCCTAGTGCCACTAGACAAGGGTTTGTTACTAGCAGAGCTCCTGGGCGAGGATATATTTGAAGAGCTAGACATAACTAGTCAAACCGTGACTGTTCAAGTCGAGATCACTACTAGTGATACTCCGCGTGATAAGATCGAGAGGTCTCTGTGGAGACTGGCATCTAAGTTTAACAAGATATTCTTACGTTTTAACAGGACACCAGTAGATATAGTTGTAAAGAACGAGAACTTGACTATAGCTATAACTAAGGCGACCTTCACGAGTAGCCCCTTAGTGAGGAGTAAAATTGAAAATGCGGAGAAAATAGCTGATCTTGTGAACACACCTCTTATTGTAATAAAATCTCACGCGGACATAAAGCACGTGGAGAGCGCTCTGGCTAAGAGGGATGTAATTAGTTGAGATCACTACGACTAGTAATTACGGGTAGACCTGGAGTAGGCAAGTCAACGCTCTTCAGCACTATTATATCTACTCTGAGAGAGCACGACATCCCCGTCGGGGGAGTAATGGCTCCAGAAGTCAGAGTTGAGGGGAGAAGAATTGGATTTAAACTCGTGGACCTGCTAACTGGCGAGGAGGCGTGGCTTGCTAGGAGAGACTACCCTAGCCCAGTTAGAGTAGGGTCTTATGGCGTAGTTGTAGAAGAGGCATCGCAGCTTGTAGAGAGAGCTCTGAATAGGGCTATGAGTGAGACGCCAGTAGTGGGTATAGATGAGGTGGGACCTATGGAGCTCAAACTACCTGTCTTTAAGCCTATGTTACTAGAGCTCTTAAGGTCGGATAAGCACTTAATTCTCGTCGTTCACTACAATTTAAGTGACCGGGAAATCCTCTCCGAGCTCGCTACTGCTAAGAAAGTTGTACTAACACTTGAAAACAGAGAGGGCTACAGGAGAACACTACCTCCCGAAGTTCTGCGCGAAGTTAAACAAGCCTAATTACTCTTATTAACCTCCTCGCAAGCTCATCTAGACTAATATCTGAAATCAGCACCCGTTTCACTCGCTCTCGTGCACCGTAGACGATATCTATTCTCGAAGACGGTACTTTTAGAGTTCTCGCAAGAAATCCGATTAGCGCGGCGTTCTCTCTCCCAGATCCAGTTGTAAGTGGGGTTCTGTACACTAGCTCATCGCCCTCGATAAAGAGGCCCTCTTCATCGCTTTCCTCGACCCTTATGCTCACAATTACGCCTTCACTGGACTCAATAGAGTTCCTACTTATAATTCCCGAGATCCTGCTTCTAAGATCTTCACTCACAACTCACACCTATAGAGCTCGACTACTAATTCTTCTAGAACAGAGAGAATAAATAGCTAATCCTCTAGGAGAGGAGGCCCGCGAGAAGTTCAAGTGAACGTGCTACCTCGAATTAGCCTCTCTCTGAGCTAGGTCGAGAAGGATTTTCCTTAGCTCCTCGAAAGGCGCATTAGTTCTTAAACCTCTCACCTCCATGTGTGTTCTCGTGGCTTTAAAGCCTACTTCTCGAAGTCTACTAATGAGCACGCTTATTTTCGGCATATTAACTTTTAAAGCACCACAGAGCTTGTCTAGCCTTGTATATGGTGCACTGATCTCTACTTCAGCGTTTAGAGCTTCGAGAATTCTAGTAGTATCTGGGTGAATAAAGCCAGCCTCTCTAGCCTTATTGAGTACTTCAGCGACGACTTCACTACTACTAGTGCTACATATCCAGGTTCTCCTCAGTACAGTGGGTTTTCGCCCACTACTACAGAGTGGAGTGTCGTGAACGTCTTTAATATAGCCGCGTTCAAGAGTGTCTGCGCAGTACCATATGTAGCCCAAACACTCGTCAAGCACTCTATAAGCCTTATTGTAGCTCCTATTGGCAGCAAAGAACACTCTTATGTAGTGTCTATGAACCACTGATAACAGGGGTTTTAGAGCGTAACCGAGCGCGGCGGCTCTCATCGCGACATTTGCTATTAGTAGTCTGAGTGCGTACTCTTTGTCAAAGTCCACTTTAACGCACTTATCCCAATACCTAGTAAGTGTTTTGTGGGGGTGTGTGCACGATAAGGGCGCTAAGTCGGTTGCGGTTAAACCTATGTAAGCGCTCTTAGCGAGGGGTTTGAATACGGAGTCTATGAATGGCGCTGGAGAGCCGTAGGGGTCAACGTCAACGTAGTCTACTAGCACTCCCGAGAATACGAGCATATTTAGTAGAGTATTTGCCTCTTGATTAAACGCTTCTAATGAACCCTCTAATTTGTTTAGCAAGATATTTCTCTTAATGTAGTAGTAAGCCCTGGGATCAATGTCGTTGAGAATACCACGACCACAGGCTTCCAAGCCCACTCTAATACCTCGTATACCAGTACCTGCTAGCAAGTCTACGAAGAAAAAGTCACGCTTACTAATAGTGGCCTTCAAGAAGAGCACTGTTAAGTCTCTGCTTACTACAGCGTGTGGATTATAAAACACGGGCATCCAGGCCGGCTCTATGCCCCCATCTTCTCTTCTGTAAAGCTCTATTCGCGGCACAATTATCTCGGCGAGACCCTCCTTAACGATCTCCTCGTAACTGTATATAGAGAAAGCGGCCAGGTAACACCACCGGGCGCTGTTGAATGTGTGAGCTAATTATGCGAGCTGTCAGTCTGAGAGCTCTTCTTCATGGAGTCCGCCGGTTTACTACTCATCACTACTATTTTACTTTAAGCCGCAACTCCGTATTTAACTCGCTTCTCTTGAATTAACGCTTTACTTTGTTAACAACGTGTTCAACTATGTAGTCGGGGGGATTTATACCAGTTGCTCTCCTTAAACCCTCCCAGTGTGGAAACGCGTTTACTTCAAGTACAAAGTACTTTCCCGTGACACTATCGTAGGCTATGTCTACACCAGCATATTCTAGTCCAAGTACTTTTGTCGCTCTTAACGCGAGCTCGCAGACTTCGGGTTCTTCTTCAATTTTAACAGCTACACCCTGAGCTCCCTGGGCTATATTAGTCTTCCAGTGACTACCAACTCTCTTCATAGCGCCTATTACTCGGTCTCCCACAACGAAAACTCTGTAGTCGTAACCGGGCTTCTCTAAATACACCTGGTAGTAACTGGGTATGCCTATGTTCTTCAGGCTCCTGGTAATGCTAAATGCCGTGTCAGGATCACTTACTAGAGTACTCCCGAGACCTAGACTCCCCATGAGCGGCTTTAACACGGCCTTCTTCTTAGTAGTCACGAATTTCATAGCCGTAAAGGGATTCTCGGTTATGAGCGTCTCTGGCACAGGTATTCCACTCGCGCGTAGTCTGAGGAGGCACCTCCACTTATCTCGAGCTATAAAAGACGCTGCCGGATTATTCACGACTGGTACTTTCTGAGCTAGTGCTTCTAGTACGCCGAGTCTCTTCACGAAGACTTCTAAGCTCAAAAAGAACCCGATATTTCTCAGTATGGCGGCGTCTACATTGACTTCCTCTCTGCCATGGTAAATACTCAGCCCCGCACTAGTAATTAAGGCGTCGAGTAAGTGTGTTCTCAGGTATACAGGTGTGTGATTTCTCCTCTCAATAGCTTCAAGTAGTTCTAGAGCACTTTTGGGGGGCGTACTCCTATACTCTATTACAGCTATTCTCACACGCGTCACCTAGTCAGGAAAAGAGAATACACTAGCACTAGTAGGATGATGGATGTAGCTGTTAGTGCGGAAAGCAGCGTCCACGAGGCTAGTAGACCTATAAAGGCACCTATAGACATTGAGAGCACTGCTATTAGTAAAACTCCCTGGAGCTCTCTAATACTCCCAGTTTTTTCGCAGTGAGAGAAGAGCGCAACTAGTACAATAGTATAGAGGACTAGACACACGCCGACACTAATGATGTTACTAGGC
>JBMSAO010000075.1:0-6572 GCA_049414425.1 Desulfurococcaceae archaeon
AGTTAGACCGGCACTAGTAATTGACTGGGACACTCCCGGCGCTCCCTACGTCACACAAGTAGAACACGGGGGCCTAATATTTGCGAGGAATATTAGCGATATTCACGAAGCCCCGTTGACCTCGCACCGCGTCGACGCCATAAGCACGACTATTAAGCCTCTCGTAGAGCTAATACCGGTACTGAGACACGTGAATATACTACGCTACTGGATAGGCTACTACGAGACGACCCCAGACCACCACCCCGTGTACGGCCCCGTTTCCCCCTACGAAAATCTCTACGTAGCAGCCGGCTTTAGTGGACACGGCTTAATGATGGGGCCCGTCACGGGCTTACTAATAGCCGACTGGATTCTCAGCAGGAGACCCAGTATACCAGTAGCTGAGAACTTGACGATAGAGAGATTCAAAACCGGTAAATTAGTGAGAGAAGTAGCAATTGTCGGCTAGTATTAGGCTCCAGTAGTCTCTTAGTGGAGTCTACAGGCAGCTCTTCTACTCCCCCTACTCAGAACTCAAGACCCTCATCACTCCCTACAGCCAACCCGAGCGCTCATCACGCCTCACTATGCATATGTGAAAAAGCGTCTTAAAACTCCCTACTTCGAGAGAGCCTATGTGGAGTAAGGGCAGAGCTTTGAGAACTGGCAGTACTTACACTCCCACTCATATCTCGGGTGGTACCTGTCTTCAACTAGGTCTCTCACCTCGCTCTCAAGGCTCACAGGCTCTCTAGTAACTACGAACTCCACTATTCTACTCGGTGTTATGTAGACTAAGACGCCCCTCTCGTAGTTGAGCATATTGAGGTAGATATTTAGTTGCTTGACGTGGTTTTGAAGCGGCGCGTTAACAGCGCTTCTCGCCGTTTTAACTTCAATTACAATGCCACTGCTCTCATCAACAGCGTCGAGGCGGCCTTTTACGAGGTAGCTCGTACCGTCTATTATGACTTCGCGCGCTACCTCCACTTCTACCTCGACACCCCTCTCTCTCAACAGCTGACCGATACCCAAGTGGGCAATTATCCCCAGTATTGCCGCTGGTTCAAACGCGAGTGAGAGCCAGGGGTATGCCTTCTTTAAGTGAAACTTGTGTGTACAGGAAACGAGGTCTGTAACGTAAACTACGCGCGGATCTTGTAGCTCGCTCAGTCTATTAATCTGCTCGCCAATAATCTTCTCGTAGAGAACCCTAGTAACGTAGAATTCGTGTCTAGAACTCAAAGAGACACCCTTTTTCAACTCCAATACAGGCTACTTAGGGGAGCGCGCGTTTAAACACACCTCCGAGTCGCCAGGCATATCTCGAGATACGTCTCGTGCACGATTCGAGCTGAACCACTCAGCCTACTCACTACTTCCCTGACGAGACTCTCTCCACTATTGCACTTTAACTCCAACTCGAGGTAGTAGCCGACGCCGTGAAGCTCGTCGAGAGACGCGTCTACGCACTCCGCTCTGTAAAGCCTGCGTGTCTTCGAAATTCTAGCTATACTCTTAAAGCCCAGCTTCTCAATAATATCTCTGAGAGCGCTCCACTGGCTACTCGTAAGTTCTACTTCTAGCTCACTTCGCGCTTTAATACCCGACTCCTCGACTACTCTGGGGCCCTTGTAGGTAATAGTGTAGTACTCTAAACCACCACACCTCCTCCTCCTAGCTCGAAGCGCCTCGTCTGTCGCTGAGAAGTCTACACAGGGGTGTGAGTAGTAGTAGTCCTCTTCAGAGCACGTGTCCACGTACTTAAAGCCGTACTCGAGCAACGCCCTCTCGGCCTCCTTGTAGCTGTCTACTCGCAGCTTGATCTCTCTTTCTCTCCTCAAGCACCCAGCACCCTCTTTGAGGCTTTCTCGAGAACTCTCTCAGCTGTACTAATAGCCTTGCTGAACAGTGCTCTAGGCGTTGAAGTCTTCACCTTGTAGTTCTTAGGCGCTAGTAGCAATCCCTCAATAAAGCTAACCACTCCCCTCTCAAGCCCCACACCGTACCCTCCTTCTAGTACAATTACTGCTGGTACTCTGAGAGACCTAATCACCTCTCCGAGCCTGTAATAAGAGATCTCTGTTGCCGCTAAATCCGCTAACCCGTCATTTAAAAACGCGTCGAAGCCAGCTGAGACTACTAGTGCTTCGAGGGTGTACTTCTCGAGGAGCTCCTCTACTCTCTTAGCGAGATCTAAGTACAAGTCGTCACCACTACCCATCGGGAGGACGAGGTTTACTTTATACCCAAAGCCCTCGCCCTCACCCATCTCCTCGGGGTAACCTGTGTGGGGGTACAGCGTGTCGGGGTCTTGGTGCAAGTCCACTTGGAGTACTCGCTCTCTGTAGAAGATCTCCATTGTACCGTTCCCGTGGTGAGCGTCAAAGTCCAGAACAGCCAGCCTCTTAAAGCCCCTCTCCGCGAAGCCGAGAACAGCTGCCGCCGCGTTGTTGAGTATGCAGAAACCCTGCGTGGAAGCGCCCATAGCCTTGCCCCCTCTACCAGCGTGATGTCCAGGCGGCCTCGAGACTAGGAACACCACATTCTTAGTGTTTAGAGCCTGGAGATAGCTCTCTGCTAGTGTCGCGAGGGCTAATTCGAGAGAGCCTCCAGACACGTAGGTGTCCTCGTCTATTACTGCTGGAGCTGACTTTGAGAGCCTAACTAGGTACTCCACGTAGCCCCTAGCGTGAATTCTACTCGCTAATTCTAACTGCTCTCTCTCACTAGCGCTCACGTTCCTAGTACTGACCTCCTCGTAGGGAATACCCCTAGCTGACAGCGCGCCTACTACTCTCTCTACTCTACTAGGGTTTTCAGGATGCTCGAATGGAGGCCTGTGGAGGAGCATAGACTCCGAGATCACTACTACTCTCACGCTCACAGCAGACACCTCTAAGAAGTGTAGTAGAGCGCTGTGTGCAACATCTCCACTAGTCTGTTCTTGTCCGCGTCCTCAGAGATCCTGACAATAGCGAGATTCGGGTGCCCGGCTATATCTAGAGCTACTCCCTCTGCCAGTAAGAACTTAGCTACCCTGTACGCCCTGCCACTAGGAGCCTTTATTATTAGTAGTGGAAAGCCTCTGTTAGTGTTCACAAGTACGGCCACGGGGGCTTTGAGTATAGCTGAGAGTCTCGAGGCGAGTGCAGTAGCCCCTCTTCTCTTCCAGCGGCTCCGCGCGTCTATAAACCTCAAGTCACCGACTTTAATCGCCGTGACAGCTAAGTCTCTAGCCACGTCCGCCACTTCGCGATCGCGCTGCTCAATAATCTCTCTCACCTTCTTCCACGTAGTGTCATCTAGAGGCATTCGCTGAGGCTCTGGATTAGCAAGCCACTCTACTATTTTACTCCACAACTCCTCACTCCTCATGACTGTGAGAGCTTTTGAAAACGCTTTTGCTATTTCAAACAGCTTTATTAGCTTCGCTGGAACTCTCCTCCCCGAGTCCATGTACTTCACGACTTCTACGAACTTTGCCAACTTCTCGTGTACTTTAATATCCCGCTTAGTGAGCTCCTCGTATATGAGTAGAGAGGTGGGCTTTCTGCAGTCAACTACGACTTCGTCTACAATACTACTAATCTCGCTCACTCTCTGAATACTCGCTATGTGGTGGTCTATAAAGATCACTCTCGACACGTCAAAGTGAGTCTTGAGTAGTCTAATTATGTTCGCGAGCACTTCACTATACGGAATATCTAGTAGTACAACTACTTTGTGCTTGTCACTTATAGTTGACGAGAGCACGTATTTCAGTTTATTAGGATCTACTGGGCTCTTATCGACCTCCACATCGCTCTCAACGGGGTACTTCTTTAAGTACTTCTGAGCGTAGAGTAGGAGAGCCGACGCCACGACGCCATCAGCATCCCAGTCTCCAAGTACAAGTACTCTCATGTCCCTTGAGGTCACTTTATAAGCACCTAAACACTAAATGAGCACGTGGTGTTAATATCCCATTAGGTAGGCGTGGGTTTAAATCTTGAAGCACTTAGTCGAGGTCGTGAAGCTACTTAGGCAGGGGATTATCGAGGGCATAAAGATCAGTAGAGTTGAGACTTCGCGTAAACTCCTAGAGTTCGTGGAGGAGCCTCTTAGCGTCAGAGTCGAGCTTTACAGCGACAAAGTGCGCGAGCTACCACTACAGAGACTAGCTGAGCTGAGAAGAGACGTCTACGCTCTAGATAGCAGCTCCAGGGCCGTAGAGACGCCCTACGTGTTCATCTCTATAGGAGCTGGTAGTGTATTTAACAGGTTCACCGGCTTTGCAATAGATGTCCCCAGTTTAACTTCGATACTCGGTCTAGAGGAGCCTCTCTGCAAACACGTTGTCCTAGTGCCCGAGGTTGAGTACTCACAGAGACTAGTAGACCTGCTAAAAGGCTCAAAGAGCGTTATTCTCAGTAATCCCAACAACATTCCCTACACTAGCGAGTACAACAAGAGCGTAATACTAGCCGAGCTGAGGGCCTGTATAGAGAACTGCCTCCTCGAAAATTTTTCTAGTGTAGTTGGAGAGGGAGCAGTCCTCTTCATAGACGGCCCCACAGTATACCCCGAGAGGGTCGCCGAGACCACTTCGACCAGTAAACTAGAGGTCTACACTAGCAGTATTAGAGCTCTCAATTCGCGTAGAGTTCAACTCATCAAGAAGCTCTCAGCGAAGAACGTGCTAGTAATTAACACTGTAAAACGCTTACACAGAAGCTACTACCTCTCAGCAATAAACCCACTAGACCTCGGAGTGAGTAGCACCAGCGACGACGCGTACTTAACTACTGCTTTAATAGCTGGAAAAATCCCCTCTGAGAGGCCAGTAGCCATAGGGCCTCTAATAGCGAGACACCGTGACGAGCTACACGTAAACAGGGCTATGTGGTACGTAATTGTCCCCAGGCGACTACACCCAGAAATAGGGGGTTTTGGAAACTACGTCTTCTACCGCGTTGAAGTTCTAGAAGAATGCCTCGAAGAGCCTGTCCTAGAGCTAGTAGCCCAGGACAGCGTGCAGATAGGCTCATTTCTCCCCCTTACACTACT
The DNA here is from genome assembly GCA_049414425.1 of Desulfurococcaceae archaeon. Classification (GTDB taxonomy): domain Archaea; phylum Thermoproteota; class Thermoprotei_A; order Sulfolobales; family Desulfurococcaceae; genus UBA285. The sequence goes on from JBMSAO010000075.1 coordinate 5,032, forward strand.
CGTAGTCGATAAGAGAGTGAAGAAGATCAGTAGTTCGCTCACAACATACCTGCTCTACTTAACTGGGCTCTCGAGCGAGGCCACCGAGCACTATATAAGTGTTTTGTAGTGTATAGGACTAGTGAGGAGTATATCCTTGATGAGTGCTACTATCAATGACTCTGTATTAAAAGTTCTCGAGGAGAAAGCAAGGAGAGCTATTGAGCTAGCTGGTAGTATCGGCGAGATTGTTGGTTACGTCTCGAGGACGAGCCCCTCGCTAATCGACGAGGAGGGGGGCTATGTAGTCTTCGACATAGACCCTGTAATATACTTCCAGAACTTCGAGTCTCTAATGCAGGCGAATAGCTACCTCGGAGTAGTAGACATTAAGACGCTAAACCTAGTCAGCTTGAAAGTCGTGAGTGTAGAGCGCAAAGACATACTAGCCGAGCTAGACCTGCCCGACATGTACCTTCCACTACCACACACAGAGGTCTCTGGGCTCCTGACTAAGACTAGAATCAAGGCTAAGCCCCTACTAGCCTACAGCTTCGAGGCCGACAAGGTCATAGCAGCCAACTTCGTTATTGAACCCCAGAGCCCCGTAGTCCTCCTCAAGAACCCGGAAATAATACAGAAAATACTCGGACTACCAGAAGACGGCGTATTCCTGGGCTATGCGACGGTGGGAGACACTCCCATTTTCGGGGGAAACGCATACCTCTACGCCCCGCTTAAGGCCTTTTACCAACACGTACTAGTCGTGGGGACGACTGGTAGTGGCAAGACGACTCTACTCAAGAACATTATTGCCTCAATAACCTCTGGGTTCAAGCTCCAGGACAATAGAATATCAATAATCGTCCTAGACCCCAACAAAGACTACGTGACTATTACTCTCAGATCCCTCTGGCGCGTTCTCGGAGAGCGCAGCGAAGACGTGGAGCTCGCTAAGAGAGTTAGCGACTACGTTAACAGCGTGCGAGGCCTAGTAGTAGTTCTTCCAATAACAAAGAACACTATTGAGGAGTACGTTGAGAGAGCCGAGACCTGGGCTAAAGTCCTTAAAATGGTGACTGAGGACTACATCAACGGCATCCTAGGACCCGTTGTGAGGAGGTTTAAGTGGAGCTACGATGTAAAGAAAGTCGAAGTCGCCGAGGAGCCCACTCAGCGGGGTAAACTCAGGCTCGTCAAGGTTAGTGCAGAATTCAACTATGGAGGCTTAGTAGACGAGTTTGAATACTACATAGTCCCCTATGCACTCAGATTCAGGGACTTTAAGCCGAGAGAACTAATCACACTCAATCCCTACTTCACGAGGCAGGCCAAAGACGCTCTACACAGGCTACTTCAAATGATCTCCGAGAAAAACGCCTACGTGGAGACAATATACGACCTCTACGAGGCGCTGAAAGACGCTAGGTTCAGACTAGAGGAGAAGCAGCGAAGAGGCGTGGTTCTAGACCCTAATAGAGAGTATATTATTGAGCTAGTTAGAGACCTCGCTATACACAAGAGTACTCTCGAGAACATTATTCGACAGCTAGGCGCACTAA
>JBMSAO010000076.1:0-4911 GCA_049414425.1 Desulfurococcaceae archaeon
TATTAGATCAATGTTGCTTTGACTTTCAATTCTTATCATTGGATTCTACTCGAGCGCTACTGCGTATTTCTTGCTACTGTTGATCTATCTTTCAATTCTTATCATTGGATTCATAGATCAACAGTGGCTAGGAACACGCAGTAGCGCACAAGCATATTGTAACCCTTTCAATTCTTATCATTGGATTCTGAGTTTGATCTTTGATTGGGTTCTTTGAATTGTCTTCATATTCATATTGATAAGGGGTGAGTTTTTAAGCGTTTTTCATGGTGATCTTGAGGGTTTGATCAAAAGTGCTCAGGTCCCTTTGATCATGGCTTGTCCCATGTCTCCATGGGACGATCTGTGGGTGATCTGTGGGATACTCATATGGTGCATAACACTGTTAATCATATTGTACCGTTCAGATCGCGTGATCAGTTCCGCGGGCCACATGATCGTCCCACGGGGGACATGGGATGTTCTCGCGGGTTGATCTCGTGGTGCTCCTTTATGCAAAGTTCTCTTGGTTTTCGGTGGCGATCTCGCGATCTCGCCTGCGGTTGAAATAACTTGGTTTGTTTAGCCTTCTAGTCCTGGTGGTGTGGGTTGATTAGTAGGAGGCTCATGTTGAGGTCTATTCGCAGGCTCTACGCGTGGTCTCGCGTAGACCCCGTGGACGAGGAGCTGCGGGGCTGGAACTGGGATAAGCCTCCTCTAAAGCCCCGCGCGTACTTCGAGCTCGGGGTTTCCGAGATAGCCTCTAAGTACTGTGAGACTAGGCGAGACATCTGGTTGAGGAGGAAGCTGGGAGTGAGGGCCGCGGCGTCTGAGCCCCTCCTCAGGGGGCGGCTACTCCACGAGGCTGTCTCGCTAGCTATTAGCGAGGTGTCGAGGCTAGTCGCGCTCGGGTGGAGTCCCTGGGACGTCTACGAGGCCGTGAAGTCTAAGTGGAGGCGGCTAGTGGAGGGGGTTGACAGGAGCTACTGGAGGCTCGTGGAGCACGCGTACAAGTACACTGTGATGATACTGCTCGGCGAGGTGGCCTACGAGGACTCGGTAAGGAGCGGCCGCTCGCAGCCAGTGGTTATCAGCGAGTTCAGAGTCGACGGGCAGAACCTCGGGCTCTCGCCAAGCCTCTCAGTAGACGTGGTAACGGAGGGCGGGGTCATAGTGGACTTCAAGTACGGCTCTCCGAGAGACTTCCATAAGCTATCACTAGCAGGCTACGCGCTCGCGCTGGAGGCAGAGTACGAGGTCCCCTACGACTACGGCCTACTGGTCTACATCAACGACTCAAACGGGGACTTGAAGGTCTCCTACAAGCCAGTCTACGTCAACAGCCACTTGAGGAGGTGGTTTATTGAGGAGAGAGACAACATCATAGACATGCTCCTAGAGGGCCGAGAGCCACCAGTAGACCCCCAGTGCTACGCTGGGTGCCCATACTACAAGGTGTGCCACCCGTGAAGACCCTACTCCTCGCCGGCTACGGCGTGAGGCTCAGGTTTAGGAGAGGCCTGCTGATCGTGGAGTCCAGGGGCGAGAGGCGAGAGGTGCCACTAGTAGACCTAGAGCAGGTGGTCATAGCGACTAGCGGGGTGTGGCTCTCTAGCAAGGTTGTGAGGAAGCTGGTGGAGCACGGAGTAGACCTGGTCTTCCTAGACTCCAGGGGGATGCCTGTTGGCAGGGTCTACCCGCCATTCATCAACAGGACTGTGGAGACCAGGAGGGCCCAGTACGCCTCGTACGGCACTAGCAGGGCTCTACACGTGGTGAGAGAGTTTGTCTACGGGAAGATGTACAACCAGGCCTCGGTCTTGAGGAGGTACTACTACAACACCAGGATGGAGGAGCTGAGAGATGCCTACGAGAGGATCCTCGAGCTGGCGAATAAAGCCAGACACCTCGAGGCAGGCTTCGAGGAGGCCCGCGAGAGGCTTAGGCTAGTAGAGGCGGAGGCGGCCAGGATCTACTGGCCCAGCTACGCGCTACTACTACCCAGAGACCTGGGGTTCCAGGGCAGAGACCAGGACGCAGGGGACCCCGTAAACACCGTGCTAAACTACTCCTACGGCGTGCTGTACGCTGAGTCCTGGAGGGCCCTGGTCCTAGCCGGGCTGGACCCGTACGCAGGGTACCTGCACGTAGACCGCTCTGGGAAGCCCGTCCTGGCCTTCGACTTCGTCGAGATGTTCAGGTTCGCGGCAGACCTGGCGGCGCTAAACCTCTTCAGGAGGGGGTGGAGGCCTAAAGTGGAGAACGGCCTACTAGACTACGAGTCTAGGAGGAGAGTTGTAGAGGCGCTGAGCGACTACCTCGAGAACACTAAGGTCACTTACATCGGCGAGTCCCCACTCTCGATCAGGCAGGCTATGAAGAAGGCTGCCTACGCGCTGGCCTCCTACCTCCGCGGCGAGGGGGTCTTCGAGGCGTTCACGTATAGGTGGTAGTCTTGTACGTCCTAGTAGTCTACGACATCTCGGATAACAGAGTGAGGTTCGCGCTAGCGAACTACTTGAAGGTGAAGGGGTTCACGAGAATACAGAGGAGCGCCTTCATCGGCAGGCCGCCGCCGTCAATACTGAGAGACGTCGAGAGAGTGCTGCCAAGGTACATCAAGTCGGAGAGCGACGTGATACACCTCATACCCCTACTCGAGTACAGCGTTAAGCACGTGAAGGTCTACGGTAGGCCGCTAGCGGAGCTTAGAGCTGAGGGGGAGGTGGTGGTGTTCTACTAATGCTAGACTACAAGCCCCTGGACCGCATAAACCCGACGCTGGTCAGGCAGTACGTGTACTGCCCCGTGATACCGTGGATTGTAGCAAGGCTCGGGGTCGTGGAGCCCCCGACAGACAGCATGATGCTTGGCAGAGAGAGCGCTAAGCCGCCGGAGGGGAGGGGCCAGGTCTACGTTAGAACTAGGCGCGGCGCAGTGGTCATCGACGAGGTGGTGGAGGAGAGGGGTTCGAGGGTGATAGTCGAGAAGAAGGCCTACAGGAGCCGCAACGCCTCGAGGTACACGGCGCAGGTGGTTGCGTCCTACCTACTAGCTAGAGAGGCCCTCCAGGGAGTTAGGAGAGCGAGGCTGGTGGTTGGAGGCGAGGTGAGGGAGCTCGAGCTCTCCGGCGACCTAGTGGGGGACGTGGAGAAGATTGTGGAGCTACTAGAGAGGGCTCTTGGGAGCGACAAGCCCCCTCAAACGCGCCCAGAGCCTGCAAAGTGCACTAGTTGCTGGTACAGGAGGTTCTGCCCACACCACTAGTGCTACGCCACCACGTCTCTCTAGCGCTTGTCGCTTACAAGTGAGACCTCGGAAGCCTCGTGGTAAACCATTCGCCGACTTACACTCCTCGACTAGGGCACCGGGCTCCTCACCGCTCAACGAGAGCTGAGTGGCAATCGAGACGAGGACGAGCACCTCTGGCTTCTGGGTCTCGTAGCCTTAGCTGAGGGGAGTAGAACTCTCACGCCCGAGCTCACCGAGCCGCTAGAGGTCTACTTGGTTGCAGAGGATCGCGCAGAGGGCCCTGTGAAGAGCTACGCCTACATGACTCAGGGGAGGCTTATACTACTAAACAATGCTCTCCTAAGCAAGCCCCGCGTAGTGATACTAGACCCATATGAGGGCCTCTGGCGCTCCGGAGACGAGCTATGTGGAGCGGAGAGGAGAGGTGTCTAGTCGAGAACCTTCGATCTCTTCGCAATTGCATTCTTAATCCTTTACATTGAGCTCTTCGCGGAGCACAAATGTGGATAAGCTGGGTGAAGCGATAAGAGAGGCAGCGAGGCTTCTAGGAATACTAGTGGAGGGGTAGCGACACCTCTCGCGCCCCCGCTACTGCGGGTTCGTTTGTGTTAGCGATGTATGTGCTCTTGAACCTCCCGCGTATCGTGTATGTATCGCGTCTGTTTTAGCGGCTATACTTCTGCGTCAACGCCGCTCCAGACTTATATACTTCTACAAGTATATACTTCTGTACGGTGGCACGGGGATGGCTGAAAGGGTTAAGACCACGATTGTTATTGATAGAGAGCTGTGGAGTAGGTTTAAAGCTAGGCTCTTAGAGGAGGGTATTGAAGAGGTTAGTAGGGTTATTGAGGAGTTTATCAGAGAGAAGCTTTCAGAGGACTACGTTGCAGAGGCTATCCGGGGGCTTCTCGGCGATGTAGAGCCGCCACTAGAGGTCGAGCCCGTTAAGCCCCTAGTCGAGACAGATGCTGGGAGGGCTGTTAGAGAGCTGAGGGGTGGGAGGGCCTGAAGACTGTGTACCTGGATACGAGCGCTATCGTCAAGCGGTACATTCAAGAGGCGGGTAGCGACGTCGTCGCGCAAGTGTACTCTAAGGCGTGGCTTGGAGACCTGAGGATCGCCTACTCGGTGTGGAACATTGGCGAGGTGCTAGGAGTGCTCGACAAGTACCACGCTCGCGGGTGGCTGAGCAGGGGGGACTACGAGCTGGCTAGGCTAGAGTTCCTCGGCGAGACTGTGAAGATGTTGAAGCTCAGGATACTCAGAGTGGTCCCGGTTAAGCTAGCCTTGATCGCCAGGGCGTGGGAGCTGATAGAGAGGTACCACATATACCAAGCAGACGCGCTTCAAATAGTATCAGCCAGAGAGGTCAGAGCGAGCGAGTTCTACACAGCCGATCAAACGCTGTGTAGAGTAGCTAGAGAGGAGAAAGTAGACGCGGAGTGCCTACCATAGAGGAGACAGCGATGCTAGGCCTCCACGAAGCCCTTCGACACGCCTAGTTAGAGCCCTGCACCTCTCTAGGCGTACAGCACTATGGCTATCTGCGTTGGCTCGGCTCTGCCCCTAACTCTCCTCGCCACGAGCCCCCTCTTCCTCAGCTTTGTGAGCACGTTTCTCACGCTCTTCTCCTTCAAGCCGAGCTTCGCTGCGAGCTCTTTCACCGAGACCCCTGGT
>JBMSAO010000077.1:0-3770 GCA_049414425.1 Desulfurococcaceae archaeon
AACCACGCTAAACTCGCAGCAACACTCCGAGCCCCGAGATCAGCCGCGATTTCCGGGGAGGCCGCGCCGTAGAAGGGCAGGGTAGCGTAGAGCGCTATGGCGGCGACTAGTACTAGAGTAGCCCCTATTACCTGCAGTAACGCGGCGACTTCCAGCCCCCTCAAGCCGCGCCACGCGAGCTCTCCGCTCGAGGACTGAGTAGAGAGCTCTTGGTGAGTAGACACGCCACACTACACCTCGCAGTTAACTAGCAGAAGTGAAATTATAAATTCCCCTAAACCCCCTCGGAGGCTCAGCGCCTCTGCGCCCGCTTCGGGGCTTTGCGGGGGATTAGTGGAGCTGTGGAGCCTGGCTACTGTGTTCTCGTAGTTACCGTATAAATACGTAGTGCCTACTTATGCCTCTCGTGAGGGCCTGGGCTTTGAGTGGGAGTGCTAGAGACGCCTTTAAAATAGTCTATGCAACCCGCGGGCGGTTTAGGACTACGAGGAGGAGTGTAGTAGAGTCTCTTAGGCTAGCTCGACTAGCGAGAGAGCTCGCTGGAGCTTACCTCGAGTTGGTTGAGTGGCGCGGGGAGAAGAGAACACTGAGACTGAGAGAGTAGTCTCTGAAATGCTGAGCGTCTTCGAGGAGAAGATCCTCCCGAGGCTACTCACTACTAGTGATGAGGCCAAGAGGTACCTCCTCTTCACAGCGTGGCTCAACAGCTTTCTCGAGGAGAGGGGGCTTGGACGAGTCGTTATTACTGGCGGCTTTGCAGTAGAAGTGTACACCGGCAGGGTCCACAGGACTATGGACGTAGACGTAATTGTAGAGAACACTAGTAGAGTAGTAGAGGAGTTCCTGGAGAAGTTCTCCGAGAGAATTGGCCGAGGCTACCTCCCAGTGTACGAGGTTTTCTCGCTGAAGTCAATAGACATCGTCTCGACGACCTACACTAGAGAGAAGAGCCCCGTGAGAGTGCTCGTAGAGGAGTTCTACGTGTACTTAGACCCGGTAGAGGACTTAATAGCAGTATACCTCGAGGGCTGGAAGTACCGAGGGGCTATAGAGGACAGAGACAAGGCGCTGTGGCTACTCTACACGTGGAGCAGTAGGCTGCACTGGGAGTACCTGGAGGAGCTCTGTAGAGAGAAAGGAGTTCTAGACAAGCTCGGTGAGTTCAGGGGGCTCCTCTCTACCTAGCCACTACTGTTAGTTGAGCCGTCTCAGCCCTACTCCCCGCTACTTGGAGGTAGCTCAGTATTCTCCTGAGGGCTATAGTTGTCTGGCCCTGAATGCAGAGAGCCCACATAGCGTTTAGCGCTGCGAAGTGAGCGGTTATAGACGCATAGACGACTCCTGAGAGAGCCCCCAGGCTCAGTCTGCCCTCCAGCGCTCTCCTGGCGGCGAGTAGCGAGATCGTGCTCGCCGAGAGCAGAGCGGTGATAAAGCCCGCTGTGAAGTAGAGCCTGTCAAGCCAGAGAATCTTGTTCACGGAGTACTCCCAGTCTGCGAGTACTCTGCGCAGGTCTCTACTGGGGCCTCCACTGTACACGACGTCTCTAATGTACACGAGGCTCTGAGCGTAGGTTTTCCTCTCGAGCGTCCTGTAAGCGTCAACGCGCCTCGCGTAGACCTCTGCGTACAGTAAGTATGGTAGCGCAGTAGCAGTGGCTACGAGCCCAATAGTGTACTCGAAACTGTAGAGTGTAATTAGTGCTGTGAGCGTGGTGAAGAGGTTTGGTAGCAGAGTTGTCAAGACGGCGTTTATATTCCACACTACGAAGTCCACGTCGCTAGCTATTTTACCAACGAGATCCTCTGGGCTGTCTCGAACACTTTTTTTCATGTCTACAACTACATTTACAATGTGTTCTTTGAGCGCCACAATACTCCTCGAGAGCTTCTTGAAGTAGGCCATTAGCGCGATCTCTGTAATCGCGAAGAGAACACCAGACAACACGAGGAGGGCAATTCCCAAGTAGAGCTCACTCTCACCCAGGTCGCGCAGGGCATTAACAATAAACGTGACTGAGTAGGGTATAAGTGTTCCATTTACAAGACCCCTAATTGAGAATACTGCGATGAGGAGTGGAATACTGGTCTTCGCGAAATTCGAGACAAATTTGTCGAGATTCAGGAGTACTCTTAAAACGAGAACACTATCAGAGTACAATCTACTCTCAAACACTCTCTCAACGCGGTCAACTAATCTACTAAGCCCTGAAAAACCCAGTCTACTAGTATACACCGCCATAAATATCAAGCCCAAGTACTCTCTCGCAGTGAGACAATTACAAGTTATAGAGAATTAAAAAGTGCAGTTAAAAGTGAAGAGAACAGAGAATTATTTGAGAGGAGTAAAGTAGAAAAACTAAAAACTACTAGGCTACTACACTTGTGGGGTAGTTGTAGTTGAAGCGGGAGTAGGGGCTGGTGGTGTTGGCGGCTTCCAGCGTAGTCCTAGTATTCCTCCAATTAGCGCGAGTATTAGCCCTATAAAGATGCCTCCTCCTATTATGATGCTCAGTATTCCAAAGACTAGCGCGAGAATCGATCCCGCCTTAACTCTGCCTGGTACACCGCTATATACTAGCACAGAGCCAATAATTACTAGAATACCGAATACTAGTCCAACAATACCTAAAGTTAATAGTGTTGCACCAAGTGCACCAAGTATTTCCTCGGTGCCCGGGCCTATTAACTCCTCTGGGACCCTCCAACCGCGGTACCAAGAAGTATTACTAGTACAGCGTTAATTAGTATTAAAATGCCACCTATTAGAATTAAGACGAAGGCCGCTGTTGGCCTCGCCATTTTCCCACCTACATGTCTTACTAGTGTGCTGGTGGTATATAAGCTTTTAAACCCCAGTCCAGCCCACAGGAAGTCGCATGTTATTTTCCTTAATAGCGTTGAAATCGCGATTTTATTGGCTACTTCTCAAATTAATCTGTATTTGTGGTGTGTGTTGTCTAGCAGGCTCGCGCTGATCAGAGTTGACGTGAGAGTGAGCGGCTTTTACGGGTACTTGTACACGAGCAGGCTCGTCAAGACTACTCTAATAAGGGCTTGCAGTAAGCTCGAAGAGCACTTTAAGCCGACTAAGGGCCCCGTGCCCAAGCTTCTACACATAACGCCACTCTACAGGAGGGCTAATGGAGGTGTGGAGTGCGTCTACAGCTACGCTGAGTGCAGAGGCCGCTGGGGAGTAGTTAAGTGTAGAGGTGAGCCCAGCTTAGTCGAGCTGAGCGGCGACTACTACTTCTACATTGGGCTCCACGAGAGCGCTGTGAGGAGTGTTGACGTGATCTCATCGCTGTTAAATTACGCTGAGTGCTTCGAGTTCATAAAGCAGAGAGTGTGTGTTGAGTTGCGGGGCCTCGACGTTATTAACCCGGCTAGCCTCGCGAGGGAGCTGGCTAGCCGGGTAATTAGTGCTCGCGGAGTCAAAGTAGTGTTCTCCTCTCCCACTCTGCTACGAGACCCCCTCAAGACTGTGAGAAAGCAGAAGACTTTCCTGCCGACTCCACTAGTAGTCTTTGCTACTCCAATATACGTGAGGCTAATCGCGACTAGCAGTTGCAGGAGAGGAGTCTTCAGGAGGGAGTTGCTGAGAGTGCACAGGCTCTTCAATGAGACTTACAGCGCTCTCGGCTCTGTGAGAGTGAAGTGGGTCTACTACACTGACAGGCCAATACCAGCACTAACAGGCTACGTGAACTACAGGCTGGACGAGAACTACCTCAACTACTTAGAGTCGCGTGGAGCTGACATCGCGGAGTGGC
>JBMSAO010000078.1:0-2104 GCA_049414425.1 Desulfurococcaceae archaeon
AAGGGATGCGGCGACAAACGCCCCAATACCAAACGCCGCTGTATGGACATATGTCGGTGGAGAACTAGTCTTCAACTTTACTGATGCCACGGGATATTACGAGTTGAACGTCCCATCAGGAAACTACACTGTATACGCTTGGAAACCCGGGTATGAGCAGGCGAATGTAACTGGCGTAATAGTGGTTCCATCGCAAGTAACATTGGTCGATTTCTACCTACAGCCAATACCGCCGACAGTAGTGGTCTTGGCTAATGTACACTACTATACACAGCCACACTTGAAGATGATAATAGAAAGCCTCGGACTACCCGTAGTTAAATACAACGACATGGATGTACTAGTACAAGACTGGGTTAATGGAGTCATCAACCCCAAGGTAGTAGTCATAGACCACACGAAGCCCTCACATACTAGCTATCCACCAGTTACAACAGTGCTAGCACTACACCTACTCGCCGATGCTAGTGGTGCATCACTAATATGGCTGGGTACAAGCTACTCTGGATATACTGGAATAGACGTGTTACACCTATACAATGCGACACTAGTGGCGAATGGATACCCAGCACCTAATAGCAGGCTCATTGGATATCCAGCACCAATCTATGTACAAGTCGAAATGTTGAACATGACACACCCAATATTCGATGGCGTTACACCAGATGTGCCGGGATACCCGAATAGGTTCTACCTGGGGACTGGTAGCTACGTAGACTACGCAGTATACAACTTCACAGACCCCACAGGTAGATTCAACATACTAGGCTATGTTAGAGACACGCGCTCGGGATTCGAGAGAAACTTTGGCGTTGGAGTCGCAGAGTGGTACTCTAATACTGATAAACCATGGTATTATCTCGGTAGCTGGGCTGAGAGCCACTGGATGCAGTACTTAGAACCTGGAGCTGATGGAATGTACACTAATAATACTCAGAGAGTACTGGAGAACGCCGTTCTACTAGCGTGGAACGCTACAACGACCTCGCTAAGTGTAGAGAGTAGAGAGTTAACGATTAGAGCAATCAGCACCGTCCTAGGCATCATCAAGCCGTTAACTAGCGACAGGAGATTTGAGCCACACTTGTATACACAGGTCATAGTATACATGCCTAGATTACCACATGGATTTGTGACTGGTAGAGTAGTTGGTAGTGATGGAGCAGTACTAGCTGGTGCAAAAGTAGAGGTAGTAAACACACCAATAACATTAACCACTAATGCAACAGGGCACTTCTACACCTGGCTACCCGAGGGAACCTATACACTGAGAATCAGCTACCCAGGCTACAAGACCAAGGAGGTAGTGGTAACAGTAAGTGTGAATGAAACTGTAGACCTAGGAGACATAGTGTTAGGGAGAACACCGAGAGTAGCGATAATGTGGGATTACGCTGGTTCACTAAAGAGCTTCTTTGAGTCAAAAGGCTGGTATGCAGTAAGCTACACTAACTTAACTCAATTAACAAACGACATACTAGCTGGAATGTACGATGCCGTAATATATGCGGGATACTACTTTGTACCATTCCCAACAGCAGCGGAGTTCTACGCATTCCTAAATGCAACTATGCAAATGCGTGTTGGAGTAGTATGGATGGATAGCTGGGGAACCTACGGGTACGGAATTAAGGTATTAAACAGGTACTTAGGCGACCCACCATCAGTAGGCCATAGCTGGGGACGTGGCGAAGTATACATTAAAGTCACCGGTTCACACCCAATACTAAGGGGATACAGTGTAGGAGATGTCGTTAAGATCATTGCATATGCAAATGCAGACTTCTCGTGGTTCTTAGGGTTCTCTGGGACGCCAATAGCAGATACTTATGTCGGAGGCACTGTATGGGGTAATGCAATAGCGTGGAAGGTGTTTGATAATGGAGTTAAATGGGCACTACTATCTAGCTTCGCACCGACAAGCTGGAACCTGCCAGAAGACTTCACGAGCGATGCATGGAACATTATATACAACGCAGTAGTATGGGTTGCAAGTAGGCCTCTAAACGTTACACTTGAGAATCCATACCTACGCGTTGGAGACCTCGGCGTACTCTACATTACTGGTGGACCAGCTGAGACAACGCTCTACGTATACCTAGAT
>JBMSAO010000079.1:0-3151 GCA_049414425.1 Desulfurococcaceae archaeon
CGGATTGGTTGGTGTTGGGAGGAACCTCTGGGAGGCTCTTGAGTTGGTCGAGGCGGTCGAGAACGCGTTTAGAAGGGGTTTGGCTCTCTATCTAGTGAAAAGCCTGCTTGTAAAGAGATTCGATGTTAACTCGGGAGATAGGGTCGCGCGCCCCCAGTCCGAAAGTTAGCTTGGTTACCCTCCTCTGAAAGCCTCGCCCTTCAAGGCGGGGATGGGGAAAGCTTATAAGGTGGTTTTCTCTACTAGTTGGTTGGTGGGTGGTTGGTCAAGCTTGGATGCCCCAAGTGCGGATACGTCTGGGACTACAAGGGGAGGAAGCAGTACTATGCTACATGTCCAAACTGCTTCAGAAAGGTCAACATAGCTAAGTATAGGGTTGAGTATGCATGGCTCTGGGCGATGAGGGTTTGCTAACCTTGACCATCAAGATGAGGGCTAGCCCCGAGCCTGGTTCAGAGCAGGAGCTCATAAACCTTATGAGGAGGTATAGAGAGGCTCTTAACCACGCCATTAGGGTCGTCGTTGAGAACAAGGCGTTGAGCCTTGGAAAAGCCCATAAGTTACTATACAGCGTTCTCAAGGAGAGGTATAACTTGCCATCTAAGGTTGCTCAGGATTGCTATAGAGAAGCTATAGCGATCGCCAAGTCTTGGCTCAACAACTCTAATAGGGGTAGGGTGCCTAGGGCTAAGACTCCTAGGCTTTGGCTAACAAATAAATATAGCTATAGGATTAGGGATGGCTATGTTGAGATTCTTGAAGGATATAAGCTTAGAATTGTTGGTTGGGATAGGAGGTATGATGCTTACCCAAGTGGGGATGCTAGGATGATACTCAAAGACGGTAAGCTTGTTCTTGAGGTGTCTAAGCGTGTGCCTAAGCCGGTTAAGTATTTTGCTAGAGGTGTTCTAGCTGTTGATATCAACGAGAGGCAGATAGCTGTTGGGAACAGCATGGTTGAGCTGAGGCTTGAAACGGTTGCTGAGAGAGCTCTGCACTATAAGTGCTTAGCTGAGAGGCTTCAGAAGAAGTACTCCTCTCCAAAGTACTGTGCTTGGCTTAGGAGGAGAGGTATTAGAGAGAGGATTAGATACTTCCACAGAAAGGCTAGGAACATTGTCGAGGACTGGGTTAAGAAGGTTTCACACAAGATAGTGTCTCTAGCAAAGCAGTATCACTACGCTGTTGCTAGAGAAGACTTGACAAACCTAGTGGAGAACCTTAGGAAGCTTCCAAAAGAACACAGAGTCTCTCTACTAATACTAAGCTATAGGAAGCTGGAGCAGTGGATTGACTGGCAGTGCGAAAAGAACGGAGTACCGCTAATAGTTGTGGATCCAAAGGGAACGTCATCAACATGTCCAAGATGTAACTCAAAACTGGTCGAGAATGGTTATAGAAGAATAAAATGCGTTAAATGCAATTTCGAAGCTAATAGAGACACTGTAGCAATACTAAATATCGAGAGGAAAGCCTTATCTAAGATGTGGGGAGCTCTGACCCCCCTGAATGCCCCCCAGATGACAGATGTAAACCCGAATAGATGGGGGGGAACTGATGAGCCGCCCAAAGGGAACCCTCGCCCTTTAGGGCGGGGAGGAGGTCAGCCTCTTCGAATAGACGACCTCTAGGTGAGTGTTTCGTGAGCTTACAGGACTTGGCAGAGGTCGCTGAAAGGATCACTGACCTGTTAGAGCGCGACGAGGTCGAGGAAGCGAAGTCCCTACTCAGTACTCTACCACAGCACGAAATAGTCGCCGTGCTCCTACGTTTAAAGAGTGATCTTAGAATCAAGTTGCTAGGTGTAATGGATCTAGAGAAGATTAAAGACGAGCTCGCTAAATTGCCGCCGGAAGTAATTAGTGAACTCGTCTCCGTTAAGGGGCTTGACGACATTGTGAGAGTTCTAGTTAAAATCCCAGTTGACGAAGTAGCAGACTTCATTTCTCGGGTCCCCTCGAAGTCTCGAGGAGAGATCCTGAAGTTACTGCCGAGGGACTTCGCTGTCCTAGTAGCGTCTCTCATGAAGTTCCCCGCGGAGAGCGTGGGTGGTGTAATGACCACGATGGTACCTGTATTCCATGCTGATATGACTGTTGGTGAGGCGCTAGAAGCCTACATTCAGAAGTCTAAACTCGGACTGTATGAGTCTCACTACTACATTTACATTGTAGACGAGAAGGGTCTGCTACTAGGCTACACTGACGTTAAGACTTTGCTACTAAAGCCTCGGAATTCAAAGATGTCGGAAATCGCTATACCTGTCAAAGTGACTATTCACCCCTTCGCAGACCGCGAAGAGGCCGCTAAGCTCGCAATTCAGTACGACTTACTAGAAGTCCCAGTGGTCGATCTCGACGGGAGGTTCATGGGCATAGTAACGCTAGACGACCTCTTAGACGTGATCTCTACTGAGTACGCGGAGGACTTGCTGAGATACGCTGGTATTTACGAGGCTATTAAGGGTAGCTATATAGTCGAGAAACCACTCAGGCTGGCGCTCAGGAGAGTGCCAGTAATTATATACTTGTACTTGATGAACACGATTACGGGTAGTATTGTCGCGACGTTCGAGGATACTATAAAGAGAATAGCCGTTTTAGTGGCTTTTATGCCAATGCTTGCTGACAACTCCGGTAATATTGGCTCTCAGTCCTCGGCTATAGTCATTAGAAGCCTCGTTGCAGGCGAAATTAGCTTGAATAAGCGCGATATTTTAATAGTGCTCGCCAAGGAGTTCCTTACTGTTCTATTTATGCTAGCTGTCCTCCTGCCAGTGGGCTTTGTGGTGAGCTTCTCCGTGACATACTTAGCGCTCCGCGAAGCAGTAGTAGCGCTGAGAGTTGCCCTCGCGGTTTCACTAGCTCTCGCAACATCGTGCTACATATCAGACACTATAGGCTCGCTTCTACCACTACTACTAGCAAAACTGCGCGTAGACCCCGCCGCGGCGTCAGCCCCGCTTATAACGACTATAGCAGATATTGCTACAGTAACCGTCTACTTCACAATAGCCACTCTACTACTGTGAGAGCGACTCATTCGGCCCAATCCGCTTAGCTACCTAAGTGAAAAAGGGCTGGGCAGGAGCTCAGCGAGGTTTTTGACTACTAGTTCTCTGCTCTTTGTGCTGTACATGACTACTACAGCG
>JBMSAO010000080.1:0-2684 GCA_049414425.1 Desulfurococcaceae archaeon
AGTACAAGACCCGGCATTTCAGAGTAGTGTTTTACGAGATCCTCCACACGGCTCTTTAAACTAGGTAATAGGTGTCCCGTAATACGCGTTGCAATAACTACAACACCTGGTTCGCGAGAACATCTCTGCAGGCTACTAGCATAACTCTCTATAACGTCTAGCTCTCCCAGTAGTTCTCTCATGTCGTCTAGTGAGGCCCGCGTCGAGTTGATAATTGCGTAGTAGTCCAGCACCGCCCTGTAGGCTTTTCTGTGAAGGTCTTGTAGCTTAGGGTCTACAGGCGTGTTTAACATTACACGTGCTATGTACTCTCCTCTGTAGTCAAAGTCTAGAGCGTAATTCAGCGCCTTCTCGAGAATAGTAATTAAGTACGAGCAGTCACTAATTGGGCGAGGACTTCTACTAGCTCCTTCAAGTAGCGAAGCCGCCGTCACAGCGACTACTAGTACTACTAGGAGTAGTGTTTTGCTCTTCTTCACGACACTAGCACCTCGTATACTCTAAACGCGACTATTACAGTAAACACCGCGAAGAGGACTATGTTGAGTATTTTCACATGTCTCGACGTGTAAGCGGGCCCCGTAACAGCGTAGGAGACGTAGTAGGCGAGTATATTTAGTGATATGTACACGTCTACTCTCTTCTCGCCCAGCGCGTAGAGACCTATAACTGACAGTACTACTAGAGTAGTGTAGACGAGTAGTAGTACACTAACTCCCCGCTCCACTCTTCTCAGCCCTCAAAACTAGTAGTATGCTATCACGCGCTATTTTTCTCTCGACAAGCCTAATATAAGTAGCTGGAAGCACTTCAGAGCTCACTGCTAGTACGAGTAGAGTGTAGGGGTCTAGAGGCCTCTCTAAGTACTGCTTAAACACATCTGCGAGACCAGTAATGTAGACTCTGTACTGGTCTGCTTCCTCCTCAACTCTAATACTTCTACACGCTGAGAGCTCATCTACTAGTACCGCTGCGAGAGACCTCTCAAGTAGAGAACTAGTAGACTCGCTAGAACTAGCGCTCTCCACAAGAGTACTCAGTCGAGTAGTGGGTATAGCTAGGTATGGTGAGCCTCCGGCAAAGCCTACTCCGGGGTCTACTTCTAGTGGGCACGGTGTTCTAGAGTAGACTAGTAGTGTAACGCCGCCTCTCTTAATACTACACACTTGCGACTCCAAGAGATCCAGGTCTTCTAGTGTACTAGTCACCGCGTCTACGAGTATGTTGCTGTAGTTCAGTAGGGCTACTACTGAGGGGTCTCGAGGCGTAGTGCTGTAGGCTACGAGTACTCCTCCTAGTAGACTAGCCGAAAACCCGATCCCCACTAATCCACTATCTCCGAGGAGAATTCCGTAAAATACTAGTAGTACTGAGACAACTACTACGTTTACTCCGAGAACTAGTAAGCGATTCACAAATAAGCCACCACTACTGGTCTTACTAGTAAGTCTAGAGATGTAATTAAGCGTAATTCCCTCATTTTACCGCGGAGTGCTAGTAGAGTTCTCAGTGTGTACAGCGCGAAGAGCACTGAGAGCGCTGTGTAGTCTACTGTGGCGAGCGGTGTAGTGTAGAGTAGGGGGAATACTAGAAGACTGGCTGCGAGCCCTGCAGTACTGTTCTTTACAGTAGATAGAATAATAACTATTGAGGACACGTCTAGTAGTGCTAGTACAGCGTACTTCAAAGGGCTCTCTAGCTCTAAGTACACTCCAGTAATCACGGAAACCAACACGACTACTGGAATATACGCTACGAAGACTTCACGTAGTCTACTATTATAGTAGTAAATCGTCAGCACTACTAGTAGCAGTACTACGTAGACGAGGTCTACAGCATAGTTAACTCTACTCAAGAAATTAAGAGCACTCACTATACCAGTTATACTAGTGAAGAGGACGTAGCCACTGTAAACTCCAAGTAGACCTCGACACTCAATTCTACCAGGAAAGAGGAGCACTACATTGAGAACTACAGTAGAGACTCCTAGCAATACTACGTGCGTGTAGAGCTCACCGCGGAGTCTGACTAGTAGAGTACACGCTACGAGAACTACTAAAACCAGTAAACTAGCAATTTCACTTCTAGACCACTCTACTCTAAGCACTCTTAACCACACACGAGTTCTAATCAATAAGTACTCAAACTTAATAAAAAACTCCACAAGAGCGCTAATCTCGATCAGTAGCCATACGCGTCTCAGAGGACTTAACACAGATGTGTATAAACTCTCATTAAGTTTAAACTCAGCGGCTAAGCTCAATTACTGTGCTCAGTTAAAAGTATAAATACTCCTCCCCCCTATATAATACAGTATCTAGGTGTGAGAAATGCGACTACTATTTGCACTAAGCTTGACGCTACTAATCCTAAGTGTACCGGTAAACGCCATCTACGCGCAGACACACTCAACCATAACAGTAGATGGAGATCCGAGTGATTGGGGAGTATTTGACTGTGCCGGCAAGGCGCCTGGACTATACTTTGCAACAGTTAATGATATACCGCAGTGGATATGGTGTGATCCAAGCGGAGATGAGAGAACAGACTTCGCGAGCCCTGATCCGAGGGCCGATTTAATAGAGTTCAGAGTAACGGGAGACGAGAACTACCTCTACGGCCTCATAGTAGTTAACAGCATGCCCTTCAATATTGGCGATAATGGCGCTACTATAGTGGCAATA
>JBMSAO010000081.1:0-3487 GCA_049414425.1 Desulfurococcaceae archaeon
CTATATTGCCGTGCACTAGTGCGGGGGGTGGGATTTGAACCCACGCAGGCCTACGCCACCGGGTCCTCAACCCGGCCCCTTTGACCAGGCTCGGGCACCCCCGCGCTCTACTCTTCTTTTCACTCATCTCGGGCTTTAAAACTCTTAAATAGAGCTCTCTACGTGACACTCTTAGTGGTGTTGAATTCGTGTACAAGCCTATTAGTCCAGGTGAGTATCACGTATTACACCCGAGACCTGTCTACTTAATTGTAGCGCGTAGTAGTAGTGGTAAGTTAAATGTCATGGCCGCGTCTTGGGTTACACCAGTATCTGATGAGCCGTTCCTAGTCGCTATTTCAGTGTGGAAAGGTAGTTTAATACACCAGTATATTAGAGAGACGGGTGAGTTCACAGTAAATATTCCATCCGAGAAGCACGTGAACATAGTGTTTAAAGCCGGGTCCATGAGTGGTCGCGGCGTGGACAAGCTAGCTCTACTCGGCTTAAAGACCACGCCGTCTTCAACTATAAACACGCCCGGATTAGAAGACATGATGGGTTTTCTCGAGTGTAAAGTCGTTAAAGAAATCGACCTGGGCGAGTCAACACTATTTATTGCAGAGGTAAAGGCTATACACGTAAAAGAAGACCTCTACACTAAATACGGCTGGGATCTCTCCAAGGCGAGAATACTCCTACACCACTCTAGAAGAGGATTTACAACGACGAGTAGGCTTATCCTAGCAGAGAAGTAGCGAGATACTTACTGAGAAGTACCCCGAGGAGTATCTTTATAAGCTAAGAGCCAACCATAGTTTAACTGTGAGAATATGCCTCGCGTAAAGACCAGGCTCGTCTCCTGGGAAGAAATTGTAGACTGGTCAATGCACTTAGCCGACATAATTGCGAGAGACGGATACAAGCCAGACATAATTGTGGCCGTTGCGCGAGGCGGCTATGTGCCTGCTAGATTGCTCTGCGATTTTCTCGGCGTAGAGAACCTCCTCAGTGTTCAGAGCCAGCACTGGACAGAGGCCGCTAAGGCTGAGGAGAGGGCTATTCTCAAGTACCCGTATGTAGTAGACGCGAGGGGGCTGAGGGTGCTCGTCGTAGACGACATAGTAGATACTGGCGAGACTCTAATGCTCGCTAGAGACCACATTAGAGATAGCTGGAAGCCCCTGGAAGTAAAGACAGCCGCGCTCCAGTGGATTAGTCCCGTTGCTAAGTTCAAACCAGACTACTACTACATAGAAGTCAAAGAGTGGGTGTGGTTTCAATACCCGTGGACGAGGTTAGAGGACACTTACCAGTTCATTAAGAGAATGATCACCGGGACGTACAAGGAGACGGGCAAAACGGAGTGGACTTACAACGAGATCCTCGGCGCCTTCAAAGAGTGGTACGGTATTGATGTCGGAGATGTCTACTACACGAGAGCACTAAGAGTGCTAGTAGAGAAGAATATTTTAAAGTACGACGAGACTAGAGAGGTCTACAAGCTCGTGGTGTAGCGCCGTGCTCGTACCGCCCCAGCTCAAAGCTGAGATAGGAATTATCGGTGGTAGTGGCCTCTACGAGCTACCGGGTATAGAAAACATCAGAGAAATAAAAGTATACACTCCCTACGGTATGCCTAGTGACAACATAGTTGTAGGAGAACTCGGAGGGAGAAGAGTAGCTTTTCTAGCTAGACATGGACGGGGTCACAGAATACCACCACACAGAGTCAACTACAGAGCCAACATCTGGGCTTTAAAGGCACTGGGAGTGAAGTGGATACTAGCCGTCTCCGCCGTGGGTAGTCTCAGAGAAGACTACAGACCAGGAGACTTCGTGGTCCCAGACCAGTTTATAGACATGACTAAGGGTATTAGAGCTCACACTTTCTTCGAGGGTGGAGTAGTGGCGCACGTGAGTATGGCTGATCCCTTCTGCGAGCATTTGAGAAAAGTAATTCTAAAAGCCGCCTCAGAGTTTCCAGATATAAGAATTCACAGTAGAGGAACTTATGTGTGTATTGAGGGCCCCCGCTTCAGTACTAGAGCTGAGAGTAGAGTGTGGAAAGAGGTCTTTAAGGCTGACATTATAGGCATGACACTAGTACCAGAAATAAACCTGGCCTGTGAAGCCCAGATATGCTATGCTACAATAGCAATGATAACTGACTACGACGTGTGGGCCGAGAAACCAGTTACAGCCGAAGAGGTTATGAGGACTATGAGCGAGAACATCACTAAAGTAAAGAAGCTAATACCCAGAATAGTAGAGCTACTACCCAGTGAGCCGGATGAGAGAGAATGCAGTTGTTGCAAAAGCTTAGAGACAGCACTTGTCTAGAACAAGCTGGGAGAGCGCTGCTGAGAGTAGAAGAGAAGGCGAGAGAGTACTCTGAGCTAATTGAGAGTTTTTTAAATCAAGTTAGTGGAGACCTCTACGCTACTTATACCGGTCTAGGCTACTTACCAGCTAGTGTGCTGTACTGGTACTCAAATGTGATGTCGAGTAGTCTAAAGTGCGTAATTGGAGAAGTAGAGGAGATTGCTCTTCACCTACTGCCCTACCGGGAGAAGGGATCGCTGATTATTTTCAGCGTGGAGGAGTACTCTAAACTGATCTCCGCTCTACAGGCAATTAGACTTCTCGACTATAAATACTTAGCCTTCGCGCTCACGCCGCCAGATGAAAGGTTACGTGCGCTGTTAAAGCATTACAACGTCAGTACTTATGGTGCTAGTAATCTCGTAGAGGCCTCACTCCTAATGAGCCTCGCAGTCTTCCACGCACTCGCAAAGAGATATAAGAATCACTTACAGAGCCGAGGTTTAAGACTTGCAAAGCACAGCGAGGAGGGCTTTACTCCCGTGCTCAGCTCACTAGTAGAGAGCTACAGAGGCGTTTTAGAGGAAGTAGCAGAGTCGAGAGAGCTTGTAACTGTAACTTCGAGTAAGTTCCTCGAGCCAGCTACGTTGACACTAGTCCACGCGCTTAGAAAACACGATTTACTAGTGTACTACACGCCACTAGAATTCGCTGAGAGAGCAGAGAGGACTCTACTAGTCTCTTCTAGCGTTGAAGAGCGAATTAGAAGAGAGTTCAAGTCAAAAACCACTCATCCAGTTCTAGATCTAGTCTTAAATACAGACCCCCTCGAAGCCGGAATTTACATAGCAATGCTCTCATACTACTTGCTCGCTCCGTGCGGTAATATTAATTAGTAACGTAGTAGTAGAGCCGTGTAGCGTCTACTTTATTAGGTACCTGGAGACCAGCTTGTACGTGGTGAGAAAAAATGAAACTGACGAGGAGAAGACTAGTGTTGCTACAAGTACTACTTGCAGTTACCGTAGCTTTACTTGTCGCCTCGCCTAGTAACATCATTAGTGTCGGCGTGTGTCTAGTCCTCTATACTATTGTACTAGTTGCGCTCTTCTCTCACTGCGAAAAAACTGGGAGTATTAGAGAGCTCCAGGGAGTTTTACTAATAGCAGTGCTCTCAATGTCT
>JBMSAO010000082.1:0-5102 GCA_049414425.1 Desulfurococcaceae archaeon
GGTAGAGTAGTGTCTCTCGGCCTATCGTGCAGGCTTACTACCTCTGAGCCTATTCTCTCGCCGAGCTTGTACTTCGCGAACACCGAGAACCCCATTAAGACTCGCAACGCCGACGCCATGAAAGCCAAGTAGTTGAAGAGATTGCCCGCGACGAGCGGAGAGATCACTACGTTGTACTCGCCCGGCGATATATCGGCTTTTTTACTCGTTATTGTCGCGCAGTAGCCCGCTCTCCTCCCAACCTCTCTTATCGCTACAATATCTAGTCTCGTCGAGCCGTGTGCCCAGTGCCCACTGAACTCCCCCCTGAACGCGCGCGCGTACGCCTCAACACTCGTTTTAGCCTCGTTGCACTCGAATCCACGCGTATTTACGAGTGTAGTACTCGTCTTTGTGAGCGTCAGTGTACCTGCTACTCTCTCAGCTCCCTGGGAGAGGGCCGCGCTAGTCATCTCCTCTACTAGTCTACTCGGATCGTTCATAGCCGACTCTACGCTGGGGTCGAACGCGCCTGTTAGTGGACTACACCTACCCGGCTCTGGCAGGGGAGCGTGTAGTTCAGACTCCTCGACTCTACTAGCTAGTTTGAGGATCTCCTCTGCGTTTTTCACAATGTAAATGGGGTCCTTAGACTCGTAGCTTAGAATCCAGAGCCTCCCCGACTTGGCTAGTCTCAACCGTATACTTGTCTGCAGCCAGGACTGTATCACAGAGGGCTCTGTATTCCACAGTTTCACCATTAAACTACTCCTCTCCTCGACCAGCACTGACACCTCGTCGAATTTCCCCTGAAGGCTCTTTAGTAACACGTGTGCGAGCTCACTCATCTCAGCACACCCACCCTCAATTTCCCAAGCCTGACATTTGGACCGCCAAACCAGACGGGAACCCCCTGGGAGGGCTCTCCCTTACCACACGTACCCGGGTAGAACTCTAAGTTCCTGTCCTTGGCTACAATATTGCTGTAGAACCAGCTAGTTGTAAACTCCAGAGCCGGGTTTAAGACAGGCTCTGCTAACTCGCCCTTTCTAATAATATACGACTCTAAGCCCACGTACCTCTGGTTCCAGCGGGCGTCGTCAATATTCCACTCCATGTAGGACTTCACGAACAAGCCGAACTCGATGTCCTCTATTAGCTCCTCGAACTCGTAGTCGCCGGGGGTCAAGTACGTGTTGCTCATTCTTATAATGGGCTCTGAAGCGTAGTTCATGGTCCTCGCCGCTCCATTACTACTCACGCCGAACAGCCTAGCCGTGTGTCTATTGTGGAGCGGCTCGTACAGTAAGCCCTCCCCGTAGAGGTATCTCGGCCTGGCTCGAACGCACTCATCGTCGTACAGGTAGAACCCGTAGCTTCCAGGTATTGTGGGGTCCTCCACAACAGTTGCGTGCTCGTTTCCAACGCGAAATCTCCCTATCATGTCGGGTTTAACGTAGGACTCACCGGCTTGAGCCGCCTCCCTACCGAGTATTCTATCAGCCTCCATGGGGTGACCAGAGGACTCGTGGACTACTAGCCCCACGACCTCGGATCCGAGTACAAAGTCTACTTTCTCGCTCGGCGGGGCAACCCCCTTTACTAACACTCTCTCGAGGTTTCTGAGCCCCTCTCTAACCTTGACTCCCGGACTCCACTCATCTATTAACTCCGCTCCCCCAGAGGCCCCGAACTCGATACTCCTCTGCAGCGACCTGTCCTGGTACAAGAGAGTGGAGTTTACTCCTATGAACAGTCTTGGTGTATACGACTCTACATATCCACCATCAGACGTGACTATTAGCTTCTCCTGTATGTGGAGAGTCAGAGTTTTAACCACTGATACTAATTTCGCCTCTCTTATTTCCCCCTCAACCGCCCTGTATATCTCGGAGAGCGTGTTTACAGCGTCTTCCACTTTAAAGTCCTGTAGCGGTCTCTTCTCCACTACTCTGTACTTTACGCGACCCGGTCTCTCCTCCGAGAACTCAATGTGGCTTTTCCTCAGTCTACTCATAGCCTTCGCCCTCGTGTACGCGCTCTCGAGCGCCTTGTAGAGGTCTTCAATGCTCAGACTATTAGTCGCGGCGAAGCCCAGAGAGCCGTCTACAAGGACCCTTATACCCACCCCTCTCCTCCTAAACGTGTCTATACTCGTTAACTTGTTGTTTCTCAGGACTACCTCGTACCCGTAGTCGTCTTGAAACCTAGCCTCCACGTACTTCGCTCCCAGAATTAGTCCTCGCTCTACTAGCCCGTAGAGTACATCCTCGCTTATACTCAATCCACACACCCACGGGCCATATTGCCTAGTAATTTCGCGGAGAATATAAGCCTGCTTTGAGAGGTGAGAAGCGCCTAAATAACGAGCACTACTCCGAGGCCAGCTGATCAGCGCTGAGACGCCGTCGCCGCAGCGAGATCGGTTCTAGGCTTGCACAGTAGCACTAACCCCGAAGACCACTTCGACTACGTGGCGATCTGTGCACGACCTGGACGCGGCAACTACTCCAGGCACTACCACACTACTATACTGTAATGGCAACACCGTGCTCAACACCGCGACTATTGAGCCCAGAACACTCTTTAACCCGCGCCCAGCCCAGTAGCGATCACGCCGCAGCGCGGGCCAGATCTGCTCTCAGCTATCAGATACAGTTAATACCTGCCCGCCCCGTAACACTTTATTTGATAATCAAATCTTACATGTACGTAGACGGTGTATATACGTGAGCGTGCTTTCAGAGTTCTCTCAAGCCGAGAGCGCGGCTACTCCATGTGCGACGTCAAATGAGAGCGTGGTTGGGAGGATGGTGCTAGAGAGCTTTATTTTGAAGTTCAGGGGTGGGATCTGCCCTGTAGACTCCGGCTACTACAAGATACTCGAGTTGAGTTTTAAGAGTGGTTAGCCAGGAGGGCGGGTGCTACTAGTGGTGTTGATTAGAGCGTCTATTGGCACGCTCGCAGTGCTGGGTCTCGTGGACTTGAGGCTCGCCGAGAAGCCCACTACAGCCTACTTCCTGCAGTACTCTCCCAGTGGGTGTAGTGCTAACTGCGCCTTCTGCGCTCAGTCTCGCGGCTACCGGGGAGGTGAGAGGCTCGGCAGAGTAACGTGGCCTCTAGTAGACTTGGAGGCTGTTGAGAAGTCCTGGAGGAGGAGTTTTACGCGTATTTGCCTCCAGACTGTTATTAAACCCGGCTTTGTCGAGGAGGCCCTGGGCGTGATCAGGGCTATTAGGTCCTTTGAGCCCGAGCTCCCAGCCTCACTGGCGACTACGCCTATTCCGCGCCTCCACCTAGAGGAGGCTAGGAGGCTGGGCGTCGACGCGCTGGGAGTGGGGCTGGACGCGGCCACGGAGGAGCTGTTTGAGAAGTGGAGAAAGCCCTACAGCTGGGACCTGTACTGGAGGTTTATTGAGAGAGCCGTCGAGGTCTACGGGAGGGGCAATGTCTACGTCCACTTAATTGCGGGGCTTGGAGAGTCTCTCAGAGACCTCGTGGAGGCCATGAAGAGGGCTTACAGGCTCGGTGGGAGAGTAGCCCTCTTCAACTACACTAGTAGCGATGGGCGGCCGCGCGTAGACGTGAAGTACTACAGGCTGGCGCAGCTAGCGAGGTTTCTACTCGAGAACAGCTTAGAGCCGGACCTCTACATTGACTGCGAGAAGGGGAGCGTTAAGAGAGACATACCAGTAGGCAGCGTAGTAGAGGCGTTCTACACTAGCGGCTGCCCCGAGTGCAATAGGCCGTTTTACAACGAGAGCCCCCGAGGCCCACTCTACAATATACCCTCTCAGAGACTACTACTAGGGTACTACGAGAGGCTCCGCGAAGAGCTCAGAGGCATTGGTGCCGCGCCGTGAAGATATCCTACTTCACTCCGAGGGCCAGGTACAAGCCCCTCTCGCTTACTGGGTCGTGGTGTGAACTGAACTGCAAGTTCTGCGGGGGCCGCTACATTGTAAACATGATTCACGTGACACCTAGTGGTTTTGAAGAGACTATTAGAGAGCTCTACGCTAGTGGCGTTAGAGGCGTACTACTCAGTGGCGGCTTTAGGCGCGACGGCACTCTGCCAATTGAGCCCTACGTGAACTCGCTGCGCAGTGTTAAGAGGGAGTACAGGCTCGTTGTGAGCGCGCACCTGGG
Source organism: Desulfurococcaceae archaeon (assembly GCA_049414425.1). Taxonomy (GTDB): domain Archaea; phylum Thermoproteota; class Thermoprotei_A; order Sulfolobales; family Desulfurococcaceae; genus UBA285. The sequence continues at coordinate 4,129 of JBMSAO010000082.1, forward strand.
ACTAGTGACTAGTAGGGACAAGCTCCGCGAGCTACGCGGACTAGTGGACACCGTGGACTACGAGTTCACGCTGAGCCCCTACATAGCTAACTACGTGAGGAGCTACGCCTTCAGCGCTGAGAAGTACGCTGAGGCGCTCGCTAAGATCGCTGAGAGCGGGCTGCGCGTCGTGCCCCACATCTACGCGTGGCACCCCGGAGTAGAGAGAGAGGTGTTGAAGAGAGAGCTGAGAACTGTGAGCGACCTGGGAATAGACGCCGTGACGCTACTAGTCTACATAGACCCCCACGCGAGCTACGAGCCGAGGAGGCTAGCCGAGAAAGTGCTGAGCAGTGTAGAGCACGCGAGGAGCGTGTTTCACGGGGAGCTCTACATGGGGTGTATGAGGCCGGGGTCTATAAAGCCCTTAGTAGACCCCGTGCTAGTCGAGAGGGGTCTCGTAGAGAGAGTCGCGAACCCCTACTACAGGGTCCTGAGAGAGCACCCCGGAGAGCTCTACGACGCGTGCTGCTCGGTGAAACTAGATCAAGAGGCGCGAGAGCTCTTCCTAGTATCCGTCTCTGAGAGTAGTGGAGCGCTCTGAAGTGAGGCACAAGGCTACTTGAGTGGTCAGAGCCGGCATGGCTCTTCACAGATCAGGTTATCGTGCCCTCATCACTCCACGGAGAATAGTGCTCCCCGGGCTAATAGGACTTGGCCAGCTGATCTCCCACCCACCAGCCCTCTTACTCAGGTCTACTCGCTCAGCTGTGAAGAGCTCGCTTCCGAGTAGCTAGTATTGCAGTGTCCGCAGTAGTCTGCGCGCTAATAGCGTTGCGGCGCGGGTCCGAGTCGAGGCCGGTCTCATCACTCTAGTGTAGCTCAGATGCGGGGCTCACACCTGCTCTTCATCCCAGAGTTACAATAGGGGTTTCCCCGAGGCAGTCATTTGTGGTTACCTGTGGATGTTTCTGAGTGCTTTTTGCCTCGGGGTT
>JBMSAO010000083.1:0-3336 GCA_049414425.1 Desulfurococcaceae archaeon
GAGAGCACTATTCACAATAATTGAGACAACACCTTCAGTATAACCAGCCCTAACGCGGTCACTACTCATTTCAACACCGCACGAGCAACACTACTCGGAGTAAACTCAACTCTCCAAGTATACGGAGTAAACTCTCTAAAATAAAATTACGCACAGCAGATCTCTCGGGCCCTACGTATTAAATTACAGCGGGCGCGTAGATGTTGAGATCGCAAGTTAATACTGTGAGAGTTGCTCGTGACAGTGTGTTGAGTGTGGTGGAGCTGGCTGGGAGGGCTAATGTGGCGTAGGTGTGGTGGCATTATGGTCTTGTTAGAGAATTAGAGTGGTATTACGTAATGATATGGGCTATAGCGTGTCCAGCGGCTTCAGGCATGACTTATTACGCTACTAAAATGCTCGGAGACCCAACAGCTTACAGCGGAGACCCTGTATTAGCATTTGTTATTGCCGGCTTGATGTGGCTACCACTAATAGGAGCATTTATGATCACAGCGTCGTCTTTCCCGAGAACAGGCTCTCTCTACGTACCTGTCTCTAGAACAGTACACCCAATACTAGGCTACCTGCCATTCCGGTACTTCATTATTGGCGGTGGAGCGGTTTCTGGTACGACGCTACGCAGAATCTCGAAAAACTCAAGAAGTTCTTAGAGACCTCGACGAGTGAGGGCAAACTAGATATTAGTGTTAAGAGCACTGTAGAAGAGAGAGTGAATAAATTACTCAAAATAATCAACGAGGAGCCTAAAACCAATAAGTGGATTAAGAGAGCTAAAGTAGGGACTTCAAAACCCTGGTATAGAGAAGCAGAGGAGGTAGTCAGGTAGATCCTTGAGGCGTTTTTAACTCTCCTTCCTCAATGAATTAGAGAAGTGCGTGTTGTAATAATTGGGACTACTCCTTTTCCTACTCCAGGTGGAGGTTTCTGTGCTCACGGAGTTAAGATTACTGGAGTTTCTACTAGCTAGAAAGAGAGCTTTAGTTGGTGAGCTGGCTAGTCTTCTCGGCTGTAGTGAGGAGCTTGTAGTTGAAATTGCGAGGAAGTATAGTGATCTAATCAGCGTGTCCGGCGAGGAGCTTGTAGTGACAAATCGACTTGAACTAGCTCTCCTACTGAGTGAGAGGGGTGTTGAGTTAAAGCGTATTAGCGAGTATCTCGATTGGCGCGACTTCGAAGTCTTCTCTTCTAGAATTCTCGAGGAGTTCGGCTATATTGTCGAGCGCGGAGTTACACTGACTTCTCCTGTGAGATTCGAGATAGACGTTCTCGGAGTAGACCCTACTAGCGGCTTGGGGCTGGTAATTGACTGTAAACACTGGTCTCTCGCAACTAGGAGTAGACTAGTAGAGGCGGCGGCGAGGCACGCCGAGAGAGTAGATAAGCTAGTAAAAAACTACTCTCGCGCTAAGCAAAAGTACAGAGTGCTAGAGAAGGCGTCAAAGTTGCTACCACTCATAGTCACGCTACTTACTCCGCGTATTAGAGTACACGAAAACGTGCTCTTTGTCTCTATTAGAGAGCTCCCAGTACTCCTGAGAGATATTCACTTAGTACTAGACCAGTACGAGGTTAAGCCGCGACTGCTTCCACGCTACTAGAGCCCTGGAATAAATACTGCTCTCGGAGTAGTATTAGTGTGGTGGGTGATACGCTTGGCGCGCGTTGTACTACCCGAGGCTAAAGTGTTCAAAGAGATAGTTGAGGCTATTGGTAACCTAGCTGACGAGGTCTCGCTAACTCTTAATCCAGACGGCCTAGTAATGAGGGCTATGGATATTGATCAGTCTTCTCTGCTCGAAGTGAGCTTTCCGAGAGACATGTTTCTAGAGTACGAAGTCGAAGAGCCTCAAGCACTGGGCGTCTCGGTTAGTAATCTGAAAAAAGTACTTAAACACTTAAAGAAGGGTGAAAACCTCGTAATCGCGAGTGAAGGAGACTTCGTCAAGCTCGCTGTTGGTGAAGGCGGCGTCTCAGCTAGGAGGTTTAGATTTCGCAATCTCGAGGTCACAGCCCCCCAAATACCGGAGCTAGAACTCCAGTTTACAGTCACAGCTCAAATAATGGCTCAAGCCCTCAAGAAAGTACTCGAAGACATAGAGGAAGTGGGTGGTAACGCGGAGTTTAACGCTAGGGAGTACGCACTGATAGTTAGAGCTCAAGGAGTGGGGAGAGTTGAGGCGAGATTTGCTAGAGGCTCACTCGCCACTATTTCACTTGAAGTGAGAGAACCCGCTAGCGCTGTTTACGACGCCGCTAAGCTCACGAATGCGCTCTCAGTAGCCAAGGTCTCTGATATCGTTAAAGTAGAGTTTGCTAGTAAAATGCCTCTGAGAGCAGAGTTCGTTGTGGGGCCTGGCAAAGTAGTGTATTTACTAGCGCCTTTCGAGACGGCCTAGTCCTATTCCGGTGTGTTTTTTGAGTACAGTAGGCTCGCCAGTGCACTTCGCGTTCTCGGCGCTGACAGCAATCGCTCAGAGGCACAAGTGCGGAGAGTTCACAGTACTGAACGACGTTGCGACAGCCCTCTACGGGCTAGTTAAGCCGCTTGAAGAGCTGAGATATCTAGTTAGCTCAGAGAGCGCTGAGAGCACTATTTACACTATACTCGAGGCTCACGGCGTCAGTAGACACTACGCTGAGGTATTGGAGAGAATTAGAGAACAGGGATTAGTAGCTGTCTCCACGATTTTCTACCCGCTTCTAGTCATAGAAGTAGCCTCTAAGCCTCTCGAGAGAGAACTACTCTCCAACTCGAGGCTAGTGAGACTCGAGGAGTACACGCTCTGCATACCCAGACTAGAGCACTTAATAGTAAAACTCATCTCGACGCGCCTCCACCCCTACACACTATACGGCTACACGCTCTTCTTCACGTGGCTATCTAGTAGAAGACTCGATGTCGAGCTTCTCGGCAAGCTACTGGGAACTAGTGGTGTTAGCGTCGAGGAGTTTATTAGAGAAGTCGAGGAGATGTTTAAGCACTTACAGCTATTTAGACCACACGAGCTAGATGAGAGTCTACTCGAGTACTTTAAAAGCCTTATTTATAGTGTTAAGTAGAGGGCGTATGAGCGAGTACTCGGCGAGGATGATCTAGTTGTCCGCTGAGAGCGTGTTTGGAAAGCTACAGCCCCAGTCTCCCGGTCAAGAAGAGATCGTGAAAGTACTGGCTGACAAGAAGTACGAGATTGCAGGGCTCTTCGGGCCTACTGGTAGCGGTAAGAGCCTATTTAGTGTAATGTACGGACTGGACAGCGTAGTTACAGGCAGGTACAGGAGGTTCATAATTACGAGGCCCATAATTGACGTAGTGAGCGGTAAGGAGCTCACAGC
>JBMSAO010000084.1:0-2305 GCA_049414425.1 Desulfurococcaceae archaeon
GGGAACTAGTAGGAGTAGTAGTATACCTCCTATTAAGCCGAGTATATCAGATACTATGTGTAGGAGTACGCCTCTCCGCATAGACTCTAGGCCGCTTAAGTAGAGTTCTCGAGAACTCGCTTGCTGAGAGGCGTTCAAGCCGACACCTCACAGTACACTTTGAGTTAGAGAGGGTAAAAAAAGATAACTCGCAATTAGAGCGCTGTAGTGTAATTAGAAATTTTAGAGATTTACAAGTGATTTGAAAACATTGTGCTCGTCTACACTAAGAAGCACCACCACGTAGTCACCTCGGGTCTCGAGAGGTCTAGCAGAGCGCGGAGCGCTATATATTTAACACGGCTAGTGGCAGTCTCAGTCAACCCCTGCTTGATACTCAAGCTCTCACTACTACTTAGAGTCGACACTAGGTACTCCTGTAGACTGATATCTGAAACCGTGTGTAGAATGGTGTTGAAGTGTTTAAACCCAGAACTAGTCTTTACGCGAGACTACAGCTACATTAGACCATATAGTAGTGGCTGCAGAGAGAGAATACTCCTCCTCGAGACCACTGCTCTCTCAGCGCGGTCTCCCAGTACTGGGTTGCAGTAGCTCCTAGTTACAAGCGCGGGGCGGCCTCCCCGCTCTTACTACTCTTACAGTAGTTCTCGAGGATACTGATCACCTTCTCTTTCAAGTCGTTTACGTCGACTCCCAGAACCACCGCACCGCTGAGCTCGCTGAAAGCCTCTTCAATACACTCTCTGCTCCCACACCCCTTAATCCTGCTCTCAAGCCTCTCAATTGAGTCCTCCGGGTACGCGAAGAAGTCCCCTGATATAGTAATGTCCTCGACTCTGCACTCGTCGCTGAGAGTAATATCCAGCTTCGCGGTCTTAGCGTAGCGGAGCACTAGCGAGACCTTTCTCAGAGGCGTCACCTCTTGTAAATCCACTTGGGGTCTCTGTACTTATCTACGAGCTCGCTCGCGGCTCTCAGCTCTCTCTCCGAGAGCTCATCGTAGTAGACCTCTGCTCTCAAGGCCTCGGCAAACCCCTTGACGAGGGCCTCTACTAGTCTCTCCACGTCGACTCCGCCCAGCACGTCTCTCAGCGTTGTAACTCTCTCGCGTATACTCCTCACGCCCTTGCTCTCGAGCTTCTCTCGAGGAGCTACGAGGGCTCTTTCGAGCACGTCGAGGTCTGTAGCGTACATTAGCGTGCCGTGTTGTAGTAGAAAACCAGCTCTCCGCGTCTGCGCGCTACCAGAGATCTTCCTCCCGTAGACGACAACGTCGTTCACGGGCGCGAACTCTGCGGGGGCCCCCAGTCCCCTGAGAGCGTAGACGAGCCCGCTACATATAATCCTGTAGCTCTCCAGCACGTCTGTTAAAGCCCCCTCAACAGGTAGCACTACGCTGTACGTTACCTCGCCGTTAGTGTCGTGGTACACTGAGCCGCCGCCAGTAATTCTCCTAGTAAACTCGATTCCCCTCTCGCGCAGGAACTCCAAGTTAACCGCATCGGAGACTTTCTGAAAGTAGCCAATTGTAACGGCACAGGGCTTAAACCTGTAGAGCCTCAGAGTACTGGGGATCTCGCCGCGCGACCTCCGCACTAGCATCGCCTCGTCAAGAGCCATTTGCCAGTAGACGTCTCGCCCACTCAAGTCCAGTACAACTCTCAACTTCAAGCCCCACGCCACCTGGAACTAGGAGTCAGCGCAGGGAGTATTAAACGCGGAGAGCGAGAAAAACATTTCAGTGCACTGCAGCCAGCCAATTGACACTGTAGTCGCGGAGTCAATACTCAACTCCAGCGTTTTCTACTAGTCTCCCGGGGCTGGGGTGAGAGTGGAGAGAAGAGCTATGCTTCGGGTTTAGTCAATGGCGTGTTTTCAACTAGGAGGAACGGGGCCCTAGTTGGTACTCTGACCTCCCACCACGACACGTCGTGTCTGCTCCTCGACGCACCCACAATGCTACTGAGGAGTCTCGGGAAGCTCGTGGCTATTCTAACTTTCCCCACGTGCCCCTCGATCTCTCCATTGCGGACTAGTAAAGCCGCGTCCCTTGACACTGTCGAGAAGTACCCCTCGTAGTAGTTTTGAAGCCTAGTGTACCAGTTATTAGTTATTATCACGCCGTTCCTAATGACCGATGGGATCTCTTCCTCTCTCAGCTCGCCCTCAGAGATCTCCAGGTTCCACGGCCTTGGATACACCCAGCCGGCGTTCCCAGTGGACTTCAACTGGCTTTTCAGCGCTGTTGCATTGTTGTGGAGTATACTCCTGATCAAGCCCCTCTCAATTATCGGCTTGTCGA
>JBMSAO010000085.1:0-22299 GCA_049414425.1 Desulfurococcaceae archaeon
CCCCGCCTCTACGTGGCTCAACTCAGTGAGAGGCTCTTCGAGCGCCTCGCGACCGGGTTAGACGTGACTTAATACACTACTCGCCTACCAGTAGCCCCGGTGTGTGGGCCTCGAAGTTAACTACTATACAGGAAACGGGAGGACTGAGAGGGGGTGAAAAAGTGTGTAGTGCTCTATCTACGCCCAAATACGACTCTAGCGTACGCTGAAGTTGTTGTTGATATGGTGACTGATAGTTTAGCTCTGTACTGTAGCGTGTATTTAACAACGTCCTGGCTTCCAGTCCACGCAGTGTTTCTCACAGGTGTGATGTACACGTAGACTCTTGACACTGTGTTCCTGTACCCGAATGTATTAGTACTAGTTGGCGAGCCGTAGGCGGCCATTCTATCACCGTAAATTAGACTTGTCCACACATCAGGCGAGAAGCCGGTCGCCACGTAGAGTGTCCCAGTTCTTCTCACGCCGAGGTAGTAGATGTGTAGTTCGGGTGTTGTGTCGTAGAGTATAAAGTACTTGTAGAAGTCGGGGTAACCGTCTCTGTCGAGGTCTGGGGCGTTGAGTCTTACAACTACTCTCTTGTATGTAGTGTCGTAATAGACCGTGCCTATAGTGTACACTTCATTGTAGTAGTTTCTACGAGTCGCCGTGAAGTAGTCGTCTGCGAATAGGCCTACTTGGCTATCACCAAACCACATGTCGTAGACTGTGCCCCAGTAAACTATTGGCGCGCCAACAACCATGTAAGCCCTGTTCACGGCCCTGTTGTACAGGAACACGAATGGAGCGGCACCGCCCTTATCGTCAATCCAGACGAAGAGGTGTGGATTGTATATTATTACCTCCCTCCTCCCGTCCCAGTCAACGTCGTCTACTATGTAGCCTGCGCGCGTTATTCTACCAGCTCTCACGTCGTTGAGCCACCTCGCCGCTATTAGTAGCACGTTTACGTGCCTCAAGTGATTCCACTCCTGTAGACCCCAGCCTGGCGGGTCGTGTAGGCCGTCTCCGTCCCAGTCGAAGTTTTCGTGCCAAGCAGTCTCGAAGAGGTACGCGCTGGCGGCTACTACTGCGAGCCACCAGATCTCGTTCTTCGGCGCCCTGTCGAAGAGGTTTCCGGGGGCTAGTAGCCTGTATATAATTGTGTTGTTGGGCGAGCCGTTGAAGCTCGTGTACCCGAATACGTCTCCAAAGGGCATTACCGTGTCTGGTAGCCGGTAGTTAGGCGAAGTCTGGCCGCTGCCATACCACGCAAAGCTCTTCTCTACAGATGTGCCCCAATACCACCCGTCATATGCCCTCCTGTAGTCGTAGGGGTAGGCGTCAACCCACTGTTTAATGTAGAGGTATGTGTCGTATCCACAGTAATACCCTGCTACGGGGGCCCAGTAGCCCCCATCAAGCCAGTCAACCACCCACTCTAGCGAGACTACTTGTATCCACGGGCGCATAGCAATCCACGTTAAACTGGCATTGTATCTATACGGGTTACTCTGATCCCAGCCGGCTATTCCAGCCGCCTTCTCCCAGTCTTCAGCGTATATAAACACCATCTGCTGATCTGGGTTAGTGGCGGCCCATATGTACTTCAACCTGAGGTCTCTGTGCAATCCCCCGTCAGTGTTATCGAGTAGTCTCTGCTGCGTATCCCAGTCTATGAAGAAGACGTAGAGAATATTGCCGTTTGTCCTCCCCGTGTCGTATAAGTGCGGCTTGTAGTGGTTACCGTCGCCCTCCCAGTCGTCGTGGTGCGTGTTTCCATCTAGTATTACTGCTCTGTAGTGTTTACTAATAGTCCACGCAATACCAGTTCTCTCGTCGTCCCACGTTCTCTCGGGTATCCACGCTATTCTGGGAGTGTAGCCGAATACCTGCTGTATTTGCCACTTAGCTATATACGCTGAGGGCGAGTTGAAGTTGTCGTAGAAATACGCTGTTATATGCTCTGCCCAGACGCCGCCCAGAATTGACACAATTCCCCTGCTCAAGAGGCGCTTTATGTAGTCTATAAAGCCGGGATCCCACCACAAGTAGCTCGTTAGCAGCGTTCCGCTCAAGTGTATGTCTACGGGTATCACTCTCCCGGTTCTATTCGTCAAGTACTCGTGCACGTAGAGTATGTACCCGTAGCTATTAACCGAACCGGGGTTGTTCAGCGCTCTGTTATCAGTTAAGTGCTGGTTACCGTGGTGTACAAACGCCACTTTAGCAGTGCCGCAGAACTGGTCGCTGAACACAGCACCACTCCACTCAGCCACCCCACTACTAATATAAATAGTGTTCGGCACGACGTCTGAGACCCTGCTCTCACCATTAACGACAATTACCGTCGCGATCTTAGCCCACACACGGGTAGTTGGAGTCCAGCCGTAGCTCTGTAGAATACTCACGGGTACCGCTACTTCTAGTAAGTCCCACTGACTATTAAACGCTACTAGTAGTCCAGTGTTCTGCAGTAGTACGCTCCAGTCATACCTGTAGACTCTGTAGTTTCTAGTATCGTATATCGCGATAGCTACGACCCAGCGGTAGTCCGGTAGGTGAATGCCGTAGCCCTGGTACTTCACGTAGTCTGGAACCCACTCCTGGTAGCCCGGCGCGTTGCTCCAGCCTAGTAGTATGTAGATGTTTAGTGCATCGCTAATACTACCATAAGACCCGGCTTCAGCTCCGTAGGCCAAGTCGAGGAAGTCGAGTCTTAAATACACGTAGTTCGAGTCGACAGCGTAGTACCAAGCTAACACGTCTCTACTATCAGCCCAGTGGGGGGTTGATTCAACGAGGTCTTTTCCGTAGTCGAGAGCGTGGCATGTGGGGTAAGACCAGTCAAAGCCCACGCCATCAACTTGTATACTACTACTCGCGTACGCGAGTGAGAGCTCGCTACGAGTATTCAAGTACACGCCGATTGTGGCTACGAGAACGCAAACTAGGAGGAAGAGTGCTTGAGGCCTTTTCACGCCCGGACACCTCTACGTCTAGAAATTAGAGGGGGAGGGGATTAAAACTATTAACCACTACTAAACTCACGCTGTAGTTCTAGGAGCGCTGTTTGAGTTACGAGTTTTCGACTTATAGGGTCCAGTAGGTGTATTACAGTAGTAATTAATTCTCGGAGTGAGTGGGCTGTTTCGGTCTTCATTTGTAGTATTCATGTTTGTTGATTTGTCCTCGAGGAGATTTGTATGCCTTGTGGTGTCTACGCGTTTACTGGTGCCTTTGGGCTCCCGAGACCCGTAGAGGCTGTGAGCCCTAGGCGACTAGCGGGGAGCCACTGCGGTGAGCGGGCTCGGGGGGAACCGTTGAGAAGTAGATGGTGGAGAGCCGAAATCAATAGATATGAAAAGCAATGAACCACCATCTACCGAGAAATGGCTTACTACTAGTTTACTCCGCTTCTCGGGGTGTTGCGCTTTGAGCCTAGCTATTACGCCGAGAGATCTAGAGGCACTCGTCAAGGCTGTTAAGCTCGGCGAGGAAGTGGCCGATAAGGTACTCGCAGACGCGCTGTGCTCTTCAAGCGGGACTTTGATGAAGAACCCCGAGTTGCGCTGGAGGATTATGCCCGAGAAGATACAGGAGCTCCAGGACTTGCAGCTGCAACTACTAGACGTCGCTGTGAGGCTCGTGTGAGAGTGGGCGGGAGAGTTCTTTACACTACTTGCTCGCTACTTAGAGAGGAGAACGAGGACGTAGTCGCGAGGACTCTGGAGAAGTACGAGGGCAAGATCAGGCTAGTCCCGCTCAACAGGCCCTTCGACCCGGGGTTTCTCCAGGGGGCTGTGAGGGCGTGGCTCTACAGACACCACACGTTCAGCTTCTTCTACGCTCTAATAGAGAAGACGAGAGCACTAAGCAGGAGTAGTACTGGAATTTAAATTAGGAGCCCTGCATAGTCTATCTCGACGCGCAGACGCGTTAGAGGCGCTTGTAGCTACATTTGAGTCTACTAGAGGGTCTCTTCCGTGTCTATTGAAGTCAGGTGTGGCAGTAATCTCAGAGACTTCGTTCTCGAGAGGCTCTACTCCTCAAGGAGAGTAGTAGTGGTCTCTCCGTGGATATCGCGGGAGACAGCGAGCATACTCCTAGAGCTCGCTTCAAGAGGCGTCGAGGTCAGCCTCATTACGACCAGCGACCCCAAGCCCTATCACGTCAAGGGGCTCACAGCGCTAATAGGAGTCAAGAGGACGGCTAAGAGGACCGGCGACCCCCGGCTCGCGAGATTAGGCCTCTCACTACTCGCCCTGGGCTCACTCCTCTCACTGCTCAGCGCGCTTCTAAGTGGAGCTCTCAGCAGCGGGCTACTAGCAGTCGTGGTAGTGGGAGTTGCCACCGTGCTCACTGGTCTCTACGTGCTCCTCAAGTACAGAGTTAGAACTGTTCTCGTTGAGCACTACTACCCCAAGATAAAAGAGCTCCTCGTGACTAGTAGTAGGCTGCACGCAAAGCTAATTCTAACAGACGATGCCGTCGGAATAGGCTCGCTAAACTTCACAGAGTCTGGGCTCTCGAGTAATATTGAGTGCTTTGCGTGGATTAGCGACCTCCGCGTTCACGGACAAGTAGCTAGAGATCTAAGCGCGCTCAGAGACCTGCTGGAGAGGAGCGCCGTGGACTACAGCTCGCTCTACTCAGCAGTTAAGCAAAAATAGCGTGCACGCGAGTGAGTGAACTAGAAGGCTCGGAGGAGAGAGCGTGGAGTAAAAAGACCTCTAGGCCCCTCCAACTCTCACACTACTCATCCAGAGCGAGGGAATGACCACGTCTCCGAGCACTCTCCCGAGGCCGGCAACACCCGCTACTCTAGCGTCTTTTCCTACTTCCACTAGGCTCTTGGAGAGCCACTCGTATATATTGCCGCCGATAACTACGCCCTTGACCGGCTTCACGACTCTGCCGCTCTCTACTAGCAGTCCGTGTGTAACAGTGGCTTTCACGGTTCCAGTCGCGTAGTCACTCATCCAGTAGCCGAGAGCCTCGTAGACTACTATGCCCCTCTTCAAGTCCCTAGTGAACTCCTCGAGGTCGCCGCTAACAGGCTTTAACACGAAGTTCGAGAAGCCCGGTCTCGGCTGTAGTGCCGGTGAGCGCCTAAACCCGTTACCCGTGGGCTTCGAGCCTGTTCTCCTAGCTGTGTAGTAGCTGTGGAGAACACCTCTGAGAACCCCGCGCTCAACTACGGGCTTACTAGTAGTAGCCACGCCCTCGTCGTCAATAGACCTCGTGCCGAGAGCAGTCTTGTAGAAGGGGTCGTCTAGTATAGTCACCTTCTCGCTGAAGACCACCTGTCCCTCTCTACCCTTAAGCGGGCTTCTCCCCTCGAGGATCTCGAGCGCGGAGAACGCCGGCGCGAGGCTGTACGTTAATATCTCAGCCGCAATAGTAGGCTCTAGCACGACATCATAGACTCCAGACTCCACGGGGCTCGAGCCCAGGAAGAGGAGCGCCCTCTCGCCCTCTTCGCGCAGAGTCCTCTCTAGCTCCTTCTTATCCAGGTACCTCCTAGCGTAAAACGCGCTCTTATCAGCTGAAGAGCCCGTCTTCTCGGCGTGTAGCGTGAACCCTGCAACTACAGTACTGTACTCGAAGCTCCTGTTCACACCGTGAGAGTTCACGACTACTACTCTCCCCTTAGTAGTCACGAAGCCCCCCTCAACGACAATCGCCCTCTCAGCGCCTCTAGAGAGCGCGGGCTCTTTGAACTTCTCCATGCAGTGCTTTATGAGCTCAACGCTCTCCTCCTCACTTATCTTCACGGCCTTCTTGTCCAGTACTTTAACGCGCCTGGGCTTCCCAGTACTAGTGGGGAAGCCGGGCCAGTACTCGTCTTCGGGAGCAGCCTTCACAATTGACACTAGCTTGTCTAGTACTTCGTCAATACTCACCTGCGTAGTGTCAACTGCGAGACTGCCAACCCTCTTGCCCACAGCCCCGCGTATACCCATATTCACGCTCGCCCTCAGCGCGGCGTCGCTGATCCTCTCCCCCATTACGGTGAAGTCCCTCCTGTACTCCTCTACAGCGTAGACCTCTACTTCGCTGAGGCCCTTCTCCAGGCCTCTCCTCACGATCTTCTCGTAGATCTCCACGGCCATCACCCACCCCCAATAGTAAAGCCCCTCACTCTTATGTGGGGTCCACCGTCACCCACTCTGACGGTTTGACCGCCCTTACCGCACCCGCCGAAGACGCTCGTCCTCACGACCAGGTCTCTCGCGACAGCGTCGACGCTTTTCAGAGTCTCGAGTATGAGGCCTGAGAGCATGACGCCCTTGACTAGCCTCCGCGGCTCCCCGTCTTCAATAATGTAGCTGGGGCCGCTGGTAAACGTGAAGGCTCCTGTTAGCGGGTTTACCTGACCCCCCAGAGCGCCCCGGCCCTTAACGTAGAGGCCTCTCCTCGTGTCTCTAATTAGCTCCTCTACGTTCCAGTCACCGGGCTCCATGTACGTGTTCGTCTGCCTAACTAGTAGCGGGTGCTCGTAGCTCATAACTCTCGCGTTGCCCGTCGGCTCGGCGATAAGAGCCTTCGCCGTCGTGAGGCTGTGCAGGTAGCCGGCGAGAACGCCGTTCTTAACAGTGTAGGTCTTCTTCTTAGGTGTGCCCTCGTCGTCGTAGGGTATAAAGGCGCCTCCCTCGACGACTCCGCTATCCACGACTGTAACGAGCTCACTTGCAATTCTCTCCCCAATCCTCCCCCTCAACACGCTAGCTCCCGCCACTATAGCGTCTCCCTCAGTAGCGTGGCCGAAAGCCTCGTGTAGTAGTAGCCCCACCATTTCGTTGTCTAGTACAATGTCGTACTTGCCGGGCTTCACGTGCTCAGCCGTGGCGGCCTCTACTACTAGCTTAGCCCTCTCTTGGATCCAGTCTTGCCAGTTCAGGGATTTAACGAACTCCCAGCCCGCGACGGCCGACTCGGCGTCGTAGAGGGACTCCTGCGCGCCCTCGACTACTGCTTTCAGCGCTGAGGAGACCCCGATCATTCTGTACTCCACTTCAACGCTGTCTCCGAGACTAGAGAGGTGTATTCTCTTGTCGTGCTCGTAGCCGAGTCTGAGAACAGTACTCGACAAGCCCTTCACGTCCTTAACTACGCTGTACATGTCTCTCAGTAGGCCGATCTTCTCCGAGCAGTCAACGTTCTCGGAGTCCACGCTGAACTTCGAGAAGACACTGTCTCTACTGACTGGCCTCCCAGCCACGTCTGCTCTCAGCGCGAGGGGCTTAGAGGCCCTCGCCATCTTGTAAGCCCTCATTGCGGCTTCTCTAATAGAGTCTTTAGTAACAGTACTAGTCGAGGAGTACCCGACCGCGCCGTCAACGAAGACCCTCACGCCGGCCCCCAGACTTGTAGTGACAGTAAAGTCCCTGAGGACTCCGTTATCTAGTACTATGAGCTCGTAGTAGCGTCTCTGAATTCTCACGTCAATAAGCTGCGCTCCAACCTCACTTGATAGTCTAGACACGTACTCGGGCTCAACACTCAAGACTCACACCGCACTCATATATGAGTAAGCTGAGCTAAACTAAATAAACCTTGTCTTCGCGGCGAGTAGGCTACTACTGGAGTACTTGTAAGCCTCTCTGAGTAATGCTGTAAGTGGGAGTCCCTCAGACGCTCCGCGGCGTGGACTGGAATGAAGAGGGAAGCCGGCAAGGATCGAGCACACGCCCTCCTCAACTACTGTAAGCTAGAAGCAAGTGTAGTGGAAGAGGGCCTGCTTAAATGCTACTTCATCAAAAGAGCTAGAGGTGAGTACTCGCTACTTGAGCTGAAATGATATTCTAATAATGCGCTTTAACACAGCCTCGCCTCGATAGTCTGGTAGTAGTATCGGGGCTCTCCTCGACTCCGGCACGCCTATTTGCTTTAACTCCTCTATGTAGCGCTCGAGGTGTTTAAGAGAGAGCTTTGGCTTCGGTGACTCTCTCACTAACTTGGACGCCTCTATGCCCGCTCTCCTGCCGAACACGAAGATGTCTGCTGTGGAGTTGCCGACCAGCCTGTTCTTCCCGTGAATACCACCAGTGACTTCTCCCGCCGCCAGGAGGCCTCTAATAGGCTCGCCACTAGGCCTCAGTACGTGTGTCCACTCGTCTAATAGTACTCCGCCGTTCTGGTAGTGCAGTGTCGGGTACGTGAGTATGGGCTCCTCGGTTATGTCTATTCCGTGCCTCAGGAACATTCTGTAGAGCGCGGGGAGCTCTCTCTTAATCGTGCCAGGCCCCTTTACCACCTCTATTATTGGCGTGTCCAGCCAGACGCCGCAGGTTCCCGTAGGCGTGACTACGCCCCTGCCCTCACTGCACTCTCTAATAATAGCAGAGGCCACGACGTCTCTCGGCTCGAGCTCGTATATGAACCTCTGACCCATAGCGTTCACCAGCTGGCCGCCAATACTCCTGGTCTTCTCGGGTATTAGCTCGCCCAGTATGGCCTCGGGCCACGCCACGCCTGTGGGGTGGTACTGTAGAGTGTCCATGTCAACTAGGCCAGCGCCCGCTCTGTAGGCTAGCACTAGGCCGTCTGCTGTAGCCCCGTAGTGATTCGTCGTGGGGAAGCCCACTATGTGTAGCCTGCCGAGGCCTCCAGTAGCTAGCACTGTGACCTTGCTGCGGACGATCTTGTACTCGCCCGTGTCGAGGTTCAGTAGAACAGCCCCGCTAACGGCGCCCGTATCGGGGTCTGTTAGTAGCTCTATAACCGGGTGAAACTCGAGTACGCGAACCCCCAGAGACCTGATCTCGTCTTTGAGGACCCTCATGACCTCTAAGCCCGTGTAGTCTCCGCAGCAGTGTAGTCTAGCCCTAGTAGCCCCGCCACCCGGCAGCCTCTCGAGGTCGTCGCCTACACGGCTCCACCTAACTCCAAGCTCCTCAAGCCACTTTATTACTAGTGGCGCCTCTTCGGCCAGCACCCTCACGAGCTTCTGGTTGTTAGTGAAGTGAGCCCCCGCGAGCGTGTCCAGGAGGTGTATTACTGGACTGTCGTCGGGGCCCGTAGCGGCCTGCGTGCCGCTCTGGTACTTTGTGGTGTTACTGTCTCCCAGCCTGAGCTTAGTGGCTATGAGAACGCTACTCGGGTCAACGCCGCTCTTAACAGCCCACCACGCGGTTGCGAGGCCAGCTCCGCCTGAGCCCACTACTAGGAAGTCCACTTCGTAGTCCACGTGCTCCAAGTCCAGCTCGCCGGGCTTGACTAGAGGCCACGACTCCAAGAGGTCCGCTACAGCCGAGTACATTACTAGTCCTTTACAGGGCCCTACTCTCACGGCTCTCTTGTACTCGGGCTTGTAGTCCGGGTGCCACGCCCTGACGAGCTGCTCTCTCTCCTCGAGACTCAGCCGCCTCGGCGCCGGGGCCCTGGCCCTCTCTCTGCGAGTGTCCTCTACTATTTGAATTAGCTTCCTCACTTCGGGCGGGTACATACTCGCCTACCTCACCTCGAGAGACTCCGGTAGGCGCCCAGTCTTCATGTACTCCTCGTAGACCCTCCTCAGCTCAGTAACGGGAGTCGCGAGTAGCTTCTCGAAGACAGCCCTGTACTTACCGCTCTCAATCTCCCTCACTCTCTCCTCTACGGACTTAGACCTCGGCGTGTAGTACACTCCAACTATTCTCCCCACGAGCCTGAACACTGCGTGGTGTCTTATCTCAGCGGGGCACCTCAGGCTGCAGAGCCCACAAGCTATGCAGTCAAATGTGAGGTCAGCCGCCTTCTTGAGGTCTCCTCGCAGAATAGCCTGAACAGCGTCCATGGGGCTGAGCCCCTGAGGGCACGCCTTAGAGCAGGAGTTGCAGCTCACACAGCGCGAGAGCTCGGGGAAGAGCTTGAGGACGTAGCCGGAGTCAGGCTTTAGCTCCTCCCTTCTGGACACGTGCTCTACTAGTGGGACGTAGGGTATTAAACTAATGTACATGTTGTCCACAACCGCTGTCTGGCACGCCAAGCCAACTCTGACTTTGTAGTCTCCGGGTAGCCTGTAGATCACTGGGCACGCTCCGCAGAAACCACCCCTGCAGCCGGAACCCCTAGTAAACCTGAAGCCAGCGTACTCGAGGGCCTTCATTATAGTTAATCCCCTGGGAACCCTGTACGCCTCGCCGTTGAAGAATATCGTCACGTACTCCCTCTGCGCTGTGGGAGCGATCTGGGTCAAACTAGCTCACCGTGAGCACAGTATCACGAACACGGAGTATTTAAGCCTCCCCCCTGAGGGGGCTTAGTACTCTAAGCGCCTCTGGGCTGAGAGCCTCGCGTGCACCCAGCGCGTACGCGACTAGCTCTGATAAGTGCACTACTCTCAAGTCAGTGTACTTCTTCAAGTTGTAGAGGCAGAGCGGGCACGGTGTTACTACTAAGTCCGCTCCACTACTCATAACACTCCACGCCACTCTGCTAGTATTCCTCCTCACGATCTCAGCCTCCCCCACGGCGTGGTATGAGCCGCAGCAGTAAGACCTGTAGGGGTGCTTGACGGGCTCGGCGCCCAGTGCCTTCACAATGCTCTCCACTACTCCGGGGTCTTCTGGGTTGTCCACGGCCACTGACCTCGGCCTCAGTAGCATGCAACCGTAGTACGCGGCTACTCTAACACCCCTTAACCCCCCACCGGCGAGTTTAGAGAGGTCGCTCAGCCTACTAGCCAGCACCTCGACTAGGTGAGCGACTCTCAGCCCGGACTGGTAGGGGGTCAGCTCGTCTCTCAAGTACTCGGCTACGCGCTTGTACACGTCTAGCCTCTCAGCCGGTAGCTTCTCGGCTTGTTTTAGTGTATTGTAGCAGAAGGGGCAGAGAACCAGCACGGTGTTGGCGCCCAGCTCGCGGGCTTGACTCTGCGCTAGTGAGAGAGTTCTGAGAGAGGACACGTACTTCACGTGGTCTAGTGCCGTCGAGCCCGGGAACCCCCCACAGCAGTACCAGTCTCTGAGCTCTACGACCCTGTAGCCGAGAGCCTCGAGCACTGCTCGCGAGCTCCTCTCGACTTCTGAGAAGTCTCGCTTAATAGAGCAGCCGGGATAGTAGAGCAGAGTCTCCACGGGGCTCTCACCCAGTAGACTTGCGCGAGTACGTGACTAGTAGAATAGAGGGGGTCGCCTCGTCTACTAGTAGTTGACTGTACGTTCTCGGCTCAATACCGCTCTTCAGTGCTAGTTGCCTCAGTGTCTCAATTACGAGGCCCGGCGCCACGTCGCGAGGGCACTTGTCTACACAGGTCATGCAGGACACGCAGACCCAGATGGACTTCAACTTTGCGAGGTCAATTTCACTCAGCTGTACAGCTCTAATTAGAGCGGCTGGGTGCAGGTCCATGAAGCCCGCGACTGGGCACACAGCTGTGCAGAGACCACACTGCATACACGCAGTCACTTCTCTACTCGCGTGCTCTCTAATGTGCTCTCTGAGCTCTCGCGGAGTGAGCTTCAACCCCGCCACAGCACATCACCCCTCTCATTTAGAACCACTATGGTGAACGAGGTAGTGATCACTTCACCCCCAATTCTCACACAGTGCGTTGCGCAGCTGTTACAGGGGTCGTAGGACCTGACTATTGACTCTAACAGGGACACTGTCTCCGGGCTTGGCCTGCCACTAGACTTAACCTCCCTGACCAGCCTCGCGGACACTCTGCTCAGATTAGTGTTTATAGATGTGTTGTTAATTGTCGTGGGGGTGATTATTCTAGCCCTCGCGACCGTGAAGTCCTCCGCTACGCTGTAGTCGTGTATTAAGACTCCGCGAGGAGCCTCGACAGCCCCAACCCCCCTACTACTCGGAGTGCCGGTGAAGCTGGCTACTTCGCCCTCTAGTAGTCTAGAGTCCCTGGTCATCTCCTCGAGCGCTTCTAGTGAGTGTATTGTCTCGACTAGCCTGGCCCAGTGGTAGAGCGCTACGTTACTCACGGGCTTCCCTCCAGCCGCCTCTAGGAGCCTCTTGTACTCCCAGCTAGCCCTCTCACCGGGGACTTTCTCCGCCACGTTCAGCCTGGCGAGAGGCCCGACCATTATCGTGGACTCCTCATCGGGGAACTTAAAGCCAGCCAGCTTGTAGTAGGGTAGTGCGGCGTGATTCCACTCTACTAGAGCCTCGCCGATCACACTAGTGTACTCAGCGGGGCTGGCCAGCTCGTGCACTACTCTGCCCTTCGAGTCGACTACTCTGAGGGCGCCGTCGTAGTGCTCGAGCGCGCTCCCTCTAACGAGCCCCATGCTGTAACACCTCACTGTGAACTCCTCGCTCTCGAGGAGCCTCTTGAAGAGCTCGCTCTCAACGACCCTCTCCTCGAAGAACTTGTAGAGAGTGTTAAAAGCGCCGCTCACATCTCTAAGCGCCTTCTCGAGCTCGCCGAGATCCTCTCTGGTGAGTCCGCGCGCGACGCCGCCGGGCACTACTACTGGGCCTTGCTGTATTTTGCCGACTAGTCTCTTCTCCAGCCTCTTCAGGACAGTGCGCGTCTTGAGGGCGGCTGAGGCCACCTCGGGGCTCTTAGCCAGTAGCTTAGTGATGTCTCTCTGCTTCTCGCCCCAGAGGGCGAGGTCGGGTAGCCCTATGAAGGCGAAGTGCAGTAAGTGGCTGTCGAGTATCTGAATGTGATTTACTAGTATTCTCGTCAACTCGGCTCTCGCGGGGGGCTTGCGGCCGAACACGGCGTCTACTGCTTTACCGGAGACTAAGTGGTGAGACCAGCTGCAGAAGCCGCATATAGTTGACACTATTCTAGGCATGTCCTCGACGTGGCGGCCCTGAGCGAGCTTCTCAAAGCCCCTGAACTCCATTATCTGGTAGAGTGCTCTCACGTCGCCGCCATCACTACTAGTGACAATGACTACTCTTGCGACTCCCTCGACTAGTGTAATAGGGTCTAGTGCACTGAGGAGTCCGTACTCGCCCACACTACTCACCACTACTACGCGCCTTCTTGAGCTTGTAGATAAGGGACTTTCTGAGCGTGTACCTGTAGAACGAGCCCACTACATCCCTGACCTCGTCCAGCTCCCCCACCAGGCCCGGCTCGAGGACAGCCTTCTCCATGTCAGCCATTAGCGCAGAGGCCACAGCGGACATGGCTGAGAGCCCCGCGTCGGAACCCCACTCTACTGGGCCGCCGCACCCTGTACACGGGTAGTTGACTCTTACGCAGCTGTGGTCGCATATAGCCCTCGTCGCCGGCCCCATGCAGAGAACACCCTGCTCGAGGAAGCACTTGTTCTCGTCTAGCCTGACCTCGTAGAGCCTCTTAATGCCGGGTACCACGACTTTACTAGTCTTCGGGTTTCTGGGGCACTTATTACACAGAGACTCCGAGTCTCCTAGTAGTACTAGTCTCGCCTCCAGTCTCCCGGTCTCAGCGTACTTGACTAGTAGCTCGAAGAGCTGGTCGAGTACTAGCTCGTCGGGCGGGCACCCCGGCGCCAGCACGTCTGGCTCGACTATGTCAGTGTACGCCGAGTACTCAATAGGCCTCGGCAGGCCCAGCCTCTCGCTCCTAATTCTCGCGTCGACTTGAGAGGCTATGGCCTCGTAGACCTCCTCCGGCGTGTAGAGAGAGTTCAAGCCCGGTATGTCCCCGTACACGCTACACGTCCCAAAGGAGACTTTAACGCGCGCTCTACTAGAGATCTCCCTGGCGAGCTCGGCCTCCTCCTCGACGGAGATGCCGCCCATGTGTATCAACACGTCCACGCTGTCTAGCTTTAGGAGGTCTGAGAGCTTCCTGTCCACGACTGTGGGCCAGTAGACCACTTCGTAGTGCTTTAAGAGCTCTAGTAGCCTCTCTCCTAGACTAGCCAGCGCGACGTCGCAGCCTCCGCAAACAGCCCCGGGGAGAACAGCTAGTCTAAGCACGCCTACCGCCCAGAGGCCCGAGCCTCCTAATCTCCTCCACGAACTCGCTGACTACTCTAGCCAGCTTGGGGGCCTCCGTGGCGCTAATCCACTCTATTCTCACTCTCTCAGGCTCTATCCCCACTTGCTGTAGTAGCTTCTTAACCATGTATACGCGCTTAAAGGCCTTGAAGTTCCCGGCTACGTAGTGGCAGTCGTTGGGCGTGTGGCAGCCCCCCACTAGGACTCCGTCGGCCCCGTTTAGTAGAGCCGTTAGTATCATTGCCGGGGTCACTCTCCCAGTACACGGCACTATTACCGGGGTCACGCTGGGATCGTAGCGCAGCCTCATAACGCCCGCCGTCTCCGCCGCCGCGCCGGAGCACCACTTGCAGAGGAACGCGACTACTCTTGGGCTCCAGGACACTCTACTTCACCCTCAACACGGCTTTAACGACTTCGAGGGCCTGGCTCTCCGTGTAGTTTCTCAGCTGAATAGCCCCCACTGGGCAGGAGGCCGCGCAGGCCCCACACCCCTCACAGACGACCTCGTTTAATCTGGCCTTTCCCTCCACGATCTCTACTGCACCGTAGGGGCACACAGTCACGCAGACTCTGCACCCATTACACTTGTCCCTGTCGACCTCGGCTACTAGTGGGTCTCTCTCAATGTAGCCCCTTATCAGGAGCTCAGCGGCCTTCGCGGCAGCGCTGGCGGCCTGCGCTATGGACTCGGGTATGTCCTTCGGGCCCTGAGTAGTGCCAGCTACTAGCACGCCGGCCGCGGGGGTCTCTACGGGCCTCAGCTTCGGGTGCACTTCGCTGACGAACATGTAGGGGTCTGTGGGTATTTTGAGCGCCTCGGTGAGCTTCTTGTCGAGCGCCGAGACCATGCCCAGAGCCAGCACTACGAGGTCTGCTCTAATGACAATTTCGCGGTTGTCCAGGAGGTCGTAGCCCTCGACTACCACGTCTCCAGTAGCCCTGTCCTTGTAGACTCTGGCTACTCTGCCCTTAATGTACACTACGCCGTGCTCCTGTGCTCTCTTAATAAACTCCTCGAAGCCCTTGCCGCCAGCCCTCACGTCAATGTAGAAGACGTAGGCCTCTCCGCCCGGAACGCGCTCTAGGAAGAGCATTGCGTGCTTAGCAGTGTACATGCAGCATATCTTCGAGCAGTAGGGTAAGTGGCTGACGTCGCGGGACCCAGCGCACTGTATGAAGACTACTCTCTTCACGGGCTTCTTGTCGCTCGGCCTTCTAATCTCGCCGCGAGTAGGCCCCTGAACGTCTAGTATTCTCTCGAACTGCAGGGAGTCTACTACGTCGTCCTCCGCGCCGTACTGGTACTCGGGGAGCTTCTCGGGCGGGTACAGCTCGTAGCCAGTAGCCACGATTACAGCGCCCACGACCTCCTCTACGAGCTCTTCGCGCTGATCCAGGTTTATGGCTTTAGTGGGGCACACTTTTAGACAGCGACCACACCTAGTGCAGTGCTCGAAGTCCACTACGTAGGCGGCCGGCACGGCCTGAGCGAAGGGTATGTAAATAGCCTTTCTCTTGCTGAGCCCTCTGTTAAACTCGCTGGGGACCTCCACTGGGCACACTC
This sequence comes from Desulfurococcaceae archaeon, assembly GCA_049414425.1. Lineage (GTDB taxonomy): Archaea > Thermoproteota > Thermoprotei_A > Sulfolobales > Desulfurococcaceae > UBA285. The sequence continues at coordinate 15,437 of JBMSAO010000085.1, forward strand.
TCTCGCAGAACCCGCACAGCCTGCAGTCCTCTACTCTAACACCTCTAGGCTTAACTCTGATCTTTGCTTTAAAGTTGCCCACGTAGCCCTCAACGCCCTCGACTTCTGCTAGAGTATATATCTTCACTAGCGGGTGCCTGGCCACCTCAGCCATTAGTGGCGTTAGTATGCACTGAGCGCAGTCCAGTGTCGGAAACGTCTCGTGGAGCATAGCCATTTTGCCGCCTATAGTAGGCGCCTTCTCGACTAGAACTACTGGTATGCCCATCTTGGCCAGCGTGAGCGCCGCCGTGATCCCGGCTATGCCCCCGCCTATAACCATGGCTCTCCTAGTCACTTCGAGTCTAATAGGCTCGTAGGCCCTGCTACCCGCTAGTTTAGCCACAGCCCCCGCTATAATCCTCACAGCCTTCTCAGTGGCGAGCTCCTTGTCTAAGTGAACCCAGCTGTCGAGCTCTCTAATAGAGACCATCTCGAGCCTGTACCTACTCAGCCCGGCCCTCTCAACCGCTCTGGCAAACGTCTCGTAGTGGAGTGAGGGGGTGCACGCGGCGACGACTACTCCGTCTAGGCCGTGCTCCCTAATAGCCCTGACTATCAGCTCCTGCCCGGGCTCAGAGCACATGTAAGTGTAGTCCTCGGCGTGAACAACGCCCGGCAGCTTCCTGGCCTCCTCCACAACTCTCTTGACGTTGACAACACCAGCTATGTTCACGCCGCAGTGGCAGACGAAGACGCCTATACGCAACTACTCCACCTCGGAGCTCTCCGCGCGCGGAGAGCGCGGTGTTTGCTAGACTAGCTAGTAACGGGGCTTAGGGGTAAAAAGCGAGTAGTATAGTGCACTGCTCAAAGAGGCCTCTTTAAAAGCTCTTCTTTCTTCCTAGTACTAGCCTCTACTACTTCTTCTATTAGATTTCTCCCAGTGCTGTCTATTGCCACTACTAGGGGGCCGAAGTCCTCGACTTCGAAGACCCAGACGGCCTCTGGTATGCCGAGGTCCAGCCAGTACACGTCTAGCACTCTCTTAATGGACTGCGCGGCTAGAACGCCGGCTCCGCCAGTGTACGTCGCGTATACAGCTCCGTACTTAGCACACGCCTCCGCGGTTCTCTTACCCATACCCCCCTTGCCAATAACCATCCTCACACCCAGCTTCTCAATGACCTCGTACTCGTAGAGCTCCATTCTAGTACTAGTCGTGGGGCCCCCCGCCAGCACAATCCACTGGTCATCTCTCTTCGCCACTACTGGCCCGCAGTGGTATATCACGCCGCCTCCGAGGTCGAAGGGCAGTTGCTTGCTCTCCTTCAAGTACTCCACTATGCGCCTGTGAGCAGCGTCCCTCGCAGTGTAGATCACGCCTGTTAAGTACACTATGTCCCCTACACGCAGTCTCCTCACATCGCTCTCAGAGAGGGGTATCCTGAGCCTGTACTCGGCCACGCCGCCCACCCCTCACTGGACTATAGTGTACTCGCCCATGGGCTTAATTGTCACAGTAGCCCTCCTAGCCGCCCAGCACTGGAACACAACTGCCACGGCGTACGTCGCGGGGTGCCTGTAGGCGTAGTCCACGTGCACGTCTAGAGCAGTAGTCCTCCCGCCCATCCCCATAGTCCCAATACTGAGCTCGTTAATCATCTCTAAGAGCCTCTCCTCGAGCTTCGCAATAGCTGGCTCTGGGTGCCTAGACCCCACTTTCCTGAGAACAGCGCACTTCTTAGCGAGGTGTATAGCCATGTCGGCTGTGCCGGCAACCCCCACGCCAATAATCGTCGGGGGGCACGGCATAGCCCCCGCCTTCACCACGGCGTCTAGCACTACTTCTTTAACTCCCTCGAGGCCCTTACCGGGGGGAATCATAGTGAACACCGCCACGTACTCTGAGCCGCCGCCCTTGGGGACAACTGCTACCTCCAAGTAGTCCCCCTTCGGGTCTACGGCGTCCCATATAATCACCGGAGTATACCTGCCGGTGTTGTCGCCCGGATTCTTGCCCGTTATTGGGTCTACGCTGTTCGGTCTCAGCGGTATCTCCCTGGTAGCTACGCGTGTAGCCTCTACTAGGGCCTCTTCTACGACGTCTATAGCGGGGAACTTCGCTCCCAGCTTAACGTAGAACGTTATGAGGCCCGTGTCCTGGCATATAGGGGCTTTGAGCTTTTCTGCTAGCTCAACGTTTCTCAGTATGGCCTCGAGCTGGGCTTTAGCGGCCGGGTCTGACTCTACGCTGTGCGCTCTGCGCAGAGCCTCTTTAACGTCTGGTGGCAGGTACATTGAGGCTACTCTAATAGCCTCTACAACGGCTCTCACAATAGCGTCTCTCAGGCTCACTCTTCACACCGGGGGCGTGGGCTTAATTAGCCCGCTCTCTAGTAGAGCCTTCATCTGCTTTCTAGGCCTCTCAACTAGCTCTCTGATCTCAGCCTCCAGCTCGCTTCTCGAGAGCTTCCTCCTAGCGTACTCCAGCTCCATGGCCTTCTCGGCTACAGCTATAGCCTCGCGGACAAAGAGCTCCGGCTCGTTCATAGTCCCGATGATCCTGTCCTCGCGAATACCCGTCTCCTCAGTGTACTTGGCAATCGCCACCGCGGCAGCGTAGAACATCTCATCCACCATTTTCCTTGCCCTCACAGTCAGCACGCCTCTGAAGACAGCCGGGAAGCCCAGGCTGTTGTTTATCTGGTTGGGGAAGTCCCCCCTGCCAGTCGCAGTGATCTTGGCGCCAGCCTCCTTAGCCTCCCACGGCCATATCTCCGGGATGGGGTTCGCCTCGGCGAAGACTACAGCGTCCTTGTTCATCAGCCTAATCCACTCCTTCTTAATTACACCGGGACCCGGCCTAGACGCCGCTATAGCGACGTCTGCGCCCTCAAAGGCCTTGGGGATCTCTTTAATGCACTCTGGGTTAGACTCCACAGCGATCCTGTACTTCCACGGGTTCTCTCTCCCCATCTCTTCGAGGTCCGGTCTCTCCCTGTGTAGCGGTCCCTTCGAGTCTGTGACAATAATGTTCTCGGGCCTAGCCCCGAAGACCTTGAGGTACCTGTAAATACAGGTATTAGCCGCGCCGGCCCCGAAGAGGACAAATCTCGTGTGCTCGAACTTCCTGCCAGTTAGCTTAAGCGCATTTATGAGAGCCGCTATAGTCACCAGCGCTGTCCCCTGCTGGTCGTCGTGCCAGACCGGTATGTCCAGTGCCTCCTGTAGCTTTTCCAGTATGTAGAAGCACTTCGGCGACTCGATGTCTTCGAGGTTAATTGCGCCGAAACTCGGCTCCAGCGCCTTGACTATGTATATGAACTTGTCGGGGTCCGTCTCTCTTACTACTATTGGAACAGCGTCGACGCCGCCGAGGAACTTGAAGAGGAGCGCTTTACCCTCCATTACTGGCAGGCCGGCGGCCGCGCCAATATTCCCCAGCCCAAGGACGCGCGTTCCATCACTAATCACGGCGGCGGCGTTCCACCTCCACGTGTACTCAAAGGAGAGGTCCTCGCCCCCCTCTCTAATTCTCTTACACGGCTCAGCTACGCCCGGCGTGTACCATATGTTGAAGTCGTCGAAGCTGGTAATCGAGCACTTAGGCGCCACCTCGATTTTACCCTGGTAGTACTTGTGGAGCTTCTCGGCTAGGGCAAACCAGTCTTTCTTGACTTGACTCACAGTATAACACCAAGACAGGGATAAACGGGCTCTTAATTAATTAAACTTTCCTGTATAGAGACTACATATGTGTACATGCGAATACGTAGTTCACACAGAGCGCTGTCCTCTAGCCGGGAGGCCGGGCTCGAAGGGCTCCCCGCGAACCCGCTAGTTTCGACTCGGCTAAGTGCCCAGCCACCAGTATCAGTGTCGAGACCAGTAGTACCCACGCCGAGAGCGGTAAGCCGGCCACTACTTCTCTAAAAGCCCTTCTAGGACCCAGCACAGTAGCGTAGTACGTGGCGAGCCCGACGCCCACTACTAGTGACGCGAGGGCGGATCTCTTCATCACTGTGCTAGTTCTGGGTTGCCTGTACACTCCGAGCACTGTAATGGGGGCTAGTGGTAGCAGTATTACCGAGGTCAAGACGGAGAGCTCAACTATAAATCCAGTGCCCAGCATGGCTACTAGCATAGCGGCTACTACTAGTGTAGCGTCGACGGCCCGGGCTACTGCCAGGCTCTTCTTCTCGCTCAGCGACACTAGACTACTAGACACTGCGAGGACTATGCTATTAGCCGTGGAGACGGCGGCCGCTATTACACTAACAGCTATTAGAGACCCTAGAAGCGGGTGCATGAGTCCGAGTAAGTAGGGCGTGACGGAGTCCCAGCCTAGACCCCTGGGCAGGGCTCCAGTAGCGGCTAGACCAGCCGCTACGAGGCCGACTAGCACGACTATTAGAGTGTAGAGGAACCCGTAGATGTAGAACGCGACTACGCCCTTCTTGTACGCCTCCTCGTCGCGGGGGACGTAGAGCCTAATAACTACCTGCGGGTTTGTAATGGCGAAGAAAGCCCAGGGTAGCGTGTAGGCTATAAACGTGGAGAGAGACCAGAACCCTGTCAGCCCCAAGTGCCCTGTCTTCGAGAGCTCTGTGAACACGTCGCTGAGAGTAAGCCCCCTAGCTGGCACTAGGTAGAAGAGCGCCCAGATCAAGTAGGCTAGCCCCCCGCTCAGCATTAAGAACCCCTGGTAGGTGTCTGTGAGAGCTACGCTCCACATGCCGGCGATAAATATCCACGAGTAGACTAGAGTGGCGGATATGAGAATAGCCTCCAGCGATCCCAGGCCCCCGTAACTAAACATCGCCTCGAGGCCCCTTATCTGAGCGGCAAGGTAGGGCACCATTGCGAACAAGTAGACGAGCGCGGTGGCCACTGCGAGAACTCTGCTGTTGTAGAGGTCTCCCAGCATTTGCGAGGGAGCGAGCCACTGATATCTCCTGGCCAGCCTCCAGATCTCGTAGCCAATAGTGGAGAGAATGACTACTGTTGCAGCCAAGTAGAGGAGTTCGAAGCCGAGAGCGCCAATACCAGTAGCGTAGGTCATTCCGACGAGCCCCACCATCATAAACGCGCTGTAAGTAGTCGCCGCGTAGGTTCCAGCTGAGAGCAGAACTCCGAGTCTACTACTAGCAGTGTAGTAGTCGCGCAGACTCTTAGTAAAATACCTCCTTGAGAGTAGTGCTATAGTAGTCCCTACAGCTATGTGCACTACTAGGAGGACTAGGAGTTCTACTCTCAACTAGCTCACCTCCTCCTCCACAGCTCAATTATCGAGACTGCACCAGCTAGGAGCGTCAGCGCGGTCCACGCAGTAAAGAGCTCTAGTCCGCGCGCTCCGGGCAGTGCGGCGTAGGGTACTACGTAGAAGCAGAGTAGTAGAGCTACTTGGAGCAGTCTGAGTGCTAGCCTGTTCACGGGCAAACACCGAACACTTGTTCGCATCTAAGAGGAGTTTGTTAAGAGCCTAGTTTAAAAATACCTCTGTGTGTGCTCAATGAGCTCTGTTAAGAGGCGCCTACTAGAGTTCTTAAAGAGCTATCAGGGCTCTTACATTCCGCAGTCGCATATTCACAGGGCGCTTGGGGTCTCTAAGAGCAGGGTCTCAGAGATCCTCCGCGAACTAGAGTTAGAGGGGCTCATAGCGAGGACTAGTATTGGGAGGAGTAAAGTAGTCTACGTCAAGCCCGGGCTCTCCGAGAGGCACGCGGAGCCGGACTACAAGTCGCTTAGAGTGGGGATTGTCTACTCCAGCGAGTACCTGTTTCTCGGCGGCTTTGTTGAAAGACTCGCGAAGCGGGGCTTCAGGGTCGAGGTGCTCGTCTACAGAGACGGCTTAAAAGCCACTAGAGCACTGGCCGAGGACGAGGTACACGCCGCGCTCTCACCTCTAGTCGGGCAGCTTTACTTATACCCAACTTACAGGACCTACAGAGTAGTCCTCGGAGGTCTCAGTGGGGGGCTCAGAGTGCTCTACAGAGAGGGCTCTAGCAGAGTCTACTCTACTGTGATTAGCACAATGGACTACGCGAGGTGGCGTGCTCTGAGTAGAGGGCTCATTGAGGCCTCTCACACAGTCTACTACTCAGACCCCTCTACTCTGGCGCTCCTCGCTAGTAGTGGCGGCTACGTGGTCACGTGGCATCCCGTGTACCTGGAGCTCGAGAAGCACGGCTTCAGAGCCCTCTACACGCCCGGCGACTTAGAAGTGGAGTTCTGTTGCGTTCTCGGAGTCTCGAATACGCTAAGCCGGAGGGAGCTGGGAGTTGTGGTGAAGGCATACTACGAGTCTCTCGAGGAGTACTCGCGGAGCCCAGACAAGTACTTAGACTACTACTCGGCTACTACGGGAATAGACGTCTCAGTGCTGGAGAGCGCTGTGAGGGAGTACAGAGTGCAGAGAGAACTGGGGGCCAGAGTAGTGGACAGAGTGCTCCAGGGCTACGCGCCCAGCGTGCCCAGTAGAGAGGTATACTACGAGGCGACCATGCAGGGAGAGCAGGGCTGAGTGGCTAGACCGTTCACCCGAGAGCGATTGTTCTTGGTGTTTTAGGGTCGTTTAGTGCCACCCCCGGGCTCCTCACAGCGCAGTGCCGAGCCGTGCACTGCGGTTCAGCCACAGGTCTTGGGACTCAGCACCCCCTAGAAGTGAAAGTGTGTAAAATAGTAATTAAGGTAAAGACTTTGAGGTCTTAAAGTGCTCTGTAGTAGACAGGATCAAGCGTACTCTCTGGAACCAGGCTACTCTCGTGTTACTAGTCTAGTTTTAATTTTTAATCATTGCACTGTCTGTTCTTGTTTAAAGAAGTCTTCTAGTAGTTGTTTTGCTCTAGTATAGCTCTTGTAGCCAATTACAGTAAAGAGTA
>JBMSAO010000086.1:0-3596 GCA_049414425.1 Desulfurococcaceae archaeon
CGAAACCGGGGTTGACGCCGTAATTATTAGCGAGAGCCCTGTTCTAGAGCAGGATGCTTTAAAAATGAAGGCGCAGTGCTTAGAAGTATGCGGTGAGAAATGCATTGTTGACTAATCTCCGGAAAAGGATTGAAGGCTTAACAAGCCTCATAGCCAAACCCTTCTGCAGGCTTGGCGTGCACCCCAATTGGATAACCCTTTCCTCAACAATAGTTCTAATAACAGGCCTGCTTCTGCTTATGGCTAACAAGCCCCTTTGGGTTTTCATCGTAGCAATAATCCTGTCCGGAATCCTGGACGCGTTGGATGGCGCCGTCGCCAGGAATTGTGGTAAAACCTCACTGCTCGGTAGCTTCCTTGATTCAACTATTGACAGGGTTAACGACTTCATAATAATCGCCTCACTGCTCGCAGTGGGCTTCGACGAGTTTATCGTTCTCGCATTGATGAGCGCCGCATTCCTAACCAGCTATGTGAGAGCTAAGGCAGAGTCGCTGGGTTTAAGAGTGGAGGGGGTGGGTATTGTTGAGAGAGCTGAGAGAGTACTGCTTGTAACGCTAGTTTTAATCACTAGTTCTTGGGACAGGTTCACCGCTACCATTATTCTCTATGCGTTGCTCGTTCTCTCCGTGCTCACCGTGGTTCAGAGAATATTTTATGTTGCGAAATCCCTGACCGGGAGGCTCTAGTGCTGAGAGGTCATAGTGCCCGGTCAGCGGTAGAGTTGTTTTGAATGTAACATAGCCGAGCCTCAGCACATGGCTTTTCAAAACCGCTACCCTATCACTCATTCTCACCACGATTTCACGGTACTCTTGAGGGAGGTCTAGGAGGCCTATGTGACTTTTACCCGTTCTTAAAATAATCTTCGTGTTAGCTATTAGAGAGCGCGTGGACGCTGTTATACACGCGGGGGGACTTCTTCGACAAGCCCAGGCCAACATCCCAGGCATACCTCTTCGCCTACAGGGCTCTCAAGAAATTGAGAGAACACGGCGTAGAGCTTTTAGTGGTCGCCGGTCAGCACGACCAGCCCACAACCTCGCTCACATTAGGCGTGTCCAGGTCCACTAAGTGCCACTCGAAGAAGTCGTCTACTTTGTCTAGAACGTCGGCAACCCCCTCTCACCACTATTCCTGCCAGCCTCCTCCACGTATTTCTTTAATAGCTCGCGGTACATCTCCTCCGGGGTCTCCGCCTGCCCCGGGCCCTTCCGCTTCCTCTCCTCAGCGTATATTCTCTTAACGGTCTCTGAGTAGGGGAGCCTGTTCTCAGTAGCCACCTTCACCACTTCCTCGTTTAGTCTCCGCAGAGTGCTCCTCAGCAGCTCTAGTAGGACTAGGTCGTTCAGGGCGCTAGTAGGCGCGAGCTCTCTCGGCACTAGCTTCTCGACGTAGTAGTTTCTCCTAATAGTCTCGGTCACGAATAGTAGTAGTGCTCTGCGCCTAGCCTCGAGTAGGCTGCTCGCTACTGACCGCCAGAGGTCTCTCAGAGTCCTGGGCCTCTGCCTCCTAGCGAACTTGAACTCCTCCGGTATCGCGGGGAACTTTCCGTACCATAGAAACGAGAAGAGCGAGCCGTCGTGGAGGACTTCTTCATCTCCACTCACGAGCCTACTCGCAACTGTGAGTTCTAGTTCTCTAGAAGCGAACTGAGCTACTCTCCTCACAACCTCCTCTACAGGCGTCTTACCGCTCTCAGCTGGCACGACGCAGTGGTCGGCCTCAGCGTCTGTGAGCACGGTCTCGACCCCGGACTTGGACCCCACAGCCACCGCTTGGACGGCGAAGAGGAGAGATGCTCTCATCTCCCTGTACACTCTACTCGAGTCACTAGCAACCACCCCACAGCGCCTTTGGGCGCCGGCTTCAACTAGTAAGTGTTAATGTCCCTGACTTGGCGCTCTAGTTCACTAATACGCCTGCAGTCACTGGAGATCTGTGCTGCGAGAGAAGCGAGAGCCTGGAGTAACTTGTCGTGAACAGGCATGTAGTTCAGCCCGTAACTCACTCTCTAAATGAGTACTGGGGCTTGAAAGTCGGGGCTGTTTCCGTAAATAAGGCTAGTTAGGGTTGTTTGAGCCCCTTTAGGGCTATGAGGTAAGCTGATGCTGTGTGCCTGTCTAGTCTATAGTTAGTTGCTCGAAGAGAAGCTTACTACGATATTAGTACACTTGTCGATAGTGCTAGACAAGGGCTTTTTACTTATTAATGTCAAAGAATATTAGAAACTTTAACAAGGTAGTACCGGGAGTTACTCATGTTTAAGTCCACGTCTACGTATATAATTCCCGTATCCGTAATAGCCGTAGTACTAGTACTCATGGTGGTATTTAGGCTAATAACCGTAGACATAGTTGTCCGACTAGGTTTCTTTAAATCCTTCACACAAGAATCCCCTAAAACACCTATGCTCACAAAGCAGATTACTATAAGCCCCTAATCATACGAGACAACATATCACAATGTAACAGTCACGATCAGCGGGGACGAGTACGTGATTAAAATAGACTCGCTCGCACCGCCGGAGCTTCCAGAGCTTTACAATGCAACGGGCGGTTGTGTCAATTATACCTGCAGTTACTGTCCTATCCAGGCACATGGTTCAGAGTTCATGACTATTCAAAACAACACGCACGCGGAGTTGCAAGTAGTGAACATCGCAACAATATGGAATTACACGGAGGTGTTGAAAGGAGTCGAGAAAAGGGGTGTGTTCATTCATGTTAAGGCTGTGAGAGGAGAAGTAGTGGAGTACTACGTACTTGGATACACCAATAAACACGCAGACTTCAACTTGTCCGTAAGCACTCTGCTCGTACCGCTAAATGAGGAAGCTTACAACTACTCCATTACGCTAATTGACTACGTGCCGAGTAAGGAGGGCGGTCGACTGTCACCAGAGCTTGTAGGGGTCAACTCCTCTGTCACGTTGTCCCGGCTTTACAGCCTTCTAGGCGTGGTAGTGCAGGAGCTGTCTAACGTGTACCAGGAGAGTGGCGAGTTCGCCCTCTTTGAGGGATATCGAGTCGTAGAGAAAGCACTAGCGGAGCTAATAGAAATAGTGGAGAGCAAGTTGGCAGAATATGACAAAACCATCCTCACAAGCTTCGCTGTTATAACAGGTAACGGAAATACTATTTACAGGGTTCTTGTTTGCTTGTCAACAATAGTGGGTTGTCTGGGCACGATTGCATTCATTACATTGGTGATGGCGGCGTGCCCTCTCTGCGTTCAAGTAGTAATGTGTCTAAAAGCTTGTTTCCACATATTTACAACATGGTGGTGTCTCGGGTGTGTTGCAATGGGTCTCGCTGGCTGTCTTGCATGTGCGGCATTAGTTTTTCCTTCCAGTGACCCGCTATGAAGCTGGCAGGTGCATCGGGTTATGGTGAGCGAGATTACTCAAAACCCTTACAGGTGAGCACGTTTTGCATACTCTGCGTAAAGGCTCTTCGGGAGTTAAGTACTTCATTGCGTCTTTTGCCTGCATGCTGATTGTCTCTATCATAAATATTTTCACGTGGGCTCTCACTGGTAGCAGAGCGAACTTATTTATCGGTGTGCCCCTCCTAATTCTAGCCGTAGCACTGCTA
>JBMSAO010000087.1:0-2159 GCA_049414425.1 Desulfurococcaceae archaeon
AGAATTTGTTGAGGAGTTTAGAGAAGCCCTAATACTGGGTGAAGAGGGGTTCAGCTCTTATATTGGTTCATGCTGTTTTATGGTCATTGCCTCATCTCTTTTCCCCTTCATCGCTTCTTGGGTCTGCATCCGCCTTAGGGGCGTTCAGGGCCACCCCTAAGACCCCACATCTTGAGTTGTTGCCCTCGGGGAGAGCCCCTATGGGCTCTTCACCCATCACAGGAAACACCATCAAAATACACAGTAAAGCCAAGCCTTATAAACCTTTATGAAACTCAAAACAGCTACGAAAGGCTTATATAGTGGGAAGATATGGAGAGACTAGTTACAGCTACGAGGAGGCCAGTGAAGTTATTAGAGTAGCTGAGAGGCTTATTGAGACCTTAGATGAGGTTGTTAAGCGTGTCAAGTTGGGTTAGACATCACTTTGAGCACTTAAAGAAGTGGCGTGAATACGCAGTGAAAATCGCTAAAGCTACTAGAGACATAGTGCTGGACGCCCAGGTATACGTTATTGGAGGTGTAGCTGAGAACAGGGTAACGATATACAGTGACGTAGACATACTCGTAGCTCTGCCAACTAGAACCCTGGATGATAATTTAGTTAAGAAACTCAAAGTAGAAATACTCACAAGAGCCATGGATAATTACAATCTCCCGTGGGACGCGCCAGTAGAAATACACATCACAGACGCGAAAACAATAGAGAAATACATGAAAACGTGTAAAAAACTAATCCCGATTAAAGAACAAGAAAACACAGACACTAATGTTTACTAATAACTTAACTGAGTAAATACAGTTAAAACGTTGTCCTTTAAGATGAAGAGAGATTAATCTTAATTAGAGCAGTTCAAATCACTTTGAATTTACTCTCCATAAAAATGGCTTGTATAGTGCTCTATGCTAGGCGCACTTGATTTGACCAGTATTTTTATAAGCATGTAGAGGCCTGTATAGCATCGTCAAGTTTTTAGCCGGTGAGAGATCTGGTCAGTAAATCACGCGTAATTAGAGCACTCAGGTTTATACTATTTCTCGCCTTATTTATTGTAATGTCCATGGGCTTAGCTCAATACTTCACGTACGGTAGAAACAGAGCTCATAATTGTGAGCGAGGTTAGTGAGAAACTGTAGTTTAAGAGTTAGAACAGTAGACTTAACTCTACAGCGTAAAGGCGTCAGAATATTTGTGATAGCTCTACTAATATCACATAACTATAATACAACTATAATACTATAATAATTAACAACTCTCTTGTAACAAGCTGATCAGTATGCTAGTAATTTCTTCTATTTTCACTTTCACCGCTTCGAGTACTTCTAGTGGTATTTCTACATTTCTCTCCCACAGCTCTCTAATTACTGCTAGTAAGTGGAAGAGACCTATACTCGTCGCGATTTTTACCGCTTTCTTGACTTTGTCAATGAGGCTCTCAATTTGCCCTAGTCTACTACTAATGTACACGCGCCCCTTCTCGGTTAAGACGTAGACTCGCCTCCGCTCTCTCCAAGTAGACGCTGCGAGCCCCTGTTTCTCTAGTTCACGCAGTGTAGGGTAGAGAATACCACTACTAGGAGTGTACACGCCCAGTAGACTGTTAACGTAGTTTTTAATAGCGTAGCCGTGAGCCTCTCCGAGTTTGTAAATAGCGTAGAGTACAATGTCGCGGAAAACACCTCTAATGCCTTTAACGGCGAGCTCTAGGTCTAGAGGCCTGCTCTCCTCGCTCAGAGCCAACTATGCACCCCTAAGTCACACTACGCACTGTGAGCTATATAAGTGTGTCTAGAGACACAGTAGTAGAGAGGTCTGTGCTTATGAGGAGAGAAGTGCTAGTACTAGAAGACGTCGTTAAAGTCTACATGGCTAGTAGTGTCGAGACAGTAGCGCTGAGAGGCGTCTCTCTGAGAGTATACAGTGGGGACATTATAGCTATTATGGGCCCCTCAGGCTCGGGTAAGACTACACTACTAAACATAGTGGGGCTACTGGACAAGCCAACTAGTGGCAGAGTAGTTATTGAAGGAGTAGACGTCTCCAGGCTTAGCAGCGGCGAGATGGCGAGAATAAGGAATTACAAAATAGGCTTTGTCCTCCAGTTCTACAATTTAATTAACAGGCTAACAGTACTCGAGAACATTGAAATGCCACTAAT
>JBMSAO010000088.1:0-19011 GCA_049414425.1 Desulfurococcaceae archaeon
GAAGTCGTGAAGGCCGCTACTGGCGTGGCTGTCACATTTGAGCAACTGGGCGGCGCCGACGTCCACGGGTCAGTTAGTGGAGTCGCACACTTCGTAGCAGATAGCGAGGAGGCGGCTTTTGCCATAGTCAGAAAGCTCCTCTCATACTTACCAAGCAACTGCACAGAAGACCCCCCATACGTGCCAACAGACGACCCCGTAGACAGGAGAATTGACGAGGTCTACGAGATCGTCCCCGTGGATCCCATGAAGCCCTTCAACGTCAAGCGAGTTATTGAGCTCATAGTCGACAACGGGGACTTCCTCGAAGTTCACGCTAACTACGCTAAGAGCGCTGTTGTGGGCTTTGGGAGAATAGGAGGCTACAGCGTGTGTATAGTAGCGAACCAGCCAGAGGTGAACGCCGGCGTAATAGACATAGAGGCTAGTAACAAGATCGCTAGGTTCGTGAGGTTCTGCGACGCCTTCAACCTGCCAATAGTAACGCTCGTAGACACCCCCGGCTTCATGCCCGGAGTTGACCAGGAGCACGGGGGGATCATTAAGCACGGGGCTAAAATACTGCACGCCTACGCCGAGGCCACTGTGCCCAAGATAACAGTAGTCATGAGGAAGGCGTATGGTGGAGCGTACATAGCCATGGGTAGCCTCTCTCTGAACAGCGATGTCAACTACGCGTGGCCGACAGCTGAGATAGCCGTTATGGGCCCCGAGGGCGCTGTGAGAATACTGTACAGGAGGGAAATGGAGAAAGCCCCGGACCCCGAGGCGTTTTTCAGAGAGAAGCTCAGAGAGTACCGCGAAGTCTTCGCAAACCCCTACAGAGCTGCCGAGCTCGGCTACGTCGACGACGTTATAGACCCCGCGCTAACGAGAAAGAATATCTACGAGGCCCTCGCAGCCCTCTCAACTAAGCACGCAGAGCCCGGGCCCTTCAGGAAGCACAGTAACATACCTCTCTAATCAGCTCAGCCTAATTTTCAGTAGCGGCTCTCCCTTGTTCACAGGCTTGTTTTTATCCACGTACACTTCATCAACTACTCCCTTGTAGGGGGATTTGACTTCAATAATCATCTTCATAGACTCCATTAACAGGAGCACGTCACCCTCCTTTACGCTAGCACCCGGAGCTACTTTTACCTCGACTACGCGGCCAGTTATTGGAGCCGTCACGAGGCCGGGCGCCTCGACGGGCTTCTTAGCTACTCTCTTCTCCTCCGCCTTACTAATAGTCACGCTCTGCTGTACTACCCTCGTTACTGGTAGTCTCTCGAAGTCCACGTAGACGCCGTCCGAGTCGTTAATGTAGACTAAGCGTTTCACTCCGTTAATGTCTAGTACTAGCCTCTTCTCGCCGGGGTGGTCTACTCTAATCCTGTAGAGCCTGCCCGTTTTGAGGCTTCTCAGCACTACTGAGTCGCGTGACTTCTCGACTAGCTCGAACTCTAAGTCCTCTCCGAGCCCCGTGGAGACTCTATACCTCTTGGACAACGCGATCAACCTCTATCTTTAGTCAGCAACGCCAACCGTCTTCACGGATCTGACACGGGTTCGCTCATCACCCGTGTCAGTAGACTACTCGCCGGGACTAATAAAAACTAGACCTTGAGTACTAGCGCTTTAGGAGTTAATAGGGAGTAGTGTAGAGGTCACAGTGAGGTGGGAGAGTGACCACTATTGACTGGAGGGCTGTGAGGGAGCGTAGAGAGGAGTTCTGGAGTAGTAGCCCAGTCTACAAGGCTATATACGAGAGGCTCACTAAACAGGGCTACCACATAATAGGAGTCCTAGGCGCCGTTAAGAGGTGTCACTGGACTAGAGAGGCCATTCTCAGGCGCAGATTCTGCTACAAGTGCCTCTGGTACGGAATTGAGAGCCACAGGTGTATACAAATGACTCCCGTTGTCGCGTGGTGCTGGAACAGGTGTCTACACTGCTGGAGAATAGAGCCGGAAGACATAGGCATGCACTGGGACGACACTAGGCCGCCGGTAGTGGACGACCCAGAAGTTCTCGTCGAGGAGAGTATTAGAGTCCACAGGCAGATAGTCGCCGGCTTTAAGGGCAACCCCAGCGCGGATCAAGAGATGGTTGAGGAGGCTATGAGGCCTAAGCACGCCGCGATAAGCCTCGCGGGGGAGCCGCTACTGTACCCGAGGCTCGGAGAGCTAATAGAGGAGTACCACAAGCGGGGACTCACGACGTTTCTAGTAACACACGGCACTAGGCCAGACGTGCTGAAAAACCTCGAAGTCGAGCCGACGCAACTCTACGTGAGCGTGGAGGCGTGGGATAAGAAGTCCTACGAGTACTTCAACAGGCCCCTCATACCGCGAGCCTGGGAGCTCTTCCAGGAGACAATTGAGCTGGTGAGGTCCTTCAAGTCACCAGTAGTGTTTAGAATAACTCTAGTTAATGGGTTTAACGACCACGAAGAGGCCTTGAAGAAGTTCGCGGAGTTCATTAACAGGGGGTATCCACACTACGTTGAAGTCAAGGCCTACATGTACCTGGGTGTTAGTAGAGAGCGCTTAACTGCTAGTAATATGCCCTCTCACAGCGAGGTCAGGGCTTTTGCCGAGAAGCTGGCGGAGCTGACGGGCTACAAACTACTCAGCGAGTCTGTGCCCAGCCGAGTCGTCCTGCTCAGTAGGCTAGAAGACCCCATTAGGCACGGGAGCGGGTGCCCGGACGGCGTTAAGTGCCCTGAGAAGTACGCTCCAGTTATAACAGGAGAGTACGAGGAGGCTGAGGCGTAGTTTCAGACTCGAATTCCTCTACGACTCTACCAGCCTGTACTCTCTCCCAGCAAATAGTACCACCATAGCCTCTCTTCTCATTTCATCTAGGAGCACTTTCTCGTGGTGAGAGAGCTTGTCGACGTCTTGGACTTTAATTGGGAATTTGGCCCTGAACTCTCTGTAGAACTCGCTGTCAACTAAGAGCACTCCTACTCTCTTGACTCTCCCCTCAGAGATAAGCCTCTCCACGGGTACCTGCCCATACCTGCTCACAGCGTCACTGTAAAACATAACTGGCTCCTCGAGGAAACCACTGCTCTCCGCTCTCTTCTGCCTCGCTTGTAGAGCTCTCTCTAAGTCCCTCACAGTCCTCTCTAAGTCCTCAAGCCTCTTCTCCAGGACCTCAACTCTCTTCCTCAACTCCTCTAAGGCATTCGCGTGAGCAGGAGTTACTACCTCTCCACCTCTACTCTCGGGGGTGAGCGGGCCCGGGGCGACCTCGCGGACCGCCTCCTCGCGTGTTCTAGTAGTCTCCCCGGCAACGCCTTCTGCGCTCTCGCACCGAGCTGGTCTCTTCGACTTCTCGAGATACTCTAAAAACCTTACACCTCTCTCAGTTAACATGTACCCTCTACCAGCCTTCTCGACAAAGCCTCTTGATTTCAGCTTGTAGAGAACACCGCGAGTCTTCTCGACACTAACACCCAGCAACTCGGAGAGCTCTTTCGCGCCGAGTCCGGGGTTCTCGTAGAGAGCTTCGAGAACTCTGTACATGAGAGGTTTCAAACTCACTCACTCTAAGTTATTTATAAGGCTCTCAGAGCTATTAATCCAGACCCCAGAGGTGTAGTGTGTGAATAGTTTATTCGACGAGGAGACTATTAGTGAACTCAGGCGCTTCTTCTCTACTCTGCGGAGAAATCTGAGAGACATACTAGTAGTGGACTCCACCGAGGGGCCTGGTAGCAGTGGGAGGTGTAACACCTGCCCTGAAGCAAAGCAACTAGCAGAGGAGCTATCGAGAATAAGTGGTGGCAAGCTCGGTTTTGACATGCTCGAGCTGGGCTCTGCTCGCCAGTTCAGACCGCGCTACGTCCCCGCTTTTATATACGACACGGCGAAAAAGAACGTGAGGTTTTACGGGCTACCTAGCGGCCACGAGTTCGCCCCATTCATATACGTTCACGAGTACATCTCAGAGGGTGCTAGGCTAGACGAGCACGTAGTTGAAGAAGTAGAGTCTATTGAAGCGCCAATGCACGTGAAGATCTTTGTTACGCCCGAGTGCCCCTACTGCTCAGCAGTCGTGGACTTCATGAACCAGGTGGGCATAGTGAACAATAATATTACAGTTGAGACTATCGAGGCATTTGAACACTCCCACGAGGCTGATATGTACCACGTACTCTACGTCCCCTACGTGGCTATAACACGAATAGAAGACTATGACACCTACGGTGCGCCCCCTGTAGAAGTCGTCCCGGGTTACGTGCCCCCCGAAGAGCTAGTTGAAGTCTTGAAGAAAGCTGAGAGGAAACTAAAGAGGACCACTTAGACCCCGTAACACAGCCCAAGTGCTCGTAGAGCTCACTAAGTCTTGATAAGTCGGGGGTGTTCTACTGTGATTTCTGGGGATGAAGAGGGTCCCTCTTACCTGACTAGTGAAGTATTCACGGACCGCCTGACCCGCGACGTCTCAGTTTATAAGGCGCTCTCCATGATATAGAAGACAAGGCTGAGAGTGGCATAGAGAGAAATGTATAGAGAGGAGTGGTCTAGAGAAATCGCGAGATTAGTTTACGGCTTGGAGCACAGTGTTAGAGGAGACGTTATAGATATTGACGAGGAGGGCTATCTAGTAATTAAAATCGGTGATCGAGTACTCAGAATTGTAGACCTCGTTAAGCAACACGGCTTCGACATAGCCTACATTAGAGTGCTCCCGCTAATTGAGAAGTCTATGCGGCTTGTTTACGAGACTTTTAGAGAGGTAATGGAAGCTTGTGGCTACAAGGGCTCACTAGTCCCCGTCTACCCCATGAAAGTAAACCCCACACCAGTAGTCATTGAGAGCATTTTTAAGTACGGTGAGAAGTACAACTGGGGCTTTAATACCGGCTCGCTCGGCGAGCTCCTTCTACTAGCTGAACTAGCCGAGAGGTACACGCCGAGAGTGCTAGTTTACGACGGCGTATTCACAGAGAGAGTAGTAGAAGCCCTCTTGAAGTTGAAGAGTCTGGGGTGGCGCGTAATAGTAGACATAGAGAGCGAGCACGAAGCCGAAGTAGTAGAGAAGCACCCGGAGCTCGAAGTTGGTATTCGAGTTAAGCCCATTACAAAGCCTCACGGCAAGTGGTCTGGCTCTACTGGACTAGCGGGGAAGTTCGGGTTAACAATAAATACCCTCGTGAAGCTAAGAGAAGACTTTAAGTGGATCACCGAGAGATCAGTACTACTACACATGCACCCCGGTTCACAGATCTCGAGATTTCGCGACATGAAGAAGTACATTGAGGAGGTCAGAGAGACGTATAGAGAGCTCTTAGAGCTGGGATTCGAGAGTATTTCAATGATCGACCCGGGCGGGGGCCTAGCCTATCCCTACATTGACGCGAGAGATGGCGAGGAGGAGTCGCCGGACTATGGCACTACTGACTACGCTAACCTCCTCGTCTCAGAATTCTCAAAACTACCCAATAATCCCCACATAGTGTTTGAGGGCGGGAGGTTTATAGTGGCGTCGCACAGACTCGTCGTAAGCAAAGTTATTGACGTGAGGCCCTACTCGGCTGTGCGCAACACAGAGAGCAGTAGCACGGTGTTGAGCTACCTAGAGGAGGTCAAGTCTATTAGCGACTTAAAGGCCGCGCTCTCGAAGATCAGGGGGGCTGCGGTCTCGCTGAGATCTACTGGCGAGCTGGACTTGAAGAGACGTGAGCTGTATGAGGACTTAATAGCACTCCTCGAAGACAAAGTCGCCGAGAAGCTCTCAGCTCTAATACTTGAGGGGAGAGCCGGTGTACGCGATGTTTTAAGTGACGGGGAGTTACTGAAAATCCTGACCTCTCCGAGTAGGCGCTACGTGCTAAACATGTCTATTTTCGCTGATATACCAGACGCTGTTCTCGTTGACCAGTACTTCCAAATTGTGCCAGCACACGAGCTTAACAAACCTCCCGACTTGCTGGCCTCAATAGCTGATTTAACCTGTGATAGTATGGGCGAGATCTCGCACTATATCAGCCTTGGCGCCGCTCTACGCGGAAATAAGCCTCTCTTCACTAGAGTCGACTCCAGACTGGTAGCTACACCCGGCACTAAGCTGAGACTACGAGGCGTGCCCATGCCTCTACCAACCAAGAACACTGACTACTACGTAGTCGTTCTCGACACTGGCGCCTACCAGGACACTCTAGCCATGAAGCACAATTTAATCTATGGAGCCCCGGAGATAATTGTAGATGTCAGCGAGGAGGGCATTTCAATTAGAGTTGTGAGGAACGGCGAGCTCAGAGTGTAGGAGGGCTCCTAGAACGCTCTTAGACGCGTGTTTGAGTACTCTCACGGTCACAAACTCCCCGAGCTTAACTCTCCCCGGGATCTTGACGGCTATTGGGTAGCTCCCCGGAAACCTCGCAACAGTAAACCCCCTAATGTACTTCTCTGTGTACAGGTAGTAGAGTAGCGTGTTCTCGGGGACGATTCGCGACAGCATTACGCGGTCGAAAAACCTCATAACGCGCACTCTGTGCGAGTGAAATATCCTCCTGTGTTTTCGCAGTAAGCGCTGAACTTCACTTCGTTTAATCCAGAGGGGGGTATTGGCTAGGACGGCTACTTGTCTAATGTTAACCCTCCTCACGAGCAGGCCCTCTTCGAGAATTCTCTTCAAGTACTCTTCGTTAATAGCGTAAGTCTCCCTAGTCTCCCCGGGGAGCCCGTAGAGTAGATTTATACCCGGCAGCAAGTAGGGGAGTCCATTCCACCCCCTCAAAATCCCCACTCTGTTAATAATTCTAATAGCCTCGAGAGACTCCTCTGGGCTCGCCTTTAAGTTGTTGAGTTTAACTACTCGCGGGTCAAGAGACTCCACGCCCAGCGCCGCGACGTCGCCGGGTGTGTTGTACTTGACAATTACCTTCAAAGCTCTCGTAGACTCCTCGGGGTGCTTGGCCACAGTACCCGGATTGACGTTATCAATGTGCAGTGTAACTAGGCCCGGAGCCGCCAATCTAATACCCCTGAACAGCCTTTCGAGAGCCTCTACATTTGGCTTGGGGAACTCCTCTTCGCCAACTCCGTGAGCCATGTAAACCAGAATATCTGGCTGCCTACCCACTCTGATGTGTCTAACTCCGAGCTCGTAGAGCACTTCTACCTCTCTAATAATAGCGTGAGTGTCTCTCATAACTGGTCTCCCGTAGCGGGGCTCGATGCAGAAACTACAGCCACCACTAATCCAGCGCGGACACCCCCTAAAGGTCTCTAATTCCACGACGAGGTTCTTTCCGTAGCAGGGGTGTTCTCGAACTATTTTGGCGCCCACTACGAAGGCCCTGTCAGCGAGCTCGTAGTTCTCACGCGTAATCCAGGGCCTAGCCCTCTCGAAGCCGTGTTCTAAGAGCTCATTCAAGTACTCCTCAATGTCACCAGAGACTACTTCGTCAAACAGGCTCCTCATTTTAGAGGGCTCTACCGCTACGCTACCACCACCACTAGCCAGCCCATACCTCGCCGCTGGCCCCGCGAGTATTTTTCTCGCGTCTCTGAGTAGTAGTGCTGTTCTCTCCAGCTCCTCTCTAGTAATAGGCACCCCCCCAATGTACCTGCCCGGCACCTCTGAGCCGGCTACTACTGCTACGAGGTCTGCTCTCCTCGCTTCCTCTAAGAACTTGGAGATGTCAGCTCTAGCCTGGTCTATAGTCCAGTACCTAACAGTAGCACTCTTGTTTTTCAACCAGACTACTCCAGCTACTAGTCTGGGATACGTGTTTATGTAGGGCGGGACGCCCAGACCAGCCGGCTCGTCTGTGTAGCCGTCTAGAATAACTACTCTCTCGACTCTCACGCCGCAAAGCCCTACTTATACACGAATTGCTTCACCCTTAGTAAGTCTAGCACTGTGTCCAAGTCTAGCAACACGCCGGGATACCGCGTCTCGACTAGCATAGTCTTGTCCCTGTACTTGAAAGTCACCTCCTTTAAGCCCATTCCCTCCTCAGATATTGATAAGAGGTCTCGGAGTACACTTGACGAGAAGAGTACGGGGTGGCCCCGCTTACCGCTATACGTCGCCACCGCTACGTAGTACTCGTCTAGTCGCTCACTAAACCTCGCAACGAGCTCCGCGTAGACACCCGGGTGAATCCACGCCGCGTCTCCGGGATTTACACATATAATCTTCACGTCAGAGTACTCTCTCACAATGTACTCTACTCCGGCTTTTACAGAGCTACTCATGCCGCGCTTAAAGTCGGGGTTGAGGACAAAGTCTACTTGCCCCCTGAAATCACTCAGCGCTCCTACAACTAGCTCTGCTTGATGCCCGAGAACGACGACAACCCTCTTAAAGACACTCGACTCGATTATATTGGCGAGCGTCTGTGCTATTACCGGCTTATCGTGGTATTCGTAGAGCAGCTTGTTCCAGGGAAACCTCGTGCTCTCTCCAGCCGCTGGTACAATGCAGTAAATACTCACTACTGCTACCTCGAGACTATGTACAATCTAAAGAGGTCCGCGACGTCTTCACACTTGTCAGTGATCTTCTCCACGTCGTCTATAACTACTGGCATGACTATGCACACTTCTCTAAACTTAATTGAGCACTCTTTTAAGAGCTCCTCGAAGGCTTTGAGTTTAATCTCGTCTACGTCCTCCTCGATTTCTTCAATTTTATTAGCTACTTCAAGAGCCTTCGCGTAGTTACTCGCCACGTACTCTAAGAGGTCGTATATGAGCTTAACGGCCTCAATAGACTTATTAACCATTTCGAGTAGAGTGCTGAGTAGCCCGCGCGGTAATTCGAGTTTTAAGTGCTTGAATATCACTAGCTTCTTAGTAATGGCCTTGGCTAGCCCGATTATGTCGTCGACTGTGAGGACTATTCTCAGCAAGTCCTCTCTGTCCTCGGGGTGAATACGGCTCACTCTTAGAAGGCTCATTAAACTCCTCTTGATCTTGTCGCTCTCCTCCTCGTGTCTATTCAGCTCGCCGTACTGCCTCTGCACCTCCTCGTAGCTTAAGCTGTCGTAGTCCCTTAAAACAGCACCTAGAATAGTAACGCCCTCGATAGCGTGCTTTACGTGCTCTCTCGACCTATTAATAACCTCTTCGAGAAACCTGCCCCCAGCTAGTATCCCAGCAGACAAGTAGAGACTCACCTTAATAGTACAGTGAGCACTAGTGAGTTAATAAATAGCGCCCAGTGACCTAATTAGTAGTCACTGTGGGTCTCTTTGCCAGCTGTTATTGCCGAGAGAAATAGTTTATTAGGATCTGTACTAATGATATATCTAAGATAAAGTGGTGTGGTGTAATGGAGTCTAATGAGTTGTGTGGAATATATGATATAAGGTTTCTCGTGAAGAGAGGCATTATTATAACACCACCAGTTCTCAAAACACTTGACGCTGTAATAGCACTCAAAAAAGTCACAGCTGACGACGTAGCGAAGTACACTGGTAGAGCTAGGACTATAGAGTCGCGCTACCTCGCGAAGTTGAATAGACTCGGCATAATAGCCAAGGTGAAGGAGGGTAGGAGAATATTCTACATGGAACCCATTTACGCTGTCACGGAGTTTTATAATAAGTACGGCGAAGCCTTTACACCAGAGCAAATAGCCCACATGATAGGGCTGCCGGCAGACATAGTCAAGATAATCATTGGGACAATAAGGAGTAAGAAGTAGATTGCACTACCCTTTACTATTTTTCACTACTGTTGAAATTGAGCACTATACTCACACTATTTTCACCATTTTTCCTTACAAACTCTAGTTTCACCGAGCTGACACAATACCCTGACCTCCTAATGCCCTCCGCGAACGCCTCAATAAGCTTTGTCAAGACTAAAGTCCTAGAGCACGCTCCGTGCTTAATTACAAACTTCTCTATAGTAGCTAAGACGTCTTCACTCACTCTCAGAGAAACCATTCTCTTCCTGGGCTTAATGGGTATTACTATGAAGTTGCCACTGTAGAATACCCGATCCTCGCCGAGAGCATCAGAAAACACTATCAACCCCCATCACTAGCCAGCGTAACCCCAATATATAAAATTATCTCTGATGAGCTCACTTGGAGATTCCGCAGAAACTTTTTTTACACTCCACTGATAACTAAACATATACACCTACATGTTAACTGAGAGGTTGCATTGACTACTAAGCTAGGTGTACTTGTTGATTTGTATTCACCTTGCCGCATAGATACTAACTACCACACTACGGAGCACTACAGACTGTACTATACGTTGTAAATTACACATAGAGCAGTAACACTAATTTACCTGAATTCAACTCAACACTCTCAGAGAGCCTTTAAGTGGTGTCTACGTGAAACTAAGACCCAGTATTATTGACTTCCTGGACGAGGCTTCGAGGCAGGTAAGCTACTTCGTTACTAGCGGTGGTGTTTACGTAGTTAAGAAGTACGCCACCGAGATGGGGGTAATTAAGTGGTTTCTAATCACAGCGTCGAATGCCCCTATTAGGAAATATCCCTTTACGCTAGACCCCTCTGCTCGACTCGACCGCGAAGTAGTCTTCATGAGAGACGAGAGCTGTTTTAGTAAACCCGCAATAGTACTAGTAGACTACTACGATGATATCCTAGTGAGAGAGTACGTGAGTGGTGATGTGTACAACTACAGGGCCCCCAGCGCTGTTCACTACAGAGTCGCCAGGGAGCTCGGTAAATGCCACGAATATGGCTGGGCTCTCGGAGACGCTAAAATCTCCAACTTCGTGTACACTAGTAGTGAGCGCGTGTATATCGTCGACGCCGAGCAGGCTACTAGGGGGCACAGCGTCGATCACTTCGCCTGGGATCTCCTCGTATACATCTCAACACTAACTATTGACGGGTACTGGAGCGCTATTTACAATCGAGACGTGTATGAGAAGGTGCTAGACAGCGTTATTGAAGGCTACTTAGCCTGTAATAGTAGCGGGAGAGAAGTCCTCAAGAGGCTCTCTGCGATAGACTTTAAGACACTCACGTACATACTAGTTCCATTTCCATTTAACTACGTGTTTACTAAGAAATTGGAGAGATACGCTAGTAGCTAGTGCTTTATTAGCGCCTTCAACGTAGTACCAAGTGGCGGTGATGAATTACCTCCGGCTCGAGCTGTGAAGAGAACTTACCCGGCTGATTAAAGTGAGCCGCCTAGTACTGGTCTTGGGCGACACGCACATACCCGATAGAGCTACTTCTATACCACGAGTAATCGCGAACTACATTTCAGAGCACGCGCCGTGGGAACTAGTGCTCTTTACAGGAGATCTAACTGGCAGGAGCGTTCTCGAGTGGCTCAAGACTATTACCAGACGCCTCTACGTCGTCAGGGGAAACATGGACTACTTACCTCTGCCTCGACAAGCTGTAGTTGAGTACGAGTGGCTTAGAATTGGCCTAGTTCACGGTGACGGCATATATCCACGTGGAAACCCAGTTGAGCTCTCTAAAATAGCTAAAAAGCTAAACGTGCAGCTACTCGTGTCGGGCCACACACACGCCGACTTAGCGCGCACGAGCCCAGACAGCACTGTACTCCTGTTAAATCCGGGGTCTCTCACGGGTGTATGGGGTGGTGGGGGAGGGAGCCACACTCCGTCATTTATGGTTATCGAGGTGTTGAGTGAAAAGTGCATTCAAGTAAAGACCTATCTAATGAGAGGTGGCTCTCTAGAACACGCCACGAGCACATTCTGCGCTGAGAACTCCTCGTGGAGGCAACTACTCTAGCTCTAGTGGTAGTACAATTGTGTTCTTCCACGGTATGCTCAGAGCGACCTCGCTATCTACTCTAATATCCAGCGTGTTCGGTAGGTATACTAGTAGCTTTAAGTTTCCGACTTTAACCCTCCCTTCTAGTTTATCGCCGACAAACATTGCGAACTCGAGCACACCCTTCACAACAGTGTCTTTCTCATCACTACCGTGACCGACTTTAACGATCTCCGGCCTTATAACTACTGCTACTTTTCTCGGTAAGTTACTCTCAGGCGTGACTCCTCTAACAGTTATGTCCGCGTCTTCAAGCCTAACTACGACCTCGTTCCCGCTCTGGACTAGTGCTTCGCCTCTGTAAATGCTACTGCGCCCGAGGAAGTCAGCCACGAAGAGGTTTTTCGGGTTGAAGTAGAGCTCTCTCGGTGTTCCAATCTGCACTATTCTACCCCTGTTCATTACTGCTATACGGTCGCTGAGACTCATAGCCTCTACTTGGTCGTGTGTCACGTAAATAGTCGTTATACCGAGTGACTTCTGTAGCCGCCTCAACTCCTCTCTCATTTCTATTCTCAGCTTGGCGTCTAGGTTGCTCAGCGGCTCGTCGAGTAGGAGTATTCGCGGCTGAACTACAAGGGCTCTCGCCAACGCTACTCTCTGCTGCTGCCCGCCACTGAGTTGCAGTGGATACCTGTTCTCGAGGCCCTTTAACTTAACTAGTTCAAGCGCCCACATAACTCTCTTTCTAATCTCACTCTCCGATAAGCCCAGCTCCTTCTTTCTAATTCTCAGCCCATATGCAACGTTCTCGTAGACGGTCATGTGCGGCCAGAGAGCGTAGTTCTGAAATACCATTGCCGTGTTACGCTTATACGGCTTGAGAAAGGTCACGTCTTCTTCGTCGAAGTAGACTCTACCTGCATCTGGCACTTCAAAACCGGCTATTATTCTGAGCGTCGTGGTCTTGCCACACCCAGAAGGCCCTAGAAGCGTGAAGAACTCCCCCTTCTCCACGGTGAATGAGACGTGGTCTACTGCTGCTACACTGCCATAGTACTTTGAGACGTCTTCAAGCCTCACCCTGGTCACAGACGCCTCCCTCTAGATACTTATGAAGGCGTATCTCTGTTTAAATACATAGACTACTGTTATGACTACTGCTAGCTGTATGAGTATTAGTATCGTGCCGATAACCGCGACTACTTGGGGTCCTAGACCCGCGAACGTCGCGTAGTACTCCTTCATGAAGTACGTTAGAGGTGCTAACTCCTTTC
Organism: Desulfurococcaceae archaeon; assembly: GCA_049414425.1. Classification (GTDB taxonomy): domain Archaea; phylum Thermoproteota; class Thermoprotei_A; order Sulfolobales; family Desulfurococcaceae; genus UBA285. The sequence goes on from JBMSAO010000088.1 coordinate 12,972, forward strand.
TAATACCGCCAAAAGTCACGCTCGTAGAGACTTCCGTCACCATGTATATAAATCCTATTAACGAGCCGCTCAGTATGTAGCCTATAATTAGCGGCAAGATAACTCCAAATACTACTTTTAATCTAGACGCGCCGAGGTTTAAGGCTGCCTCTTCGAGGTTTTCGTGTACTTGCTGAAAGCCAGCGAAAACAGACCTGACTACGTATGGTAGCCTCCTGACGCTGTAGGCTATAGTGAATACCAGCCAGGCTTCAAAGCCCTCGACGTTAGCAGGGCTTAGTCTGGCCCCCAGCTCTCCGGGTAGAATAGTGCTCAGACCACCGAAGAATATGTAGTAGCCAATAGCGAATACTAGTCCGGGTATAGCTAGTGGCGCTACGGAGAGAGAGTCTAGCATGTTAGTCGCGGATTTAATTTTAACTCTACTAACACTGTAGGCTATGCAGGTAGCTAGAAACGTCGCTATTGCTACTGCTACACCAGCGTATACTAGTGTGTTCACTATGTACCTGTAAATAGACGGGTCAATAAAGACTCTCGTGAAATAGTAGAGCGGCCTCTCGGGCGCGGTGAGCACTAGTCCAGCCTCCCTCGCGAACGGCTTCATGACGTCAAAGGACATTAAGAGGACTCCTATTTGCGGTAGTGCTGTGAATAGTATAAATGGAATCACTACTCCATATATTAGTGCCGATCCGAGAGGCCCTAGCCTCTTAATGCGCGGATTCCACCTGCCACCTCTACTAATCATTGCGTAGCTCCTCATACTCACGTAGTTCCTTATAGCAATGAACGCTACTAGCGCGAAGACGAGCATTACAACTCCCAGAGCCGCTATCTCCGGGTGGATCATTCCGTAGCTCGTTACCAACCCATTGAAGATCCTCATACTCATCAACTCGCGCTCATTAAAGACTATTGGTGCTCCCAGGTCTTCCAGGCTGAACACGAAGACCAGTATTGAGCCTGCCGTTATGCCGGGCAGTGCTAGCGGCAGGGTGACTGACCTAAACAGTTTAAAGCCCCTAGCCCCGAGGTTCTCGGCCTGCTCCTCCATTGAGGGGTCTACGTTTATGAACGCTGTATACGCGTTTAAGTACACTATTGGGTAGAAGGTGAATATCTGTGCAATAATGACTCCCGCTAACCCCTCTACGCGTAGTGAGCAACCCGCGAGGGCCTTGACCACAGCTGATACGGGGCCGTGCTCGCTCCAGAGGAGTCTAATAACGTAGGCGTTTATGAATGGCGTGTTGAAAAGCGGTATCACTGCGAGTATCCTGAAGAGGGTGTGCCCGGGGAATCTGTAGCGTGCTAGTATGTAAGCGACCACTACGCCGAGAGCGGTGGCGCACGCTGTAACTATAGAAGCTACGATAATACTGTTTAACACCGGCCCGTAATCCACGCCCTTTAAGATGTATATGCACTCGCCACTAGGTAGCGTGAACTTCTTAACGGGCTCCACGTATATGGGATTTAGATTCACGTAGCTCCTAGTCCTAAGGATCGTGTAGAAGTTGTCCCACCAAGAGCCGCCGGCTGGTGGTATAAAAGAGTACACTAGAACTAGTAGTAGTGGTATTATCATGAACACTGCGAGGTAGGCAAAGCCGAAAGTAAAGAAAAACCACATAGTTCTGTCTAGTTGGTAAAACGCAGACGCAATTTTCTCTCTGAGACTCTTAGTTACTACTCTACTTGACCTGAGCTCTCTAAGCCACTCTTGAAGCGCGCCAATAAACGCCACTCCCACGAGCGGTGCAAAGGCTACTGCTAGTAGTCTCAGTACTCCAGCTGCCCCAATAAACAGCACAATGATCTCGTAGAGTGCTAGTACAGTCACAATGAAAGTTAGAGATGAGCTATACCTAATCCTGTTAAAGTCGAATCCTATTAGGAGCGCAATGTACCCATACAAAAAGCTGGCGAGCCATATAATGTAAGCGAAGAACTCCGCTTCACTTGGTGGTAGGGCCTCGTAGCTGAGTACGTAGAGAGCGGAGAACAGTACACTGGCTAGAGCTATATCTAAGAGACCCCATCTCCCACTAGTCAAGAGCACACACCCACAGAGCTCCCTAAGAAGTGAGTAGTAGTTTACGTCTAAAAAAACTAGGAGTAGAGGTCTCTCGCCGAGAAGTTCTCGAGGTGGAGCTACTTTCTCCTAGCTATAGCCAGCGCCGCTATTACGACTACAATAGCCACTATTACTCCCACTAGTAGTATTGTTCGCGGTGGCCAGATTCCTGGTGGCTGAGTTGCCGGCTGAGTCGCAGTAGTCTCTGTGGGGGTCTCTGTGGGTATTGGCTCGCCTCTAAGGGCTCTTTGTAGTAAGTCGTATACGTGGAGGTACTTGTCGCGAGCTGCGCTCTCCCAGTTTCTCATAATGGCGTTGTAGAAGCTCGGGTCTTCTTTCAACTTAGTGTTAACTCTAACAGCGTATTCGAGTGTGAATTCCACAGTAGTCCCTGTTAGCGGATCTACGAATTCAACGGGCCTACCGAGCTCTCGTACCAAGTAGTCAAACCACTCTTTCGAGATCCTGCCCTCTTGGTAGGCTTTTGCAATACTAGCCCACACCTGCTGTAAGTCGCTGTGAGCGTTTACTAGTGTCGCCTTGAAGTAGTACATTACTGAGTTAACCCAGCTCACTGAGAGAGTCTCGTTGAATACTATTCCGCGCGCTCTTGAGATCTCCTCAAAAGCGCTCTTCAAGTCGGGTCTAGCAGCCCCATCCGGGGTTTCAAATACTCTTGGATTCACTGGTATTCTGTTGATCTCCTCGTTAAGCCAGATTAACTGGCCTCCAAACTCGCTCAGCACCCACGCCACAAATGCCGCCGCGTGAACAGGATACCTAGTGTCTTTCAGTATGGCGACTGGATCAGCATTAACTATCGTCTCGCCTCCAGGTGCTACGTATATACAGTCGGGGTTTACGTGCATGGCCATGTAGCCGTAGAAGTCTATAGTAGTGCCAATTGCTATGTCTCCTCTTATTACAGCGTCTCTCACCTCTCCGCTACCGCTGTATATAATGGAGTTAGCGGCTATTAGTGTTAGTGTCCTCCACCCGGCCTCCCAGCCCTTAGCTTGCAGTATTATCTCGAAAATTCTCAAGTTACTAGTACTCATTGTGGGGTCTGCTATTCCTGTTAGTGGCTTAACCGGCAGGTATGCAGCGTACCCTGGTTTTGTGAGGTCATCCCAGCTCCTAGCCTCTGGCAGGCCGTAGTACTGTAGTGCTTGCTTGTTTATTGTAAAACCAAAGCTACTAACACTACTACCAATCCACCTTATACGGCCCTCTGAGTCTCTCTTATAAGTCTCCGCGCCAGCTATTATCTCGGGTATTTTACTAAGCTCGTAGAAGACTGCGTATTGCTCCGAGTGAGTTGTAGGGTCGAGTGGCATTAAGTAGCCCATTTCGTCGAGCATGTTAAATAGTGTCGGGCCGCCTCCCCACGCAACGTCTATTGGCGTGCCGAGCCTCTTAGTTCTCTCAATGTAATCGGGCCACAGCTCGGCGGCCACGTATACGAACCTTACATCGACAATGCCGAGTGCTCTCGCCACAGGGGACTCTAGGAATTTCCTCTTCACGAGATCCTGTATAGACATTTCGTGTCTAGTTAGAATTGTTAGTCTAATATTACGCACGTCTGTCAAGTTCGCTAGGTGCTCTAGCCAGGGATAAGGCTCTTCTTTCACATCCCACGGCCACGTCTCGGTGTGTACAACTAGAGATAGTCTCAGTACTGGGAGGAGTACTAGGAAGGCGAGTAGCAGAGTGAGTAACTTCACACTCCAGTTCACGATGCTCACCCCAGGGGTAAATTAGCTGAGAGAGAAGTATTAAAGCTAAACTAGCAGACTTTAACTAGGAAGCTAGGCGAGAAAAATAAAAAAACTTACGAGTGAGTTGTAGAGTCTACTTCCTCCTGGCCACGACAATAATTATTGCCGCGACTACTATAATCGCCGCTACTATTCCTATAATTAATGGTAATGGTAGAGGTGTTGGCGTGTCAGTCGGAGTCGGTGTTGGCGTGGGTGTTGGTGTTGGTGTTGGTGTAGGTGTAGGTGTCGGCGTGGGTGTGGGTGTGGGTGTTTGGGCTGGCAGTTGCGGCTTCACCGGCCCAGTCTTACTCATGCCGAATATTACTGCAAGCTCTCCTGTATCGGGGTTGTAGGATGAGAGGGCCTGGTACTGCTCCTCGGCTGTTGGCGCGAGGAAGTCTATTACTAGTGGCTGAACACCGGCTAGTAGGGCCTTGGGGTCGCCTCCGCCAAGCACCCACTCCTCGGGGTCGCCCGGCTTTACTGGTCTGACTCTCGACGTCTGGAATCCGTCGTAGCTAGCTATTGCTACTGCGAACACCCAGTTCTCGAGGTTTTCAACATCTACTAGTAGTGTCTTAGATATCTTGATGTCTATTGAGTTGTCTTCAGCGTAGTAGACGTCGAAGAGGTCTCCCTCGCTGGCGATTATTGTGCCGTTACCAGCATACAGTGCTCCGGCCTGGCCACCAGGCCAGGGCTCTCCACCCCACCCTGGAGCCGCCACAGCCATGTAGTGCCATCCAGGATACACTCTAACGTTGAGGCCGGGGGCCGACGTGTTGAGTGGTAGCGTCTCTACTGTTGTCTTAACGTACACGAATACTATTTGCAGGCAGAAGCCGTTAGGACCACCCCACGGATTGCCTCCTATGTTCTTAACCGTTGTTCTCAGGTATATGAAGTCCGCATCTTCGAGCACTTCAAACCTGACAATGTCAAAGACTCCGGGCTGGAAGACGGGGTTTGTCGGGTACACTAGAGTCCCTGGGCCCTTGTCGTCGCCTTCAGGGTCTGCGAAGCTGAGAACTACTCTCATTCTCGGCGTAGTTATCATCTTGACCCACCACCTAATGAGGTTAGTGACGAACTTGGGGCCGTCGAGATCTACTCCGTAGTACCTAGAGGACCAGGCCGGCTCGTAGTCGCCGTACAGCGACTCGCCGGCAACTGTGATTATGTTGTTCAAGTCAGCGTAGTACTCCGCTGCATAAGCTACGAAGCTATTGTATGTGCCAGAACCGTACACTAGAGGGTCGTAGAGGTACGGGGCTGGTAGCTTGTTGTCACCTATGTAGGCCCTCCTGTACCAGACTAGTCTTATTAGACCTGGATACGTCTCGTTAACTGGGTCCCTGTAATTCTCGCCGTCATACCATATTACTGCTGTAGGGCCGTGCATTATTATTGGCTTGGTAATGCCCTCCGCGACCATGCTAGTATAGAGTTCTGAAATATCGTCTGGCTCGACGAAGGCCAGGACTCTGTAGTATCTTCCCGCCGCGGTAGGTAGGTCTGCTCCCTTGTAGTTGTAAGTATCACCAACGTAGGTGTATACGCCCGCGTGTTCTAGTCTCAGTTTAGAGCCTAGATACTCAAGTAGCGCGTTGACAGCACTAATACTCGCTGGTCCGCCGCCGTAGTCGCTGTCACCGGCAATGTACAGTACTTTGTTTCCTTTGAGTAGCCAGTTCTTAATAGCCTCCATCTCCTCTGGAGCAAACGCCACTGTTGGCTGGCCAATTAGCAGTATGTCTACGTTAGCTAGTAAGTCACTCGTTATAGTCGCGCCTTGTGATATATTCACCCACTGAATTGGGTACACAACTCCATTAATAGTCACGCTCGTGATATTGCCTTGTATGTGGCCTAAGTACTTGTCCTTCTCGTTGTGAGCTAAGTCAACTGCTATTACAATAGTCCTCCCAGCCTGCCCAATACTGTAGTTCTGTATGTAGAGGGATACTACTAAGACTAGAAAGAGTAGTCCGAGTGCTAATAGCCTCTTCATTAAGACACCTCAGGGCTAATATAATAGGGGGGCGGGTTTAAAAAAAGCCTTAGTGCGGAACGCAACACAATTGCTTCTTAGTTCTCAGCAAGTAGAGTCTGAGTGCTAATAGCCTCTTCATTAAGACACCCCAGGATTAATATAATGAGAGGGCGGGGTTAAAAAAGCCTTAGTGAGAGCAGAGCG